>NZ_JBEGGO010000002.1:0-497789 GCF_052112345.1 Pseudomonas sp. SAS7 | reverse complement strand
CCGCGAAAGGGCCGCAAAGCGGCCCCAGCTATTTCAGCCCCGATGCACCGATCCTGTGCCCGATGCACCTCTGGAAGGCACAAATCCCCTCAAAACCCGGCCAAATCCCCCTCAAAGCCCAACATTCACGGGCTTTGCAAAATTGGCACGCCCCCTGCAATAGCTAATACATACCCAGTTTCGGGGGCCCTGGTACAGGCAGGCCGGGTGAACCCCTCTTTTATTCGCAGCACCGCCCGTTTTGGGGACCTCGGTACAGGCAGGCCGGGTCATCCCCCCTTTATACGCAGTAACCCCTTTTGGGGACCCTGGTACAGGCAGGCCGGGACATCCCCTCTTTTATTCGTGCAGTGTCACCTGCACCCGCCAACGCCCATCGTCCTCTGCACCGGCCCACTCGCCGTGCAGGGGACGCGCGGCAATCACCGTCAGCAGCAACCCTTCGTCACTCTTCTGCACCCGCCAGCTGACCGGTTTGCCTTGCAGGCTCAATTGCCCTTGCTGGGCCTTACCCTGAGCCTGGAACAGCAGCGCAACCGTGCCTTCCACATTCTCGCCATGCAGCTTGGGCTCTTCGTTGAACCACAGCGTCAGGCCATCCTGCACCACCTCCACCTGTTGCAACTCACGCTCGTCGGGCGCGGTCAGGCGGCCGATCATCAGCCCTACCATCAGACCGACAATCGCCAGTGACAGCATTACCCGTGGGAAGGCCTTCGAACGCACGTCCGGTTCAGGGGTAGAATGCCCGTCATCTTCACGCTTGGAGCCGTGCATGTTTCACGTCATCCTTTTTCAACCAGAAATTCCGCCGAATACCGGCAACATCATTCGTCTGTGCGCCAACAGCGGCTGCGACCTGCACCTGATCGAACCCATCAGCTTCGAACTGGATGACAAGCGCCTGCGTCGCGCGGGGCTGGATTACCATGAGTATGCCACGCTCAAGCGCCACGAGAGCCTGGCCGGATGCCTGGCAAGCCTGGGTAATCCACGGCTGTTCGCCTTTACCACCAAGGGCTCGCACCCGTTCCATGAAGTGGTCTATCAGCCGGGCGACGCCTTCCTGTTCGGGCCAGAGAGCCGCGGGTTGCCGGCCGAGGTGCTGGACAGCCTGCCGGCCGAACAACGCCTGCGCCTGCCGATGCGGCCGGGGTGCCGTAGCCTGAACCTGTCCAATACCGTGGCGGTGACGGTGTATGAGGCCTGGCGGCAGAACGGGTTTGCCGGTAGCTGATGCATTGGCAGGGCCGGCCTCTTCGCGGGGCAAGCCCGCTCCCACAAGGGTTTGGCGTACACAGTTCAATGTGGGAGCGGGCTTGCCCCGCGAAGAGGCCGGAACAGGCAACAAAAAAGCGCCCCGAGAGGCGCTTTCTTGATACCGGCAGTGATTACTGAACGGTCGGCACTTCGCCGGCTTCCTGCATGCGCTGCATTTCTTGCGCGTACAGGGCGTCGAAGTTGACCGGCGACAGCATCAGGGCCGGGAACGAACCGCGGGTCACCAGGCTGTCCAGGGTCTCACGGGCGTACGGGAACAGGATGTTCGGGCAGAACGCACCCAGGGTGTGGCTCATCGAAGCCGCATCCAGGTTGGCGATCAGGAAGATACCGGCCTGCTGCACTTCAGCAATGAAAGCCACTTCGTCACCGTTCTTGACGGTTACCGACAGGGTCAGCACCACTTCGTGGAAGTCACCTTCCAGGGCTTTCTGCTTGGTGTTCAGGTCCAGCGCAACGCTCGGCTCCCAGGTCTGGCGGAAGATCTGCGGGCTTTTTGGGGCCTCGAACGACAGGTCGCGCACATAGATGCGCTGCAGGGAGAACTGAGGGCTGTTGTCTTCTGCAGCAGCGCCGTTGGTCTGTTGGTCAGTCATGGCAGGTCCTTATCCTAATGTTTTTGAATGCAGTGCAAATCAGGCCGCCAGCAGCGCGTCGAGCTTGCCGGCGCGCTCCAGGGCATAGAGGTCATCGCATCCACCGACATGGGTGCTGCCGATCCAGATCTGCGGCACCGACGTACGGCCAGCCTTCTGGCTCATCTCGGCACGAACCTGCGGCTTGCCGTCGACCTTGATTTCTTCGAAGGCCACGCCCTTGCTCTCGAGCAGGTACTTGGCGCGCATGCAGTAGGGGCAGTAGTCGCTGGAATAGACGATGACGGGCTTCATATCACTTCACCAGGGGCAGGTTATCGGCTTTCCAGCTGGAAACGCCACCGCTCAGTTTGGCGGCGGTGTAACCAGCCTTGAGCAGTTCGCGGCAGTGGGTGCCGGACTGCTGGCCCATTGCGTCGACGACGATCAGGGTCTTCTCTTTGTGCTTGTCCAGCTCGCTCATGCGGGCGGCCAGCTTGTCCTGCGGAATGTTGATCGCACCGACGATGTGGCCGGCGGCGTATTCCTTGGCAGTACGGATGTCGAGGACCAGGCCCTTGTCGGCATTGACCAGGGCGGTCAGTTGGCCATTGCTCAGGCTCTGGCCGCCACGGCGGATTTCATTGAGCAGCAGCAGTACCAGCAGAACAACGAAGATCGCAACCAGGATGTAGTGATCTGTCGCGAATTGAATCAGGTGAGCAACCATCAGCGGTGTTCCAGGCGATTGAAAATGCCGGCCAGTATACACAGCCCCCCAGTACCACCAAAGCCCGACGGGCCGGCCGCAAAGGTACCTTCATGTTGCCGCATTGGCCGCGCTGGTCAGGGAACAGGACGAATATTCGCCGCAGGTGGCGTATTTGCCCTAAAATGCGTGTCTTTATCATCTTTGAACAACCGTGAGTTTGATTGATGACGAGCACGCCCAAACCCCTGGTCCTGATTATCCTGGATGGCTTCGGCCACAGCGAAATCCCCGAACACAACGCTATCTTTGCCGCCAATACGCCGGTCTATGATCGCCTGCGCGCCACCCAGCCGCATGGCCTCATCTCCGGCTCGGGCATGGATGTCGGCCTGCCGGACGGGCAGATGGGCAACTCCGAAGTCGGTCACATGAACCTGGGGGCCGGCCGCGTCGTCTACCAGGACTTCACCCGCGTCACCAAAGCCATCCGCGATGGCGAGTTCTTCGAGAACCCGGTGCTCACCGCTGCCGTGGACAAGGCCGCCAGTGCCGGCAAGGCCGTGCACATCCTCGGCCTGCTGTCCGATGGTGGCGTGCACAGCCACCAGGACCACCTGGTGGCCATGGCCGAACTGGCTGCGCAGCGCGGTGCAGAAAAAATCTACCTGCACGCCTTCCTCGACGGCCGCGACACCCCGCCACGCAGCGCACAGTCGTCCATCGAACTGCTCGACGGCACTTTCGCCAAGCTGGGCAAGGGCCGCATCGCCACCCTGATCGGCCGCTACTTTGCCATGGACCGCGACAACCGCTGGGACCGTGTCAGTGCCGCCTACAACCTGATCGTCGACAGCGCCGCCGAGTACACCGCCGACACCGCCCAGGCCGGCCTGGAAGCGGCCTACGCCCGTGACGAGAGCGACGAGTTCGTCAAGGCCACGCGCATTGGTGAAGCGGTCAAGGTCGAAGATGGCGATGCCGTGATCTTCATGAACTTCCGCGCCGACCGCGCCCGCGAGCTGTCGCGTGCGTTCGTCGAAGCCGACTTCAACGAGTTCCCGCGTGCCCGCCTGCCAAAACTGGCGGCCTACATCGGCCTGACCCAGTACTCGGCCAAGATCCCGGCCCCCGCAGCCTTTGCACCGTCCAGCCTGAACAATGTGCTGGGCGAGTACCTGGCCAAGAACGGCAAGACCCAGCTGCGCATCGCCGAGACCGAGAAGTACGCCCACGTTACCTTCTTCTTCTCGGGCGGGCGTGAAGAGCCGTTCGAAGGCGAAGAACGCATCCTGATCCCGTCGCCGAAGGTTGCCACCTACGACCTGCAGCCGGAAATGAACGCACCAGAAGTGACCGACCGCATTGTCGAAGCCATCGAGCAGCAGCGTTACGACGTGATCGTGGTCAACTACGCCAACGGCGACATGGTTGGCCACACGGGCGTGTTCGAGGCGGCGGTCAAGGCAGTCGAAGCGCTGGATACCTGTGTAGGGCGCATTGTCGAAGCGCTGGAAAAGGTAGACGGCGAAGCGCTGATTACCGCCGACCACGGCAACGTCGAGCAGATGGAAGACGAATGCACCGGCCAGGCGCACACCGCGCACACCACCGAGCCGGTGCCGTTCATTTATGTGGGCAAGCGCAACGTCAAGGTCCGCGATGGCGGCGTGCTGGCCGACGTGGCGCCGACCATGCTGAAGCTGCTGGGGCTGGAAAAGCCGGTGGAAATGACCGGTACGTCGATTCTGGTCGACGCCTGATTCGGTGTATTGGGGCCGCTTCGCGACCCTTCGCGGGCACGCCCGCTCCCACAGAACCGGCTGCACTCGCTGCTTTTGTGGGAGCGGGCATGCCCGCGAAGGGCCGCGAAGCGGCCCCGATTGCACATGAATTCCAGACCAACGCCCCCCTGCTCCCGCAGTGAGGCGTTTTTTTTGCCTGCCCGGGCGGGCATACTAGGCCAGTCTCCATCCTTGGTACGCCAAACCCCATGCTTCGCGCCCTGATCCTACTCGCCCTGTCTTGCCTGCTCAGCCCGGCCTTCGCCGATGAGCGTGCGCAGACCCAGCAGCAACTGGACGCCACCCGCCAGGACATTGCCGAGCTCAAGAAGACGCTGGGCAAGCTCCAGGAAGAAAAGGCCGGTGTGCAAAAGGACCTCAAAGCCACCGAGACCGACATCGGCGATCTCGAAAAACAGGTGGAGGCTCTACAGCAAGAGCTAAAAAAGACCGAGGGCGATCTGGAGCGCCTTGAAACCGAGAAAAAAAAACTCCAGAGCGCCCGCGTTGAACAACAGCGACTGATCGCCATTCAGGCCCGTTCGGCCTACCAGAACAACGGCCGCGAGGAATACCTCAAGCTGCTGCTCAACCAGCAGAACCCCGAGAAGTTCGCGCGCACCCTCACCTACTACGATTACCTGAGCAAGGCGCGCCTGGAGCAATTGCGCACCTTCAACGAGACCTTGCGCCAGTTGGCCAACGTCGAGCAGGACATTGCGGGCCAGCAGCAACAGTTGCTGGCCCAGCGCGCCGACCTCGACAGCCGCCGCCAGGCCCTGGAAACCGAGCGAGGCAAGCGCCAGCAGGTGCTGGCCAAGCTAAATGGCGACATGAAGGATCGCGACCAGAAGTTGCAGGCCCGCGAGCAGGACCAGGCCGACCTGGCCAAAGTCCTCAAGACCATCGAGGAAACCCTGGCCCGACAGGCCCGCGAAGCGGAAGAAGCCCGCAAGAAAGCCTTGCTGGCCCAGCAGGAAGCGGAAAAACGCCGCCAGCAGGAAGCCCTGGCCGCCGCCGCCGCCCGCAAGCAGGCCCAGGAGCCCGTGGAACCACCGAAAAAGGCCCGCACCACCCTCGGCCCAATGGTTTCCACCGACGGCGCAAGCTACGGCGGCGCATTTTCTTCAGCGCGGGGAAAACTTCCATGGCCCGTGAACGGTCGATTGCTGGCACGCTTCGGTGATGCCCGCGGCAGCGACGCCCGTGCCAAGTGGGACGGGGTGATGATCAGCGCCAACCCGGGCACCCAGGTACGTGCGGTGCACGGCGGGCGCGTGGTGTTTGCCGACTGGTTGCGCGGCGCCGGGCTTCTGGTCATTCTCGACCATGGCAACGGTTACCTGAGCCTGTACGGCCACAACCAGAGCCTGCTCAAGAGCGCCGGTGATATCGTCAAGGCCGGTGAAGCCATTTCCACCGTTGGCGACAGCGGTGGCCAGGACGCGGCAGGCTTGTACTTCGCCATCCGCCAGCAGGGTCGGCCTACCGACCCTTCGCAGTGGTGCCGGGGCTAGTCAAATTTCTACGGCGTAGCCTGAATGCTGCGCCGATGCTCCCCAGGGAGCGCTTACAGGATCAGGAGTTCGTTCGACATGCTGCACTCGCCTCGTCTCACCCAGCTGGCCCTGTCCATCGCCCTGGCGGTCGGCGCGCCCCTGGCCACCGCCGCAGAGCCGGCCAAGGCCGCCGCAGTGCCAGCCACCGAGGTGACCGCCAAGGCGCCGCTGCCGCTGGAAGAGCTGCGCACCTTCGCCGAGGTCATGGACCGCATCAAGGCTGCCTACGTCGAACCGGTGGATGACAAGACCCTGCTGGAAAACGCCATCAAGGGCATGCTCAGCAACCTCGACCCGCACTCCGCCTACCTCGGCCCCGAGGACTTCCAGGAGCTGCAGGAAAGCACCAGCGGCGAGTTCGGCGGGCTGGGCATCGAAGTGGGCCAGGAAGACGGGTTCATCAAGGTGGTCTCGCCCATCGACGACACCCCGGCTTCGCGTGCCGGTGTGCAGGCGGGCGACCTGATCGTCAAGATCAATGGCGCCCCGACCCGTGGCCAGACCATGACCGAAGCGGTCGACAAGATGCGCGGCAAGATCGGCGAGAAGATCACCCTGACCCTGGTGCGCGACGGCGGCAATCCGTTCGACGTGACCCTGGCCCGCGCGGTCATCCAGGTCAAGAGCGTGAAGAGCCAGTTGCTGGAGAACGACTACGGCTACATCCGCATCACCCAGTTCCAGGTCAAGACCGGCGACGAAGTGGGCAAGGCGCTGGCCAAGTTGCGCAAGGACAACGGCAAGAAGTTGCGCGGCGTAGTGCTGGACCTGCGCAACAACCCGGGCGGCGTATTGCAGTCGGCAGTGGAAGTGGCCGACCACTTCCTGACCAAGGGCCTGATCGTCTACACCAAGGGCCGCATCGCCAACTCCGAACTGCGCTTCTCGGCCGACCCGGCCGACGCCAGCGAAGGCGTGCCACTGGTGGTGCTGATCAACGGCGGCAGTGCCTCGGCCTCCGAGATCGTCGCCGGTGCCCTGCAGGACCAGAAGCGCGCCGTGCTGATGGGTACCGACAGCTTCGGCAAAGGCTCGGTGCAAACCGTGCTGCCGCTGGCCAACGACCGCGCCCTGAAACTCACCACCGCGCTGTACTACACCCCCAACGGCCGCTCGATCCAGGCCCAGGGCATCGTCCCGGACATCGAAGTGCGCCCGGCCAAGCTCACCGCCGAAGTCGACACCGAAAACTTCAAGGAAGCCGACCTGCAGGGGCACTTGGGCAACGGCAACGGCGGCGCCGACCGCCCGACCGGCAGCAGCAAGCGCAAGGAACGCCCGCAGGACGATGACTTCCAGCTGAGCCAGGCCCTGAGCCTGCTCAAAGGGCTGAACATCACCTCGGGCAAATGATCCACACGATGCGTTACCTGCTGTGTCTGTTGTTCTGCCTGTTGGCCGGGGTCGCGCAAGCGGCGCCGGCCGGCAAGGCCTACATGAGCATCATCATCGACGACCTGGGCCAAAGCCCCGACCGTGACAGCCGAACCCTGGCCCTGCCTGGGCCGGTGACCATGGCGATCATGCCCGACACCCCGCATGCCAGCGACTTCGCCCGCCAGGCCCACAAGGCCGGCAAGACGGTGATCCTGCACATGCCCATGGACCCGGCCACCGGGCCCTATGCCTGGCACCCGGACATCGCCATCGAGGAACTGGCCCGCCGCCTGGAGGCGGCCTTGGCGAAGGTGCCCTACGCGGCCGGCATCAACAACCACATGGGCAGCCGCATGACGGCGCAGCGCGAACCCATGGCCTGGTTGATGGGTGAACTGCAGCAACGCCACCTGTTCTTCGTCGACAGCCGCACCAGCGCCGCCACCGTGGCCGCAGCCGAGGCCCAGCGCATCGGCCTGGCCCACGTTTCGCGGGATGTGTTCCTCGACGATGTGCGCACTACCGAGGCGATCACCGGGCAGTTGCAGCAAGGCATCACCCTGGCGCGCAAGCAAGGGTCTGCAGTATTGATCGGGCATCCTTACCCACAAACCCTCGAAGTGCTGGAACGGGCACTGCCGCAGCTCAAGGCCCAGGGCATCGAACTGATCAGGCTCAGCCAGATGATCGCCGTGCGCAGCAACCAGGCGATGCCTGGGCATGGCAAGAATGGCCGCTACACCAATCGCTGATTTCAGCACCTCCGCGCTCTTTGTAGGAGCGGCCTCGTGTCGCGAAAGGGCTGCGAAGCAGCCCCGGCAATGTCTGCATCAATGCTGAAACCTTTGGGCCGCTGCGCGCCCCTTTCGCGACACAAGGCCGCTCCTACAATCGGCCGCGCAACCTTCAAGGTATAAAAAAACCCCGCTCAGTGAGCGGGGTTTTGTTTGCATCAACTGCAATCAGCTGTACACACGCCCCAGCAACTGGCGGTGGCTTTCGAACTGATCCAGCACATCACGCACGATCTGCTCCGGCGCAAAGCCCATCAGGTCATACTCCTGGCTGCCGTCGTGCAGGTACACCTCGGCGCGGTAGTAGCGCTGACGCACTTCCGGTTCGCCTTCAACCGGCGCCTCGCTCGGCGCGGCCATGTAGCCGTCCAGGCTCACTTCGTAAACGAACGGGTTACCCTCGTCCATCATCACCCGCAGGCCCATCATGTTGCGCGACTGGCCAACGCGGGTTTCCACCTCGAAGCCCAGGGTCTGCAACTGCGCGGCCGCTTCTTTCAGCGCCGGGCTGACCTGCTTGTCCATGAAGCGCTGCACCACAGCCTGGGTCGGCTGCAGCTCCAGCTGGGTCAGGCGCTCGCTGAAACCGCGACGGCCACGGGCGGCCAGCTCGGCGCGTTCGCTTTCTACTGCAACGTCCTGCTTCATTGCCTTGTACAGGCCGAACATGAACAGCACCAGCACCACCGAGAACGGCAGGCCCGCCAGCACGACCATGGTCTGCATGGCTTCGAAGTTGCCGGCAAACAGCAGGCCGATGGTGACCAGGGTGATGACCACCGACCAGAACACCACCATCCAGTGCGGGGCGTCTTCATCGACCTTGCCGCCTTTGCACGACAGGTTGGCCATCATCACCGCACCGGAGTCGGCCGGGGTAAGGAACAGCACAAAGCCGACAAATACCGCCACACCAATCACGATCTTCGCCGCCGGGAAGTATTCCAGCAGCTGGTAGATCGACATTGACGGCTGTTCCAGCGCGGTCTTGCCCAGCTCCACCGCCCCCTGGTTGATCACCAGGTCCAGTGCGGTGTTGCCGAAGATCGACAGCCAGGCCAAGGTGAAGCCTAGCGGGATCAACAGTACGCCGCTGACCAGTTGGCGCACGGTACGGCCCTTGGAGATACGGGCAATGAACATGCCGACGAACGGGCCCCAGGAGATCCACCAGGCCCAGTAGAACACGGTCCACAGGCCCAGCCAGCGCTCGGACTTGCCGGCTTCGCCTTCGTACACGTACAGGTCGAAGGTTTTCAGCACGATGCCGTTGAGGTAGTCGCCAACGTTCTGCACAAAACCGTTGAACAGGTGCAGGGTGTTGCCCGCCAGCAGCACGAACAGCAGCAGGCCGCTGAACAGCAGGATGTTCAGGTTGGACAGCCGGCGAATGCCGTTTTCCACGCCCGATACCGCCGCTACGGTAGCCACGCCGGCCATGACCAGGATCACCACCAGCAGGTTGGTCTGGCTGTGCTCCATGCCGAACAGGTATTCAAGCCCCGAGGACACCTGCATCGAGCCGATCCCCAGGTTGGTCACCAGGCCCAGCAGGGTCACGAACATGCCGAAGATGTCCACCGCGTTGCCGGCAGCACCCTTGACCCAACGCTCACCCACCAGCGGGTACAGCGCCGAGCGCAGTGCCAGCGGCTGGTTGTGACGGTAGGCAAAGTAACCCACGGCCAGGCCGACCAGGGCGTAGATCGCCCAGCCATGCAGGCCCCAGTGCAGGAAGGTCAGCTGCAGGCCCTGGCGCGCAGCTTCGAGGCTGGCCGGGGTACCTTCTGGTGGGTTGAAGTAGTGGTCCAGCGGCTCGGAAGCGCCGAAGTACAGCAGCGAAATGCCGATGCCGGAAGAGAACAGCATGCCGGCCCAGGCGCCGTAGCTGAAGTCAGGCTGGTCGTCCTTGCCACCCAGCTTGAGCTTGCCGTAATCGGAGAAGGCCAGGTAGACGACGAACAGCAGGTAACCACAGATCACCAGCATGTAGTACCAGCCAAAGGTACGCGTCAGCCATTTCTGGGCCACGCCCAGCACCTGGCCGGCAGTATCGGGTACAGCGATCAGCAAGGCAGTCAGAACAAGGATCATCAGCGCGGAGGTGAAGAACACTACGCGGTTGACCCGTACCCTCTCGGCGGGGGGCTTGGTAAGTGAGGCAGAACTCATTGCACGAATGCTCCGGGCAGTACGGCTTTGTGGAGGCTAATCATTCTTTCCCGAGCAATTGGTGGAATATCCCCACTGCGTCAGGTGTTATAAAAGCACCCTGGAAACCGTGATCCCGAATCGATACGTTGCAAAAAAACAGACAGGTGGCCTGCAGAAAATGCCCACGCATCCGCAGAGGTGCGCGCATTCGTCACAGATCACCCCGCCCGCTCCAAGGGCCTGTCGCAGGGCACGTGGCCGTACGGCAGAATCTGCATTTCGCATCGCTCATGCCCGTCAACGCCTTGTATTCCGGGGGTTACACGATTTCCTGGGGTGTCAATCCGTGCCTTCTCGACCGCCTGAAAAACTGTCAATGGCACAAATTGTCGCAGAGCTTATTCTTTATTGATTGAACGTTCAATCAAAACAAAATAGACTGGCCTTCGCCGAGTCAGCCGCCCGTCGTCTGCTCGCAGGCCTGAGGAGATAGCAAGATGCCCAAGGTCGGTATGCAACCCATCCGCCGCCAGCAGTTGATCGAAGCCACGTTGCAGGCGGTCGATCAGGTCGGTCTGGGGGACGCCAGCATTGCGCTGATTGCCCGTTTGGCCGGTGTGTCGAACGGCATCATCAGTCACTACTTTCGGGACAAGAACGGCCTGATAGCAGCGACGATGGGTTACATCATGAGCATGCTCAACGAAGGCGTCAGAGCACGCCGTCAGGCCCTGACGGACGACAGCCCGCGCGCTCACCTGAAAGTGATCATCGAGGGCAACTTCGATGCCAGCCAGGTGAACGGCCCGGCAATGAAAACCTGGTTGGCCTTCTGGGCTTCCAGCATGCACCAGCCCGATTTGCACAGGTTGCAGCGGATCAACGACCACCGCTTGTATTCCAACCTGTGCTGCCAGTTCCGCCGCGCCCTGCCGCTCTACCATGCGCGTAAGGCAGCCCGCGGCCTGGCAGCCCTGATCGACGGCCTGTGGCTGCGTGGCGCCCTGTCGGGTGATGCATTCGACACCGACCAGGCGATACGGATTGCTTACGAATACATGGATCTACAACTGGCTAAACAGCACACCCTGGGCACAAACGACCAGGCCGCTGAACCAGCACGCACGGCCCTTGCCAACCCAGCAGGAGCGTGACGCGCAAGCCAAACCACACACTGCACTTGCGAGGACACTATGGCCCGTTTCGGAACGCAAAAACTCTACATTGATGGCGCTTACGTCGACGCTGGCAGCGATGCCACTTTCGAAGCCATCAACCCGGCTACCGGCGAAGTCCTCGCCCACGTGCAACGTGCCACCGAGGCTGACGTCGAGAAAGCTGTCGAAAGCGCCGAGCGTGGCCAGAAAGTCTGGGCTGCGATGACCGCCATGCAGCGTTCGCGCATCCTGCGCCGCGCCGTTGACATCCTGCGCGAGCGCAACGATGAGCTGGCCCAGCTGGAAACCCTGGACACCGGCAAGTCATACTCCGAAACCCGCTATGTCGACATCGTCACCGGCGCCGACGTGCTGGAATACTATGCAGGCCTGGTACCGGCCATCGAAGGCGAGCAGATCCCGCTGCGCGAATCGTCCTTCGTCTACACCCGCCGCGAGCCGCTGGGCGTGACCGTGGGTATCGGCGCCTGGAACTACCCGATCCAGATCGCCCTGTGGAAATCCGCCCCGGCCCTGGCCGCCGGCAACGCGATGATCTTCAAGCCGTCGGAAGTCACCTCGCTGACCACCCTGAAACTGGCCGAGATCTACACCGAAGCCGGCCTGCCAAATGGCGTGTTCAACGTGCTGACCGGCAGCGGCCGCGAAGTCGGCACCTGGCTGACCGAGCACCCGCGCATCGAAAAAGTCTCCTTCACCGGCGGCACCACCACCGGCAAGAAAGTCATGGCCAGCGCCTCCAGCTCCTCGCTGAAGGAAGTCACCATGGAACTGGGCGGCAAGTCGCCACTGATCATCTGCGCCGACGCCGACCTGGACAAGGCCGCCGACATCGCCATGATGGCCAACTTCTACAGCTCGGGCCAGGTGTGCACCAACGGCACCCGCGTGTTCATCCCGGCTGAAATGAAAGCTGCTTTCGAAGCCAAGATCGCCGAGCGTGTTGCCCGCATCCGCGTTGGCAACCCGGAAGACGAAAACACCAACTTCGGCCCGCTGGTCAGCTTCGCCCACATGGAAAACGTGCTGGGCTACATCGCCAAGGGTAAAGAAGAAGGTGCCCGCGTACTGTGCGGCGGCGAGCGTCTGACCGAAGGTGACTTCGCCAAGGGCGCCTTCGTGGCCCCGACCGTGTTCACCGACTGCACCGACGACATGACCATCGTCAAGGAAGAGATCTTCGGCCCGGTCATGAGCATCCTGTCCTACGAGACCGAAGAAGAAGTGATCCGTCGTGCCAACGACACCGAGTACGGCCTGGCCGCCGGTGTGTGCACCAACGACATCACCCGCGCCCACCGCATCATCCACAAGCTGGAAGCCGGCATCTGCTGGATCAACGCCTGGGGTGAATCGCCGGCCGAAATGCCGGTCGGTGGCTACAAGCAGTCGGGCGTCGGCCGTGAGAACGGCGTCAGCTCGCTGGCTCAATACACTCGCATCAAGTCGGTCCAGGTCGAGCTGGGCGGCTACAACTCGGTTTTCTAAGCCCTGTCTAGCCACGCCCGTGCCGCTGTGCACGGGCGTTCCCGCTCCCTGATCACCGCCAACACGAGGGTACTTTCATGTCCCAAGAATTCGATTACATCATCGTCGGTGCCGGTTCGGCCGGTAACACCCTGGCCACCCGCCTGACCGAAGACGCCGGCGTCACCGTACTGCTGCTGGAAGCCGGTGGCCCCGACTACCGCTTCGACTTCCGCACCCAGATGCCAGCCGCCCTGGCCTTCCCGCTGCAAGGCCGCCGCTACAACTGGGCGTACGAGACCGACCCGGAGCCGCACATGGACGGCCGCCGCATGGAATGTGGCCGTGGCAAGGGCCTGGGTGGCTCGTCGCTGATCAACGGCATGTGCTACATCCGCGGCAACGCCATGGACTTCGACGGCTGGGCAGAGCTGCCAGGCCTGGAAGACTGGACCTACCTGGATTGCCTGCCGTACTTCCGTAAAGCCGAAACCCGTGACATCGGCCCGAACGATTACCACGGTGGTGAAGGCCCGGTCAGCGTTGCCACGCCAAAGGCCGGCAACAACCCGCTGTTCCACGCCATGGTCGAGGCCGGCGTGCAGGCTGGTTACCCGCGCACCGAAGACCTCAACGGCTACCAGCAGGAAGGCTTCGGCCCGATGGACCGTTCGGTCACCAAGAACGGCCGCCGCTCCAGCACCGCCCGTGGCTACCTGGACCAGGCCAAGAAGCGCCCGAACCTGACCATCGTCACCCACGCCCTGAGCGACCGCGTACTGTTCGACGGCAAGCGCGCCGTTGGCGTGACCTACCTGGTCGGCGACAGCGAAGAGCGTGTTGAAGCCCGTGCCCGCAAGGAAGTGATCGTCAGCTCCGGCGCCATCGCTTCGCCGCAGCTGCTGCAGCGCTCCGGCGTCGGCCCGCGTCACCTGCTGGAAAGCCTCGACATCCCGGTTGTACACGACCTGCCGGGTGTTGGTGAAAACCTGCAGGACCACCTGGAGTTGTACCTGCAGTACGCCTGCACCCAGCCGGTATCGCTGTACCCATCGCTGCTGTGGTGGAACCAGCCGGCCATCGGTGCCGAGTGGCTGTTCAACGGCACCGGCATCGGCGCCAGCAACCAGTTCGAGGCTGGCGGTTTCATCCGTACCCGCCCTGAATTCAAGTGGCCGAACATTCAGTACCACTTCCTGCCGGTGGCCATTAACTACAACGGCTCCAACGGCGTGAAGGAACACGGCTTCCAGGCGCACATGGGTTCCATGCGCTCGCCTGCCCGTGGTCGCATCCAGGCCAAGTCGAAAAACCCGCGCCAGCACCCGAGCATCCTGTTCAACTACATGTCCACCGAGCAGGACTGGCAGGAATTCCGTGACGGAATCCGCCTGACCCGCGAAATCATGGCCCAGCCAGCGCTGGACCCGTACCGTGGCCGCGAGATCAGCCCGGGCGCCGACGTGCAAACCGACGAGCAGCTGGACAAGTTCATCCGCGAGCACGCCGAAACCGCCTTCCACCCGTCCTGCTCGTGCAAGATGGGCACCGACGACATGGCAGTGGTTGACGGCGAAGGCCGCGTGCATGGCATGAAAGGCCTGCGTGTGGTCGATGCCTCGATCATGCCGCTGATCATCACCGGCAACCTCAACGCCACCACGATCATGATTGCCGAGAAGATCTCGGACAAGATCCGTGGCCGCAAGCCGCTGCCGCGCAGCACTGCCAAGTACTATGTGGCAGGTGATGCGCCGGTGAAAGGCAAGCCGATGCGTGAAGTGAAGCAGGCCTGATAAAACCCCGGGGCCGCTGTGCGGCCCATTCGCAGCACAAGGCTGCTCCTACAGGAATGCGCATTCCCCTGTAGGAGCAGCCTTGCGCTGCGAAGAGGCCCGCCCAGGCAACACAGGAAAAGGCACCCACCGCGGTGCCTTTTCTACATCTGCAGAAACGCTTTACATGCTGCCAATTCATCAGGTTAGAATCGATTGGCACGCGACCTGCTAGCAGCATGCTATCTAGTCCTATTTCCCCGCGCTGTCCCGGAGTACCTGCCTTTGGATGCAAGCACCATCAACAGCCTGTTCTTGATCGGCGCATTGCTGGTGGGCGCAAGTATCCTGGTCAGTTCCCTGTCATCGCGCCTGGGCATCCCTATTCTGGTCATCATCCTCGCCGTCGGCATGGTCGCCGGTGTCGATGGTGGCGGTATCATCTTCAACAACTACCCGACCGCCTACCTGGTGGGCAACCTGGCACTGGCTGTGATCCTGCTGGACGGTGGCCTGCGCACGCGGGTAGCAAGCTTCCGCGTGGCGCTGTGGCCGGCGCTGTCGCTGGCCACGGTCGGGGTGATGATCACCACCGCCCTCACCGGCCTGGTTGCAGCCTGGCTGTTCAACCTGAGCCTGATCCAGGGCCTGCTGATCGGCGCCATCGTCGGCTCCACCGACGCCGCTGCGGTGTTCTCGCTGCTGGGCGGCAAAGGCTTGAACGAGCGGGTTACCGCCACCCTCGAGATCGAGTCGGGCAGCAACGACCCAATGGCGGTGTTCCTCACGGTCACCCTGATCGACATGATCGCCAGCGGCCAGACCGGCCTGCACTGGGGCCTGCTGGGCCACCTGTTGCGCGAATTCGGCATTGGCGGGCTGCTGGGCCTGGGTGGCGGCTGGGTGATGCTGCAGCTGGTCAACCGCATCAACCTGGCCGGTGGCCTGTACCCGATCCTCGTGGTAGCCGGCGGCCTGGTGGTGTTTTCGCTGACCAACGCCCTGCACGGTAGCGGCTTCCTCGCCGTGTACCTGTGCGGCCTGGTGCTGGGCAACAAGCCCATCCGCAGCCGCCACGGCATCCTGCACATGCTCGACGGCATGGCCTGGCTGGCCCAGATCGGCATGTTCCTGGTGCTGGGGCTGCTGGTCACGCCCCACGACTTGCTGCCCATCGCCTTGCCCGCGCTAGGCCTGGCATTGTGGATGATTCTGGTGGCGCGGCCGCTGTCGGTGGTCGCTGCATTGCTGCCGTTCAAGGCCTTCCATGGCCGTGAAAAGGGCTTTATCTCCTGGGTAGGCCTGCGCGGCGCGGTACCGATCATTCTGGCGGTGTTCCCGCTGATGGCCGGCCTGCCGGACGCCCAGCTGTTCTTCAACCTGGCGTTCTTCATCGTGCTGGTGTCACTGCTGGTGCAAGGCACCAGCCTGCCGTGGATGGCCAAACTGCTGAAAGTGACCGTGCCGCCAGACCCGGCGCCGATCTCCCGCTCAGCCCTGGAAGTGCACATCACCAGCGAGTGGGAAATGTTCGTGTATCGCCTGGGCGCCGAAAAATGGTGCATCGGTGCCGCCCTGCGCGAGCTGAAAATGCCCGAAGGCACGCGGATTGCCGCCCTGTTCCGTGGCGAGCAACTGCTGCACCCGTCCGGCAGTACCGTGTTGGAAGTGGGCGACATGCTTTGCGTGATCGGCCACGAGCATAACCTGCCGGCGCTGGGCAAGCTGTTCAGCCAGGCACCACAGCGTGGCCTGGACCTGCGGTTCTTTGGCGACTTCGTGCTCGAAGGCGATGCCGAACTGGGTGCGGTGGCAGCACTTTACGGCCTGAAACTCGATGGCCTGGACGCGAAAATGCCGCTGGCGCAGTTCATCCGACAGAAGGTCGGAGGCGCTCCAGTAGTAGGTGACCAGGTCGATTGGCATGGCACGATCTGGACCGTGGCAACCATGGACGGGAACAAGATCCAGAAAGTGGGCGTCAGATTCCCCGAAGGAACGCGACCCGGACCAGGATTGTTCCTCTAAACTTCGTTTCTGCCGGATCCACAAGTAGTCTGCCTATGTCCCTGCGCGTGTACCTTCGCACAGCCCTTCTCGGGCTGTGCCTGTCCCTTTCCTTTGCGGCCACCGCAGCAGAGGCCCCGACCACCGCCAGCATCCAGAACAGCCTCGACAAGATCGCCGAGCGCAAACTGCCCGAGGCTGACCAGAAGGCCCTGCAGCAAGTGCTCGAACAGACGTTGAGCCTGCTTGCCAGCAAGGAAGACAACGAAAGGAAGCTCGCCGCGCTCAAGCAGCAGCTGACCAGTGCGCCCAAGGAAACCAGTGACAGCCAGAAGGAACTGGCCAGGCTCAAGGAAAGCAAGGCGCAGCCTGTCGCTCAACGCTACGCCGCCCTCAGCGTGCCACAGCTCGAGCAAATGCTCAGCGAACGCAACACCCAGCAGGGCGAGTTGCAGAAGGCGCTGTCTGAAGCCAACAGCCTGATCATCAATTCGCAAACCCGCCCGGAACGCGCCCAGGCCGAAATCAGCAATAGCCAGGCCCGCGCCCAGCAGATCAACAACATCCTTAAAACCGGCAAGGACGGCGGCAAGTCGATCAACGCCGACCAGCGCAACCAGTTCAATGCCGAACTCGCCTCGCTCAACGCGCTGACCCTGTTGCGCCGCCAGGAACTGGCCGGCAACAGCCTGCTGCAAGACCTGGGCAATGCTCGTCATGATTTGCTGATCGAGCGCGCCGCGCGCCTGGAGCAGGAAATCCAGGACCTGCAGACCCTGATCAACGGCAAGCGCCTGGCCCAGTCCCAGGAAGCGGTCACCCAGCAGTCGATCGAGGCCCAGAAGGCCGGTGGCAGCAGCCTGCTGGCCACCGAAAGCGCGATCAACCTCAAGCTCTCAGACTACCTGCTGAAAAGCACCGACCGCCTCAACGAGCTGACCCAGCAGAACCTGCGGACCAAGCAGCAGCTGGACAGCCTGACCCAGGCCGATCAGGCGCTGGACGAACAGATCAACGTGCTCAAGGGCAGCCTGCTGCTGTCGAAGATCCTCTACAAGCAGAAGCAGACCCTGCCGCACCTGAAAGTCGACCGCGACCTGGCCGACCAGATCGCCGACACCCGCCTGTACCAGTTCGAGGTCAACCAGCAACGCGAACAGATGAGCAGCCCGGTCACCTACGTCGACAAGCTGCTGGCCGCCCAGGCGCAGGAAGACGTGAACCCGCAGCTGCGCAAGGCCTTGCTGGACGTGGCGATTACCCGCAGTGACCTGCTGGAGCGGCTGAACCGCGAACTGTCGGCACTGCTCAACGAATCGATCACCTTGCAGCTGAACCAGAAGCAACTGCTGGGCACTGCACAGAACCTGCGGACCACCCTAGACGAGCAGATGTTCTGGATTCCCAGCAACAAGCCGCTGGACTGGGACTGGCTGAGCTATGTACCCGAGCGCCTGGCCGACCAGATCGCCAACCTGCCGTGGGGCTCGGGCCTGAAAGAGCTGGCCGACGGCCTGAGCCAGCGCCCGCTGCTGTTCCTGCCGCTGTTGCTGGTGATCGGCGCGCTGTTGTGGCGGCGCAAGTACCTGTATCAACGGCTGGGCAAGGTGCACCAGGACATCGGCCACTTCCGCCGTGACAGCCAGTGGCACACGCCCCAGGCGATCCTTATCAACATCCTCCTGGCGATGCCGGTCAGCCTTGGCCTGGCGCTGTGCAGCTACGCCCTGCAGATCGACGCCCGCGGGCAAAACGCCAACCTGGGCGCCGCCCTCTGGCAACTGGCCCAGGCCTGGCTGGTGTTCTACACCGCCTACCGCATCCTGGCCCCCGGTGGCGTGGCCGAAATCCACTTCCGCTGGCACAAGCCGCAGGTCGAGTTCCTGCGTGGCTGGGTACGCCGCCTGGGCACCGTGGTGCTGGCGCTGGTCGGCGTGGTGGCGGTGGCCGAGCACCAGCCTTCGGCGCTGGCCGACGACGTGCTGGGTATCGGCGTGGTGCTGACCTGCTACGCACTGATGGCCTGGCTGCTCAGCCGCCTGCTGCTAAGCAGCCCCGCGCACCGCGACACCTCGCTGTTCCGCAGGGCCGTGGGCGTAGCGTTCACTGCACTGCCCATCGCCCTGTTCGTCGCCGTGTGCTTCGGCTACTACTACACCGCGCTGAAGCTCACCGACCGGCTGATCTACACCCTGTACCTGCTGCTGTTCTGGCTGGTGATCGAGGCCGCCTTCGTGCGTGGCCTTTCGGTGGCGGCACGGCGCCTGGCCTACCAGCGCGCACTCAGCAAACGGGCAGCGGCCAAGGAAGGGCTGGATGGCGAAGTCATCACCGAAGAGCCGACGCTGGACATCGAGCAGGTCAACCAGCAGTCGCTGCGCCTGATCCGCCTGGCCCTGCTCGGCGGCTTCATCGCCGGCCTGTACTGGGTGTGGGCAGACCTGATCTCGGTGTTCGCCTACCTCAACAATTTCGTCCTGTACGAATACACCAGCGGCACCGGGGCCGCCGCCAGCATGGTGCCGATCAGCCTTGGCGACCTGCTGGGTGCGCTGGTGATCGTCGGCATCACCTTCGCCCTGGCCGGCAACTTGCCGGGCCTGCTGGAAGTGCTGGTGCTGTCACGCCTGAACCTGGCCCAAGGCAGCGCCTACGCCACCACCACGCTGCTGTCGTACACCATTGTCGGCATCGGTATCGTCAGTACCCTGTCGACCCTGGGGGTAAGCTGGGACAAGCTGCAATGGCTGGTGGCCGCGTTGTCGGTGGGCCTGGGCTTCGGCATGCAGGAAATCTTCGCCAACTTCATCTCCGGCATCATGATCCTGTTCGAGCGCCCGGTACGGATTGGCGACACCATCACCATCGGCAACCTGTCCGGCACGGTGAGCAAGATTCGCATCCGTGCCACCACCATCACCGACTTCGACCGCAAGGACATCATCGTCCCCAACAAGACTTTCATCACCGGCCAGCTGATCAACTGGTCGCTGACCGACACGGTCACCCGGGTAACGCTGAAGCTGGGCATCGACTACGGCTCGGACCTGGACCTGGTACGGGACCTGCTGCTCAAGGGCGCACACGAAAACCCGCGCGTGCTCAAGGACCCGGAGCCGATCGTGTACTTCCTCAACTTTGGTGAAAGCTCGCTGGACCACGAGTTGCGCATGCACGTGCGCGACTTGGGCGACCGCAACCCGACGCTGGACGAGATCAACCGCTACATCAACCGCGAGTTCAAGGCCCACAACATCAAGATCTCGGTACGCCAGGTCGAGGTGTTCCTGATGGACCAGAAGGGCGGCAAGCAGCAGCTGATTCCGCTGGAGCAACCTAAACCGGATGGCACTGCACAGGCCTGAGTGGGCTCGAATGCTTTATTCTGTGCTGAATCTCAGGAGCAGCCCGTGAAAGCCCTCGACCAACTCACCTTCGACAACCGCTTCGCCCGCCTGGGCGATGCGTTCTCCACCCAGGTGCTGCCCGAGCCCATTGCAGACCCGCGCCTGGTGGTAGCCAGCGAGTCGGCCATGGCCTTGCTCGACCTGGACCCCGCCCAGGCCGACCTGCCGGTTTTCGCCGAGCTGTTCAGCGGCCACAAGCTGTGGGAAGAAGCCGACCCACGGGCGATGGTCTATTCCGGCCACCAGTTTGGCTCGTACAACCCACGGCTGGGCGATGGCCGCGGCCTGCTGCTGGCCGAAGTGCTCAACGACAAAGGCGAGCACTGGGACCTGCACCTCAAGGGCGCCGGCCAGACCCCGTATTCACGCATGGGCGACGGCCGTGCCGTGCTGCGCTCGTCGATCCGCGAATTCCTTGGCTCCGAAGCCCTGCACGCCCTCGGCATCCCCAGCAGCCGGGCGCTGTGCGTGATCGGCTCCAGCACCGCGGTGTGGCGCGAAACCCGTGAAAGCGCCGCCATGCTCACCCGCCTGGCGCAGAGCCACGTGCGTTTCGGCCATTTCGAGTATTTCTACTACACCAAGCAGCCCGAGCAGCAACGCGTGCTGATCGATCATGTCCTGGAGCAGCACTACCCCGAATGTTGTGACGCCGAACAACCGTACCTGGCCATGTTCCACACCATCGTCGAGCGCAACGCCGAACTGATCGCCCGCTGGCAAGCCTATGGCTTCTGCCACGGGGTGATGAACACCGACAACATGTCGATCCTGGGCATCACCTTCGACTTCGGCCCTTACGCCTTCCTCGACGACTTCGACGCCAACTTCATCTGCAACCACTCCGACGACCGTGGCCGCTACAGCTACGCCAACCAGGTGCCCATCGCCCACTGGAACCTCAGCGCGCTGGCCCAGGCACTGACCACCGTGATCGAGGTTGAGCCGTTGAAGGAAGCGTTGGGGCTGTTCCTGCCGCTGTACCAGGCCCACTACCTGGACCTGATGCGCCGGCGTCTGGGCCTGACCACTGCCGAGGACGACGACATGGCACTGGTGGAGCGCCTGCTGCAGTGCATGCAGCGTGGTGGCGTGGACTACAGCCTGTTCTTCCGAAAACTCGGTGAGCAGCCGGTGGCCGATGCGCTGAAGGTGGTGCGCGACGACTTCATCGACCTGGCTGGCTTCGATGAGTGGGGTGCTGACTACCTGGCCCGCAGTGAACGTGAACCCGGCAATGCCGAAGGCCGCCGTGAACGGATGCATGCGGTGAACCCGCTGTATGTGCTGCGCAACTACCTGGCGCAGAAAGCCATCGAAGCGGCTGAAGCGGGGGACTACAGTGAAGTGCGGCGATTGCACCAGGTACTGACCAGCCCCTTCGAAGCACAGCCCGGGATGCAGGCCTACGCCGAGCGGCCGCCGGAATGGGGCAAGCACCTGGAAATCAGCTGCTCTTCCTGAAACCTGGGGCCGCTGCGCGGCCCTTTCGCGACACAAGGCCGCTCCTACAAAAAGCACGCATTCCCCTGTAGGAGCGGCCTTGCGTCGCGATGGGCTGCACAGCAGCCCCAAAAATCCCAAGGAGATGAAATGTCCGACCCACTGGTAATCCCCTGCCCCCACTGCAACGGCCTGAACCGCCTGCCCGCCGAGCGCCTGGGCGATGCACCGAAATGCGGCCGCTGCAAACAGGACGTGCTGCTGAGCACCCCCTTCGAGCTCACCGAAGCCAGCTACGCCAGCCAGATCAAAGGCGACCTGCCGCTGCTGGTCGACATCTGGGCCGACTGGTGCGGCCCTTGCAAATCCTTCGCCCCCACCTTCGAACAGGCTGCCCGCCAACTTGCCGGCCGCTGCCGCCTGGCCAAACTCGACAGCGAAGCCAACCGCAACCTCGCCGGGCAACTGGGCATCCGCTCGATCCCCAGCTTGCTGCTGTTCAAGAACGGGCGAGAAATCAGCCGCCAAGCCGGGGCGTTTCCACTACAGTCGTTGCTGGAGTGGGTGCGTAGCCAAGGGGTCTAATTCTCAGGCATTTGCCAGTAGCGACTCATAGGGAATACGAAGGCCATCATGCAGGCGCTTGATCATCGAAAGGCTTAGCCCACGCTTCCCATTCAATACTTCCGATACTCGGCCGCTTGGGCCGATATATGGCTCAAGATCACGTGGGGTAAGGCCCTGCTGATCCATGCAGAACTTGATGGCCTCAATGGGATTGGCGGGATGAATGGGATAGTGCTTGTTTTCGTACACTTCAATCAGTGTCACAAGCACCTCCATTTCATCAGCTTCTGGCGTGCCCGCTTCTGCCTGGAAAATGGCCTCGAGCCGCTGGAACGCGGCTCGAAGGTCGTCATCATTGCGGATCGGCTTAATATTCACAGACTGTCTCCACGTCAATCTCGTCGTAGCGCTTGTGCGTACCTACGAACTTCACCCAGGCAATACCGGCTCGATACTGCATCTCGACCACAAGCCGATACTTGTTCCCCCCGATGTTGAAAACCACGCGGTTCTTGCCGCAGATGCTGGCGTTGCCAATCTGATCTTTTACATCCTGTGGCGTTCGCCAGATAGCTTTGAGCGCCATATCGTGCCAGCTTTCCAAGGCCGCTTTGGCATCTTCATGCCCAGGCAATTCCCAGAACTTCACCAAGCTGCTTTTGGCAATGACGCGCATCCAAGCAAATCTCCCGTTTTGGGAGATTATGCTTGGGACTTGGATACAGTGCAAGCGTCAGGCAGGCGCTATTCGCTGCGCTCAAGCAAATCGTGCAACTCGACAAACTGCTGGGTCAGTTTGTGCCGCGGTTCCAGGTGAATCAGCGGCAGGCTGGCGTGGTGCGATTCGCGCATCTTCACCGAGCTGCCCAGGTACACCGGTAGCACCGGCAGGCCTTCGGCCAGCAGCTCGTCGAGCATTTGCTGCGGCAGGCTGGCACGAGACTGGAACTGGTTGACCACGATGCCTTCGACCATCAGGTCTTCGTTGTGGTCTTCCTTGAGGTCTTCGATCTCGGCCAGCAGGCCGTACAGGGCCTGGCGCGAGAAGCTGTCGCAGTCAAAGGGGATCAGCACACGATCAGCGGCGATCAACGCGGAAACCGCGTAGAAGTTAAGCGCCGGCGGGGTATCGATGTAGATACGCTCGTAGTCCTCGTCCAGTTCGTCGAGCAACTTACGCAGCTTGTTGATCTTGTGCTTGGCCTCGAGCTTGGGCTGCAAATCCGCCAACTCGGCAGTGGCCGTGACCACGTGCAAGTTGTCGAACGGGGTTTCGTAGATGTCGACCTTGTTCTTCTTGCTGAACGGCCCGCTGGACAGGCTTTGCTTGAAAAAGTCGGCGATACCCATGGGGATGTCCTCGCCGGTCAGGCCGGTGAGGTACTGGGTCGAGTTGGCCTGGGCATCCAGGTCGATCAATAAGGTCCGATAGCCTTCATTGGCACTGACCGCCGCCAGGTTGCAGGCGATGCTCGACTTGCCCACGCCACCTTTCTGATTGAACACCACGCGCCGCATGATTGACCTCCGTGTTTCAACGAATGCCCGAGTATGTGGCGGCACTGCGGCAATGGCCAGCGCCATTTGGCCTGCATTACCCCTGGCCGACCACCTGCCCTGTCAACAGCTCGGCAAAGGCCTTGGCCATCACCGAATTGCCGCGCTCGCGCTGCACCAGCCACACCGCCGACATCGCCCCCTCATCCAGCAGCGTGCGGTACACCACGCCTTCGATGCGCATGCGCTGGAACGACGCCGGCAACACCGACACCCCCAGCCCCGCCGACACCAGGCCGATGATGGTCATCGCCTCCCCGGCCTCCTGGGCAAAGTGCGGGCTGAAGCCTGCCTGCCGCGCCAAGCTGAGCAACTGGGCATGCAGGCCGCTGCCATAACTGCGCGGGAAGAATACGAACGGCTCGTGGGCCAACGCCGCCATGTACACCCCTTGCTCAGTGCCTTCAGCCAGCGGATGCGAGGCGTTGATCACCGCCACCAGCGGCTCGCGGAACAACTCGGTGGCCACCAACCCTTCCGGCAACGGCATCGGCCGCATCAGCCCCACTTCGATGGACTCGTCGAACACCCCTTCGGCCACATCGCGGCTGCTCATTTCCTTGAGGTTCAGGTGCACCGCCGGGAAGCGCTGGCGGAAGGCATGGATGGCCTTGGGGATCTTGGAGGTGAATGGCGCAGACGAGGTAAAGCCGATCTTCATTTCGCCCAGCTCACCCAGCTGCGCCCGCCGGGCCACATCTGCGGCCTTCTCCACCTGCGACAGCACTTGGCGGGCCTCTTCAAGGAACAGCCGCCCCGCCTCGCTCAGCTCGACCCGACGGTTGGTGCGCTCGAACAACCGCGCTCCCAGTTCCTGCTCCAGCGCCTGGATCTGCTGGCTCAGGGGTGGTTGGGAAATGCCCAGCTGCTGGGCCGCGCGGCCAAAGTGCAGCTCTTCGGCCACGGCGATGAAGTAACGCAGATGACGCAGTTCCATGATCAGCTCCAAATGATTCGAAAAACGTCTTAAATAGGTCGAACAATATATTGGATCTAATCATTAGCCAGCTATATGCTTTTTTCATTGCGCCAGAGGTACCCGTCCGTGAAAACTGCTGTAGCCCCCCTTCCCGCCGAGCCAGAACCTGCTCTACTGAACGAAATGTGGATCGAAAAAGGCACCCCCGCCTTCATGAAGACCGTGCTGGCCCTGTTCAGCGGCGGCTTTGCCACCTTCGCCCTGCTGTACTGCGTGCAGCCGATGATGCCGCTGCTGTCGAAGGAGTTTTCCATCAACGCGGCCCAGAGCAGCCTGGTGCTGTCGGTGTCCACCGCCATGCTGGCGTTCGGCCTGTTGATCACCGGCCCCATTTCTGACCGCATCGGGCGCAAGCCGTTGATGGTCTTTGCCCTGGTGTGCGCCGCCCTCTCAACCCTGGCCAGCGCGGTGATGCCAAGCTGGGAACTGGTACTGGCCACGCGCGCCCTGGTTGGCCTGTCACTGAGCGGCTTGGCTGCTGTGGCCATGACCTACCTGAGCGAAGAAATCCACCCACAGCACATCGGCCTGGCCATGGGCCTGTACATCGGCGGCAACGCCATTGGCGGCATGAGCGGCCGGCTGATCACCGGCGTGCTGATCGACTTCGTCAGCTGGCACACGGCCATGCTGACCATCGGTGGCCTGGCCCTGGTCGCCGCACTGGTGTTCTGGAAGGTGCTACCCGAATCGCGCAACTTCCGCCCGCAGATGATGAGCCCGCGCAGCCTGCTGGACGGCTTTGTCATGCACTTCAAGGATGCCGGCCTGCCTTGGCTGTTCCTCGAGGCCTTCCTGCTGATGGGCGCCTTCGTCACCCTGTTCAACTACATCGGCTACCGCTTGCTGGCCGAGCCTTACCACATGAACCAGGCGCTGGTCGGCTTGCTGTCGGTGGTCTACCTGTCTGGCATCTACAGCTCGGCGCAAGTCGGCGCGCTGGCGGACAAGCTGGGTCGGCGCAAGGTGTTCTGGGCCAGTATCGTGGTAATGGCGGGTGGTTTGTTGATGACCTTGGCCAGCCCGCTGGCGATGGTGATCGTGGGCATGCTGGTGTTCACCTTCGGCTTCTTTGGCGCGCACTCGGTGGCCAGCAGCTGGATCGGCCGCCGGGCGCTGAAGGCCAAGGGGCAGGCTTCGTCGCTGTACCTGTTCAGCTATTACGCAGGGTCCAGCGTGGCCGGTACGGCGGGCGGGGTGTTCTGGCACCAGTGGGGCTGGAACGGCATCGGGCTGTTCATTGGCAGTTTGCTGGCGGTGGCATTGCTGGTGGCGCTGCACCTGAGCAAGTTACCACCCAAGACAGCCTGAGCATGGGGCTGCTTGCCGGCGATTGGGCCATCAGATCAGTTGATGATCTCGACAATATCTACATCCACTTCCCGGCTCATCAGGTGCTTTTCCACCTCACCGGTCAGCTTCACCTTGGTCTTGTCGTTGAACGGCGTCGGCGGCAGGTCTTCGTCATCGATCTCGACGGTAATGGTGCCGGTGTTGTCCTTGAACTCGTACCTGTCATCGTTGTTGATCTTCTTGGTCACGAAGCCTGTCAGCACCACCGGCGTGTCATCGGCAGCATTGTTGGCAGCGGCCACGGTGGTGACCGACTGGGCGCCGGGGCCGGTATAGGTCGCAGCCAGTGCGGCGGTGCTGAACAGCGGGGCAAGGATCAGGGCGAGATAACGTGCTTTCATGCTTGAGCTCCTACAAGGGTTTCGATGAGCACAGGCTAGCAACATCGGCTGAAGCCAAGCTTAATGGCCGTCACCCCTCATCAAGCACCAGGCCAATGCGCGCCTGTAGCTGGTCGTCGACAACCTGCAAACGTATTTCGCTCAGTTGCGCGCCATCCTGCTCCAACCCGTGCACCCAACCCATCACGGTTTGCGGCGACCCTTGCACGCTCATTGCAATCTGTTCGCCGTTGCTGTGCAGGTCGACAATCTGCACATTGCCCGTCTGTGCCCGCTCGCTCAGGCGTGCGGCGGTCAACCCCGGGCCGGGATGTTGTGCGGCTGCAGAAGTGCCCGACAAGCTCAACAAGTGCCGGGCCAGCACACGCTCCTGGTGCAAACGTGCAGCAGCCTGCTCCAGGCGTTGCTGGCCCGGCAGCCAGACACCCTGCCAGACTACGACCAGCGCCAGGCCCCAGGCAGCGGCCTTGATGACCATGCGCCGGCTTGCCGGGATTTGCCGCCACTCCCGGCCCAACCGATCACGCTTGCTTGCCTTCATTGCCCCGCCTCCCATACCAGGGTCGCCCTGACCCGCTGCGCATCTTGCTGCGCCTGCCCGACCTGCAGGCCGGGCAAGCGCTCACGCAGCCGCTCAAGGTCATCGAACCCTTGGGCGATCACCTCGACGCGCCACCCTTGATTGGCAATGCGCTCGGCACGCTCGATCCACAGGCCGCCGCTTTCCACCAGAGGCTCGCTCAATGACGCCAGGCGCTGCATCGCCGTAGCCGGCATCGGCCGTTGCGCCAGTTCGCTTACCTGGCGTGCCAGATCGGCACGCGGTGGGTGCCCAGGCGCCCAGCGCTGGAAGGTTTGCAGGTTGTCTTGCTGCAACTGCATGGCTTGGCGTTGGAGCCAGCCGACGCGCCAATAATCAGCCAGGCACAACAACAACCCGGCCAGCAGGCATCCGGCCAACAGCCCCTGCCAAGGTACGCAACCTTTGCGTACCGGCGCGAAAGCCCCTTGGCGCAAGTCGATGGCCTGCGCCCGGCCCTCCCAGAGCATTGCAAACGCCTGTGTCACCGGCTGGACGGCAAGCCCGGGAAATGCCTGACCAGGCTCAGCCAGCCACGTCATACCGGGTAATGATGCGGCCAGCACCGCAGCGCCCGCCGGGCTGGTCGCCAGGCGCTGTTGGTGTTTACCGCCCAGCAGCCAACGCCCTTCCAGCCACAACGCCGTGGGACCCGCCGATGTCAGCAGGTCAGCATCGACCAGCACTGCCAGGGGCTCGATGGCCTGCGCGCTGAGCCAGCTAAGCAGCTGCGCAAGGCAAGCCTGATCGATCGCCAGACAGGGGCGCGACGTGGTGTCATCGGCCGCACCGAAGGCCAGGTGAAGTTCCTCCAGGGGCGTGGCGAGCCGTTCCTCCACCGCAAAGGCCAAGGTATCTCGACCAGGCCGGCGCCCAGGGAGCGGTCCGGTCTGGCAATACCCGAACAGCTCCATCGGCAGCAACAGGGTCACGCGCTGCCCGGCCAGCGCCGTCAAGGCATCCAGCCGACCCCGGTACGTCGAGCCATCAGGCTGGCGGATCAGGACAGGCCAGCTAGCTTGCACAGCCCCAACCCCTTCGGGCAGTAGATAGATTGCATACTCACTCATTCGACACCTGCCTGTCGTACTCTGGAAAACGCGCGCCGAAGCACCCGTAGTCGTTGCGTGGCAACATCCATCTCCACTTCGCTGTATAAGTACATGTGCCACGCTCCGAGCTCTGCCTGCAGGGTCATGCCAAACCACCGGCTGCTTACCCCCAGGCCGCGCCCCGTGGTGACCCGGCCATCGAGCAAGGGGTCTGCGAGAAACGCCTGAACGCTGGCATGGCCGTCCTCGGGGCGCGCCTCTGCCAGCCGCTGGGCGACAGCCGGCGTCACACCTTCCAGTGCAGCAAGTACACGCCCATCGGCAGTGTTGACGTTCAACCCGGCCTGCGCAGGTAGCACTGTCACCCAAGCCCTGAGGCGCTCCAGCACCTGGGCATCCACGCCTGGCAGGTCGCGTAACTGGCTGACGTCGAATAAAGGCTGGCCGTACAGCGCTTCGAGGCCCGGCGGCTCCACGCCAAGGGCGCGGCACAAGCGCTGCCAGCGTTCGAGCAGCACCGGGTCCGGCTTACGGTTGCGGGTGAGTGCACCCAAGTTGAAACGTGCCGCCAGGTCCTCGACACGCATCCGCATGTGTACCTCGTCCAACGTGAACACCTGCGCCTGGGCCCAGGGTTGTCCACGATGAATTACCCGCATGTCCTGGGGCAGTCGCTCTCGTAAAGACCTCAGCGCCCGTTGTTCTGCGGACATCAGCAATTGCAGACCACGCGATGCTTCGGTCTGATGGGAAACACTGGCGATCAGCAACTGGTGACTGCGCAACATGCCGGCAACCAGCATTACCACCAGCGCCATGATCAGCAGGATGGTTATCAGCGCGAAACCTTGTTGCCGATTCGCACTCACAGCCGCATCCCTGCCATTGGCAGTACGCGACGAACCTGCTGCACCCGCAAGGTGGACAGCGTGATTTCGATAGCGGCGGGCGGTACGTCCACGGCCGTGGCTCCAGGCCAATCGGCCTGCCACCCCTGCCCCGGCACGTACACACGCCAACGCAGGGCGGTAACCCCCTCAAGCAGACGTTGCGCACGCCCTTCACCCCTCGCAAGCGTGGAACGCTGGCGCCAGAGCGCGCCGTTTTCAAGCCAGTATTGGGTCAGGCGCAAGTCGCTGCGTGGCTGCAGGTGGCTGTCATGACCGTTGCTCGACAGCCAGCTCAACCGATGCATCTGCAATGTCAGGGCATAGTCGTGCTGCTTGAGCACCGGGGGAAATACACCTTGCAAGGCATCGCGCTGCAACAGGCCCATGGCTCTGGCCAGGCTGCGAATCTCATTGGCCTCAACCTGCCGGGCCTGGTCGGTACGCACCAGCGCATCGAACAGTCGTGCGGAACCTGCGGCCAACACGGCGAAAATCGCTACGGCCAGCAGTAATTCGACCAGGGTGAAACCGCGTTGCTTGCGCTTGCCTGGCAAGTCAGTGAGGTTCATGGGCAAGCTCCAGCCAGCCATTGGCCTGATGCAGTACCTCACCCTTTGCGGCAAGGGCGCCCCGTACCTCGACCAGCAACATGCCCGACACACGTTGGCGCCGCTCTTCCAGGTGCCAGCGCTGTTGAGCAAAGTCGATGGTGAGCGTGCGTTGCCCCGGCCCTGGCGTGGGCAGAAGCCGCATTTGCGCCAGGTGGTTGTCGACCACCCAACTGGCATACAACCGGTCGCGCAGCTGGTGCGACTGCTGCAGTACATGCTGCATGGCCAAGCTCGCAGCGGCCGCGAGCACTGCGAAGATCGCCAGCGCCACCATCACCTCGAGCAAGGTGAAGCCCCGCTCAGCAGCCGAGTTGCGCATTGAGCCCATCGCTGAAGACACAGGCCAGGGGTTCGCCGGCCTGGCTGAAATACAAGGTGAACGGTGCATGCTCCTCGTCGCCGGCCAGCACCAGCCGGGCCAGGTCGTCCGAGGCCTGCGCATCATCCAGTTTCAGGCGCAACAGAAGCTCGCTCGACTGCACCTTGCCACTCGCATGCCAGCCCTGCTGGGTCAGTCTCGACAGACGATAGCCGTGCTCATCGAGCTGGATAGCAAGGGTCTGCCCTTGCAGCACGGCCTGCTCACGGACATGCTCGAAGAACTGCAGAAACAACTGCGCCTCCTGCACCGCCAAGCGCTGGGGATTACGCGCCGGCGCAAGGCCGGCCATGCCGATCACCACCCCTAGCACCGCCAGGACCAGCAGCAGCTCGAGCAGGGTGAAACCGCGAACATGCCGCGCCCTCATGGGGACCAGTTGCCGATATCGGCGTCCAGGCCCTCGCCCCCCGGCTGGCTGTCGGCACCGAAAGAGTACAGGTCGAAGCCCTGGTTGGAACGTGCGCCGGGGCTCAGGTACTGGTAGTGGGTGCCCCAAGGGTCTAATGGCATGCTCTTGAGGTAGCCCTGGGCACTCCACAGCCTTGGCAGCGGTGCTTGCGTCGGGCGTGTCACTAGCGCTTCCAGCCCTTGCGCGGTGGTGGGGTAGCGGCCGTTGTCGAGCCGGTAGATTTCCAGCGCGGTGGAAATCGATTGCAGGTCGGTGCGCACCGCCGTCGCCTTTGCGTGGTCCGGACGGCTCATGACGTTGGGCAATACCAACCCGCCGAGCACGCCCAGGATGATGACGACCACCATGATTTCGATAAGGGTGAAACCGCCTTGGCGGCGACGAGAGGCGCGAGGGGACATGTTCAGGTGACCAGTTGGTTAAGGTTGAGTATGGGCAACAGAATCGCCAGCACGATGAACAGCACGATTGCGCCCATGACCAGCAGCATCAACGGTTCGCACAGACTGACCAGCAAGGAGATGCGCGAGGCGAGGTGTTTCTCCTGCAGGTCTGCGGCACGTTCGAGCATGGCGTCGAGCTCGCCGGCCCTTTCGCCGCTGGCGATCATGTGCAAGGTCAACGGCGGCAGCGCCGCACAACGTGCCAGGCTTGTGGCCAGGCTGGCGCCTTCGGCCAGCTCCCGGGCGGCGCTGCCCAGGCGTTCGCGCAAGGCCAGGTTGCTGGTGACCGCGGCACCAATGTGCATGGCATCCACCAGCGCCACGCCGCTGCGCCCGAGAGTGGCCAGGGTGGCAACGAAGCGCGCGGCATCGCTGGCACGGATGAAAGCGCCCCACATCGGCAGGCGCAGGGCCAGCGCGTCCCAGCGCGCGCGCCTGGCGGGCTGGCGCAGCGCCCAGCGGGTCGCCAGCACACAGGCCAGCAATGCCGCAATGACGAGCAGCCCGAAGCGCCCGGTGAACTCGCTCAGGCCGATCAGCAACCGCGTCGCGAACGGTAGCTGCGCCTGGTCCCTGGCAAATGCCTGGACGACGTCGGGCACCACGTAACCCAGCAAGAATCCCACCACCAGCAACGACACCAGCAACAGGATCATCGGGTAGACCATCGCCAGCTGGACCTTCTGGCGCAGCGCCTGCTGGCGCTCGCCATGGTCGGCCAGGCGTTCGAACACATCCGGCAGGTAGCCCGAACGTTCGGCGGCCGCCACTGTGGCCCGGTACACCATGGGGAAGGCCTGTGGGTATCGGCCCAGGGCATCAGCCAGCGTGTGCCCCTGGGTTACCTGCTCGTTCACCGCGCGCAACAACTGGCTGACCCCGCGCTGCTCGGTCTGTGAGGCGACCGCCTGCAAGGCATCGCACAAAGGCATGCCAGCGTGCAGCAACGTGGCCAGCTGGCGGGTGATGATCGCCAGCTGAGTCGCTCCGAGCCGCTTGCCGGGTAGCCAGGCGTCAGGCCAGCGCCAGCGCACCGGCCTTATCGACAGCACCTGCAAGCCACGCTCGCGCAGCAGCTGGCGAGCCTGTCGAGCGCTGGCAGCTTCCAGCGTGCCGCGCTGCCTTGCGCCATGGCTGGGCTGGGCGTGGTACCTGAACCGCATGCCGCTCATTCCTGCCCCGCCACGCGCAGCAACTCTTCGACGCTGGTCTGTCCTTGGCAGACGCGATGAACGCCATGCTCGAACAGGCTTGGTGTGGTCTGGCGAACGTGTTCGAGCATCTGCGCCTGCGATGCACGCCTGTGGATCGCCTCAGCGAGCGGCGGCGAAACCAGCACCAGTTCGTGCAGGGCCAGGCGCCCACTGTAGCCGTGCTGACACTGCTCGCAGCCTTGCGCACGATAGACCTGGGCCGGCAACTTTCGCGGCTGGCCGAGCAACCCGGCGGTGACCGCGTCCATGTCGACAGCGACCTTGCAGTGCGGGCACAGCCGACGGACCAGCCGCTGGGCCATTACCCCCGACAGCGAAGACGCCAGCAGGCAGGTATCCACGCCCATATCGGCCAGCCGCGTGATGGCGCCCAAGGCGCTGTTGGTGTGTAACGTCGACAGCACCAGATGACCAGTCAACGAGGCCTGCACGGCGATCTCGGCGGTTTCGCGGTCGCGGATCTCACCTACCATCACCACGTCCGGGTCCTGCCGCAGGATCGCGCGCAGGCCCCTGGCGAAGGTCATGTCGACCTTGCCGTTGACCTGGGTCTGGCCGATCCCGGGCAGGTGATATTCGATCGGGTCTTCGACGGTGAGAATATTGCGCGTCACCTGGTTGAGTACCGACAGCGCGGTGTACAAGGTGGTGGTCTTGCCAGAGCCGGTGGGCCCGGTGACCAGCAAGATGCCGTGAGGTTTCTGCAACAGTTTCAGGAAGTCCGAGCGGGTCTGCGGTTGCATCTGCATGTGCTCCACATCCAGGCGCACCGCCTGTTTGTCCAGCAGGCGCAGGACCACCCTTTCATCATGGGCCGCCGGCAGTGTCGAGACGCGTACATCCACTTCATGACCGGCCAGGCGCAGGCTGATGCGGCCATCCTGGGGGATGCGCTTTTGGGCGATGTCCAGCCGTGCCATGACCTTGATTCGTGACACCAACAACGCCGACAGCGCGCGTGGCGGCGACAGCACTTCGCGCATCACGCCGTCGATACGCATGCGCACGCGCAACTGCTGCTCGAAGGTTTCCAGGTGAATGTCCGAGGCCCGCGACCTGACCGCTTCGCTGAGCAGGGCGTTGAGCAGACGAATGATCGGCGCGTCATCCTGCTGGTCAAGCAGGTCGCTGGTCTGCGGCAGTTCTTCGGCCAGGCGCGCGAGGTCCAGGTGCTCGTCGATGCCCTGCACCACCGTGTGTGCGGCGTCCTGGGCGTTGCTGTAGCACCTGGCCAGGCGCTCGGCGAAGCCCTCGGCATCCACGTAGCGCAGCGCCCAGGTCGCACCCACCAGGCGGCAAGCCTCGGACAGCGACGCCAGTGAAGCATCCTCGCGCATCAGCAGGGCGGGCGGCGTGGCGTGCTGGTCGAACAGCACGCCATGGCGCCTGGCGAAAGCAAAAGGCAGCAGCTCGCTCATGGGCGCTCGCCGCCAGTGCCCGACGTGGGCGTGTCAAACAGGTTTCGCACATCATCCGGCAACGACGGGGCGCCGGGGGCCCGGACATCCCGGTAGGCGCGCTGGCCAACTTCGGTCAGTTGCTGCTGGCTGCGCAGGATGGTCGGACGCAGGAATACCATCAGGTTGGTTTTCTCCTCGACCTCGCGCTGCCAACGGAACAAGCCACCGATCAAAGGCAGGCTGCCGAGCAACGGCACACTGCGTTGTTCGGCGCGCACGCTGTCTTTGATCAGGCCACCGATCACGATGATTTCACCATCGGCGGCGAGGATGGTGCTCTTCAGGGTGCGCTTGTTGGTTATCAGGTCGTTCTCGAGCGTGCTGGGCGCCAGCTCCGAGCTTTCCTGCTCGACTTCCAGGCGCAGGCTGCGCCCTTCATTGATGTAGGGTCGGATCTTCAGGCTGATGCCGATATCCTTGCGCTCGATGGTGGTGAAGGGGTTGTCGGCGCCGCTGCCGGGGGTGGCATAGCTGCCGGACTTGAACGGCACGTTCTGCCCGACCAGGATCTGCGCTTCCTGGTTGTCCAGGGTCACCAGGCTTGGCGTGGATAGCAGGTTGCTATGGGTGTTGATGGCCAGCGCGCTGACCAGTGCAGCGAACCGATCGGAACCGATCGCCAGCGCTGCCCCGGCAGGCAGAGCCTCACCGCCCAGCAGTGCGGGTAATGAAGCACCGCTGTCGGGGAAGCTGATGCCGCCCCTGAGGCTGCCGCGGTCCACTCCCCATTGCAGCCCGAGCGCTTCGCTGATGTTGCCACTGACTTCGACAATGGCCGCGTGGATCAGTACCTGGGCACGTGGTTGGTCAAGCTGCTGGATGATCTTCTCGAGGCCGCTCAACACTTCCGGCTCGCCCATCAAAACCAGAGCATTCTGGTTGATATCGGCTTTTACCGCCGCTTTCTCCGGCAGGCTGTCAAAACCTTTACGCTCCGTGCCCGGCTTGCCGTTCAGGTGCCCACCAACCTCAGCCAGCACTTCGGCCAGTTGTTCGGCATTGCTGTGCTGAAGCCGCACCACCCGCCAGTTCTGCGAAGCCTGCGGTTTTGGCACGTCAAGGGTACGTATCAGCTGCGCCAGGCGTTGCCGGGACTGAGCAGGGCCGAGCACCAGCACCCGGTTGCTGCGCGTGTCGGCCAGTACACGTACACCACTTTCCGGCCCACCCGCTGCCGCCTCCACCACAGGCAGCAGCTCGCTGGCCTGGCCATGGCGAAGCACAACCACCTCGTGGTCGTGGCGCTGGCCGCTGTCGAGTTGGGCGACCAGCGCCGCCAGCCGCTCGAGGTTAGCCTGCGAGTCGGTCACCACCAGGGCATTGGCCGAGCTGGACGGCCCGATGTAGCCATTGCTCGACACCAAAGGGCGCAGCAGCCCTGCCAGGTCGGCAGCAAGGCTGCCCTGAAGAACGAAGACGCGCGTGGCAAAGGCCGCCGGAATCGCCTCCAGTTGCTGGCTGGCCCAAGCCTTGGCCTCGCTGGCCGGTAACACCAGCAAGCGCTCGTCGTCGATCACAGCGGCGAAGCCATGGGCGTTGAGCACCGAGTAGAACAGCCGGCGAATGCCATCGCGGTCCAACTGCTCGTTGGATAAAACGGTTATACGCCCATGTACACGGGGGTCGAGGATGATCGGTTGATCGAGAATCGCACCGACTTCACGCACGACATCGCGCACGTCTGCGTCGCTCATCGCCATTTGCCAGGTGGCCTGGTCCTGCGCGTGGGCAAGCACACAGGAAAGGGAAAGAGATACGCTGAGCGAGGCCAGCCGCAGCTTTCGCCGGAGAGTCATAGTGGGCTCCGCAAGAGGTGAAGTGAAGGGGTCAACGGTGGTTGCGGGGACGTCGCCATGCTGACCGATCGCAGCAAGGTGCCAGTAGCAGCGGCCAGGCCTAGGGTTTCTTCCCGCCCATCAACCCAGAGCGTGATTGCGCGCGATTCGATACGCCGTACCACACCGCCGCCGGGCAAACGATCACCGACGCGGTAGATCGCGTCCTTGGCATTGCTGGAGACAAGCGCACGCGCTTCACCGAGGCTTGAAACGAAACTGGCCTTGAGGGTGATATCCGAGCGCGTGGACGCCTGTGCATCCGCGGCCTGAAAACCGAATGCCAGCGCAAGCGCAGCGACTGCCAAGGGTGGCTGTGCTTCGACGGTCGTTGGCGCGACCAACGCTGGAACCTGCATCTGCCAATGGGCCACTGCCTGGCCCTCCCGCCACAGCAAAAACGCCCCAACCAATACAGGCAACGCTAGCCACACCGCGCGAGGTCGATACCTCGCCCGGTTCAAAACCACATCCTTTGCAGAATGCGGCGCCCCAACAGTTCATGCTTGATAACAGCCACCACATGCAGCAACACCAAGCCTGCCAGCAGTGCGCAACTGAATACGTGCACGTCAAACCACAGGCTCAGCCAGAAATCGTCGCTGAGCATGGCCGGGAGGGTGAACCCGCCCAGGTCGATGCCACGGTCCATCATCAAGATCCCCGACAACAGCACCACGGCTGTCAGCCCATACAGGCTCAGGTGGGTGAAATGAGCGACGAGCGCTGCCAGGCCTTCGCCATTGACGTCCCGGGGTAACCGCACGGCGATGCGAAAGTAGCAGCGCAGGAGGAACACGGGGATAAACAGGGTACCCACCACCGAGTTGACCTGCGCCACCCGCTCAAAGGTGCTCGGTTCCACGTCCAGCAACGAAACGGTGAAGCCGCTGCCCAGCGCCCAAATGATGACGAGCGCCGAGAACCAGTGGAGCATCACCTGCTGCCAGCAATACTTTTCGATATTCATGACTATGTCTGCACATGAAAAGGGACGCCCGACAAGGGCGCCCCTTTTTCATCAGTGCCTGTCCCAGGCCACCTGCCAATGCGAGCCCGTGCCGGGTTCGTACTGGGTGGCGCTTTCGCTCCACTGAGAGCAATACCCGGAGTACGGGAATGGCTTGCATTCGTAGACACCGAAGCCATTCCTCGCGTAGACCTTGGTCCCTGCCGTGTAGTCCGCGAGGCCCTGCGGGAAGGTCGGATAGCGTGCATCTTCCTGAGTCACCAGCCTCACGGGGCGATCCTCCTGCAGAAGAATATCCTCGTCGGCATTCTTGCCCACGATCTTCAGCGTGTGTTGGCCATCATCACTGTTGACCTGAACAGCGAACGGGCTGGTGGTCGAGTCCACCTGCTGGCGCTGGAAGCCGACCTGCTTGTTGGTCGCGTCGAACAGCGTGGCGGTGACCTCCAGGCTGCGGTTGGTCATTACCGAAAAGTCGACGGTGGCTTCACCATTCTTTAGCGCATACTCCGGTTTCAGGCCATGCAGGTGCATGTAGGCGTCGGGCGGGCTGCCTTCAAAGCCCAATTCGTAGCCCGTCACACCACTTTCCTGCTTGGCGAAAATAATGTTGGACCCGTGCACCGGTTCGATGTTGCCGTCTACATCCTTCTGCCCGGCAGCCACCAGTTCCTGGGTGTCATTGATTTGCCTGGCCAGCTTGTAAGACCAGTTCGGTCCAACACCTTCCTCGACGGTATCAATGCTGATGGAAGCACTGTACGGTTCGGACTCTGCACCACCGACGAATGCCCTGGCCTTGACCTTGTCGCCGACTTTCAGGTCACGAAGCGGATTGATGCTGCTGACCTGGCGCCACTCCGGCGCAGGCCCGCCGTCGACTTGTATGTCGACATCGATGGCCTTGTAGAAGGCATTCGGCGTATCACCGACACTCCATACCCCAAGGATAACGTGATGCCCCGAGCGGTCACCGGGAACCGCGCAGACTTGCTTGGGAAGCGCAGGATCGTTGGCTGGTTTGCCATGCCCCTCGAAAGAGCAGAACGGGGTGCTTTCGAATGATGCGCGCGCCAGCGGCGTGTTCGGATTCCAGTCATTCCTGGTGATGAAGTATTCCCACTTTCGGGTAACGTGGGCTGCGGTATACACCCACGTGAACTCGATTTCGTGCTTGTCGAGGGGTAGCAGGTGCCAGCGACTGGCACTCTGCTCATCCAGGACAGGGAAGATGGAGCCACCTACGAGCTTGCCGTCAGCAGGGCCACTGCCCGGAAAGCCCTGCGGGAATTCGCCGGCACTTGGCGGCCAGTCGACCGACCCACACCCCGTGTTCGTGCCCTGTTTGCACAGGAAATCACGGGAGGGTGGGTCCTGAATGTAACCATGGGCATTGGCAACCTGCGGCACCAGCGCCGCGCCGGCGATGGCAGCGTAGAGACTGCTCGCCAGGAGTCCTTTTCGAAGAACTGCTTGTTTCATAAAACAATCTCCAGACACGATTCAAGGCTCTTCGCCAGCCCAGGCCGTGCAAGATTGACGGTGGCGGCAGAGACGACAAGAATGCTAGAGAGGCGCTGGAACGGAGGATGTAGGGACATCCCTATAAAAACGTAGTTTCTCGCAACCGCATCAAAGGTCCGAAGCCCGTTGCAGGCCCAGACCTTTCAAGCGACTCACTCAGTTGTGGTACTGCGCCGACAGTTCATGCACAGCGTTGATGAACACGCCAGCATGCTCCGGGTCGACTTCCGGGGTAATGCCGTGGCCAAGGTTGAACACGTGGCCGGTACCCTTGCCATAGCTGGCCAGAATGCGCGCCACTTCCTGGCGGATGGCCTCGGGCCTGGCGTACAGCACGGTCGGGTCCATGTTGCCTTGCAGCGCCACTTTGTCACCCACACGGCGGCGCGCATCGCCGATCTCGCAGGTCCAGTCCAGGCCCAGCGCGTCGGCCCCGGCGTCGGCGATGCTTTCCAGCCACAGGCCGCCGTTCTTGGTGAACAAAATCACCGGCACCTTGCGCCCTTCGTGCTCGCGGATCAGCCCACTGACGATCTTGCGCATGTAGGCCAGGGAGAATTCCTGGTAGGCCGCCGCGGACAGGTTGCCGCCCCAGGTGTCAAAAATCTGCACAGCCTGGGCGCCGGCCAGGATCTGGCCGTTCAGGTAGCTCGTTACCGACTGGGCCAGCTTGTCCAGCAGCAGGTGCAGGGCTTGCGGGTTGTCGTAGGCCATGGCCTTGGTCTTGCGGAAGTCCTTCGACGAGCCGCCTTCGACCATGTAGGTGGCCAGTGTCCACGGGCTGCCGGAGAAGCCGATCAACGGCACGCGGCCATTGAGCTCACGGCGGATGGTGCTGACTGCGTCCATCACGTAGCCCAGGTCTTTCTGCGGGTCGGGGATCGGCAGCGCTTCGATGTCGGCCGGGGTGCTGATGACCTTCTTGAAACGCGGGCCTTCGCCGGTTTCGAAGTACAGGCCCAGGCCCATGGCGTCAGGGATGGTGAGGATGTCCGAGAACAGGATCGCCGCGTCCAGCGGGTAGCGGTCGAGCGGTTGCAGGGTGACCTCGCAGGCAAACTGCGGGTTCATGCACAGGCTCATGAAGTCGCCAGCCTTGGCACGGCTGGCGCGGTACTCCGGCAGGTAACGCCCGGCCTGACGCATCATCCACACCGGGGTGACGTCTACAGGTTGCTTGAGCAGTGCACGCAGGAAACGGTCGTTCTTCAGGGCAGTCATGTCGGCATCCGGAAAAATAGTGCGGGCATTTTCTCAGACGCACACAGAAAAGGCACGGCCGTTCGCCGTGCCTTTTCTCTATAGCCATGCCCTGAATCAATAGTTTTTGTATACAACCGAGAAAACCTTTGGCCTTACTTCGACCTCAGGCTTTGTTCGAAGGCAAAACCCATCGACAGCAGCGAGGCTTCAGTCCATGGCATGCCCAGGAAGTAGAGCCCAACGGGTTGCCCGGCCTCGTCGACCCCGGCAGGTACACTCAGCCCTGGGTATCCGGCCTGAGCACCTGCGCCACGCAGCTCGCCACTCGGCAGGTCGAGCAACGCGTCCAGGACATGCTGGCGCATGGCATTGTCGAGCAACTGACGGGGTTCATTGCGCAGCTTGTTGGCGATCAGCCAGTAGGCGGGGTCGTCCAGCTCTTGTGCCTGGGCGTCTTCAAGGAGTTGTTGCCCATAACCCTCGGGGCCTGGGTTTTCCTGGTTGTAATTGATGACATCAGCCAAAGTCTGCACCCCCATCCCCGGGCGCCCCTGCAAGTAGCTGCCAAGCTCTCGCTTGATCCCATGATTGAGGACTGCCATCTGCTCTTCGAACAGATCCGGAATAGCGAGGTGGATGGGGACCAACGTAGCACCTGCTGCCTCCAGCACTTTGGCCAACCAACTGAAATGCGGGTGATCAATCGTCAGAGCCCCGTCAGGAAGAAGGTGTGGGTAGCCCAGGCGCTTGCCCAACAGCGCGTTGATATCAAGCTTGGCCAGATAATCCACATCGACAGCTTGTCCAGAGACCGTCATTGGCGTGCTCTCTTGTCCTTCTCGCATCGCGCCCAGCAACAAGGCGATATCGGTGACCGTCCTCGCTATCGGGCCAGGCGTATCCTGCCAGCTGGACAAGGGGACCAACCCCGCCTGGCTCAACAAGCCGAGGGTCGGGCGCAAACCCACCACCAGATTTGCATGGGCCGGGCAAATAATCGAACCGTTGGTCTCGGTACCTACCGACAGGGGGGCGAACCCTGCCGCAACGGCCGCTGCCGGGCCAGCGCTTGAACCACAGACAGGCAAATCAAGGCCCCATGGGTTACGCACCTGCCCCCCGCGCCCACTCCACCCCATGGGAATGCCCCAATCCCGGAACCCGGCCAGCTCACCACCATTGGCTTTGCCCAGCACCACCGCCCCCGCCTGACGCAGGCGTTTGACGACAACTGCATCTTCAAGTGCAGGTTGCCCGATCAAGGCCAGGGAGCCGCTACTGGTCTGCATTGAGTCTGCCGTGTCGAGATTGTCCTTCAGCAACACCGGAAGCCCATGCAGAGGGCCACGCAACACGCCCTCGGCGCGCTCCCGATCCAGCGTACTGGCGATGGACATTGCATCAGGATTGATTTCAACCACGGCGTTAAGGTGCGGCCCTGCCCGATCAAGCGCTCGGATACGTGCCAAAGCACGCTCCACCAATTGCACTGATGTGACAGCGCCGTCCGTCATGCGCGCCTGCAACTCCCCGGCGTCGGAGAAGTCGTTTGTATCGGGGGGAATAAAGGATTCAAAGCTCGGCCCATCGAAGGCGTCGGGCGCAGCTATGGCGCTCAGGGCATTTGCCCAGCAAAAACTGGTGACGATCAACACACTTGCAACTCGCTTCATATCGCTGCCTCAAATAAAAACGGATCATTCCTCATGGAATGATCCAGTCTTGAGAATCAGCGCTAGCGAGAGCAGGCAGACGAGGTTCCCTGCCACTCCGATCGGGCACCCCGAGTGCCCGACCGCAGGTTATACCTCCAGGTAGTCCAGGATACCTTCGGCAGCCGTACGCCCTTCGAAGATGGCCGTTACCACCAGGTCCGAACCACGCACCATGTCGCCACCGGCAAACACTTTCGGGTTGCTGGTCTGGTGCTTGAACTTGCCCTTCTCCGGCGCTACCACACGGCCCTGGCTGTCCAGCTGGATGCCATGCTGCTCGAACCATGGTGCCGGGCTTGGGCGGAAGCCGAAGGCGATCACCACGGCATCGGCCGGCAGGATCTCTTCGGAACCCGGGATCGGCTCAGGGCTGCGGCGGCCACGGGCATCCGGCTCGCCGAGACGGGTCTCGACCACCTTAACGCCTTCAACCTTGTCCTCGCCGACAATGGCGATAGGCTGGCGGTTGTAGAGGAACTTCACGCCCTCTTCCTTGGCGTTTTTCACCTCTTTGCGCGAACCCGGCATGTTGGCCTCGTCACGGCGATAGGCGCAGGTCACCGCTTTGGCGCCCTGGCGGATCGAGGTGCGGTTGCAGTCCATCGCGGTGTCACCACCGCCCAGTACCACTACCTTCTTGCCCTGCATGTCGACGAAGTCTTCCGGCGACTTCTCGAAGCCCAGGTTGCGGTTGACGTTGGCGATCAGGAAGTCCAGTGCGTCATGCACGCCCGGCAGGTCTTCGCCCGGGAAGCCGCCCTTCATGTAGGTGTAGGTACCCATGCCCATGAACACTGCGTCGTACTCGGCGAGCAGCTGTTCCATGGTCACGTCCCTGCCCACCTCGGTGTTCAGGCGGAACTCGATGCCCATGCCGGTGAACACTTCACGACGGTTGCTGAGCACGGTCTTTTCCAGCTTGAACTCAGGGATGCCAAAGGTCAGCAGGCCGCCGATTTCCGGGTTCTTGTCGAAGACCACCGGGGTTACCCCAGCGCGTACCAGCACGTCGGCGCAGCCCAGGCCAGCCGGGCCGGCACCGATGATGGCGACGCGCTTGCCGGTTGGCTTGACCTTGGACATGTCCGGGCGCCAGCCCATGGCGAAGGCGGTGTCGGTGATGTACTTCTCCACCGAGCCGATGGTCACCGCGCCGAAGCCGTCGTTCAGGGTGCAGGCACCTTCACACAGACGGTCTTGCGGGCACACGCGGCCGCACACTTCCGGCAGGGTGTTGGTCTGGTGCGACAGCTCGGCCGCCGCCAGGATGTTGCCTTCGGACACCAGCTTCAACCAGTTGGGGATGAAGTTGTGCACCGGGCACTTCCATTCGCAATACGGGTTACCGCAGCCCAGGCAGCGGTGCGCCTGGTCAACAGACTGCTGCGGCTTGAACGGTTCGTAGATTTCCACGAACTCCTTCTTGCGCTGGCGCAGCAGCTTTTTCTTCGGGTCCTTGCGGCCCACTTCGATGAACTGGAAGTCGTTGTTCAGACGTTCAGCCATTTTTCAAAACCTCTTTACAGCAGCTGCAAGCTACACGCTGCAAGCCGCAAGACGATCACTTAAGCCGGGCAAACCTCGTACTGCCTTTACGTGCAGCTTGAGGCTTGCCACTTGCAGCTGTTTTTACTGCGGGTTGGCACGGGTGCTGGACAACAGTTGCTTCAGGTTGGCTGCCTTCGGCTTCACCAGCCAGAAGCGCCGCACGTAGTCGTCCAGGTTCTCCGAGAGCTCACGCCCCCACTCGCTGCCGGTTTCTTCCACATACTCGCCAAGGACGCGCGCCAGGTGGCTGCGGTAGGCCTCCATTGCTTCACCACTGATACGCTGGATTTCCACCAGCTCGTGGTTGAGCTTGTCGACGAAGCTATTGTCCATGTCGAGCACGTAGGCGAAGCCGCCAGTCATGCCAGAACCGAAGTTGTAACCGGTCTTGCCCAGGACGCAGACAAAGCCGCCGGTCATGTACTCACAGCAGTGATCGCCAGTGCCCTCGACAACAGCGTGGGCGCCGGAGTTACGCACAGCGAAGCGCTCGCCCGCAGTGCCCGCGGCAAACAGCTTGCCGCCAGTGGCACCGTACAGGCAGGTGTTGCCGACGATGGCGCTGTGCTGGGTTTCGAACGGGCTGCCGGCTGGCGGCACGATGGTGACCTTGCCACCGGTCATGCCCTTGCCGACGTAGTCGTTGGCATCGCCTTGCAGGTGCAGGTTCAGGCCACCGGCGTTCCATACGCCGAAGCTCTGGCCGGCAGTACCCTTGAAGCGGAAGGTGATCGGGTTGGCGGCCATGCCCTGGTTGCCGTACAGCTTGGCGATTTCGCCAGAGATACGGGCACCGATGGAACGGTCGCAGTTGCAGATGTCGAGGTTGAACTCGCCACCGGCCTGATCGCGGATCGCCGGCAGGGCCATGTCCACCATCTTCTCGGCCAGCTCGCCTTTGTCGAACGGCGGGTTCTTGTCGACTTCGCAGAACTGCGGCTTGTCTGCCGGGATGTGCGAGCTGCCCAGCAGCGGCGAGAGGTCCAGGTACTGCTGGCGCTCGGTATCGCCTGGCAGCATTTCGAACAGGTCGGTACGGCCGATCAGCTCGCCCAGGCTGCGCACGCCCAGCTTGGCCAGCCACTCACGGGTTTCTTCAGCGACGAAGGTGAAGAAGTTGATCACCATGTCGACGGTGCCGATGTAGTGGTCCTTGCGCAGCTTGTCGTTCTGGGTGGCCACGCCGGTGGCGCAGTTGTTCAGGTGGCAGATGCGCAGGTACTTGCAGCCCAGGGCGATCATTGGCGCGGTGCCGAAGCCGAAGCTTTCGGCGCCGAGGATGGCCGCCTTGATCACGTCCAGGCCGGTTTTCAGGCCGCCGTCGGTCTGTACCCGAACCTTGCCGCGCAGGTCGTTGCCGCGCAGGGTCTGGTGGGTTTCGGCCAGGCCCAGTTCCCACGGGGCGCCGGCGTACTTGATCGAGGTCAGCGGCGAAGCACCGGTACCACCGTCATAACCGGAGATGGTGATCAGGTCGGCATAGGCCTTGGCCACGCCAGCGGCGATGGTGCCCACGCCGGCTTCTGCCACCAGCTTGACCGATACCAGGGCCTGCGGGTTGACCTGCTTGAGGTCGTAGATCAGCTGGGCCAGGTCTTCGATCGAATAGATGTCGTGGTGCGGCGGCGGCGAGATCAGGGTCACGCCCGGTACCGCATAACGCAGCTTGGCGATCAGGCCGTTGACCTTGCCGCCCGGCAGCTGGCCGCCTTCACCCGGCTTGGCGCCCTGGGCAACCTTGATCTGCAGCACTTCGGCGTTGACCAGGTATTCCGGGGTCACACCAAAGCGGCCGGTGGCCACCTGCTTGATCTTGGAGCTCTTGATGGTGCCGTAGCGGGACGGGTCTTCACCGCCTTCACCCGAGTTGGAACGCGCGCCCAGGCGGTTCATGGCCTCGGCCAGCGCTTCGTGAGCCTCTGGCGACAGTGCACCCAGCGAGATACCGGCGGAGTCGAAACGCTTGAGGATGGCCTCCAGCGGCTCGATCTGCTCCAGCGCCAGTGGCTGGTCGGCCACTTTCACCTTGAGCAGGTCGCGGATCATCGACACCGGGCGCTGGTCGACCAGCGTGGTGTATTCCTTGAACTTGGCGTAGTCGCCCTGCTGCACGGCGGCTTGCAGGGTGTTGACCACGTCCGGGTTGTAGGCGTGGTACTCGCCACCGTGGACGAACTTCAGCAGGCCACCTTGCTGGATCGGCTTGCGCGCGCTCCAGGCTTCGGCCGCCAGCAGCTTCTGGTCGCTTTCCAGGTCTACGAAACGCGCGCCCTTGATTCGGCTGGACACGCCCTTGAAGCTCAGGCCGACCACTTCTTCGGCCAGGCCGATGGCTTCGAACAGCTGAGCACCACGGTACGAGGCGATGGTGGAGATACCCATCTTCGACAGGATCTTCAGCAGGCCCTTGGAGATGCCCTTGCGGTAGTACTTGAACACTTCGTCCAGGTCGCCCAGCACTTCGCCGGTACGAATCAGGTCAGCCAGCACTTCATACGCCAGGTACGGGTAGACAGCCGAGGCACCAAAGCCCAGCAGCACGGCGAAGTGATGCGGGTCACGGGCAGTAGCGGTTTCTACCAGGATGTTGCTGTCGCAACGCAGGCCCTGTTCGGTCAGGCGGTGGTGTACCGCGCCAACGGCCAGCGAAGCGTGCACCGGCAGCTTGCCCGGGGCGATGTAGCGGTCGCTCAGCACCAGCTGGGTCTTGCCAGCGCGCACGGCTTCTTCAGCCTGGTCGGCGATGTTGCGAATGGCCGCTTCCAGGCCGACGCTCTGCTCATAGTTGAGGTCGATCAGCTGACGGTCGAAACCTTCGCGCTCCAGGTTCATCAGCGAACGCCACTTGGCGGGCGAAATGACCGGCGAGCTGAGGATCACCCGCGAAGCGTGCTCCGGGGATTCCTGGAAGATATTGCGCTCGGCTCCCAGGCAGATCTCCAGCGACATCACGATGGCTTCGCGCAGCGGGTCGATCGGTGGGTTGGTCACCTGGGCGAACTGCTGGCGGAAGAAGTCGAAAGGCGAACGCACACGCTGCGACAGCACGGCCATCGGCGTGTCGTCACCCATCGAACCAACGGCTTCCTGGCCCTGTTCACCCAGCGGGCGCAGCACCTGGTCACGCTCTTCGAAGGTGACCTGGAACATCTTCATGTATTGCTTGAGCTGGTCAGCGTCGTAGCTGGCCGCGCCCTGGTCGTCGGTCAAGGTCGCCTGGATACGGGTGGCGTGCTGACGCAGCCAACGCTTGTACGGGTGGCGCGACTTCAGGCGGTTGTCGATGGCGTCGGTGTCGAGGATCTGGCCGGTTTCAGTGTCCACGGCAAGGATCTGGCCTGGGCCGACACGGCCCTTGGCCAGCACTTCCTCAGGCTGGTAACCCCATACGCCGATTTCCGAGGCGATGGTGATGTAGCCATTGGTGGTGGTCACCCAGCGCGCCGGGCGCAGGCCGTTGCGGTCGAGCAGGCACACCGCGTGGCGGCCTTCGGTCATGACGATACCGGCCGGGCCATCCCACGGCTCCATGTGCATGGAGTTGTATTCGTAGAAGGCGCGCAGGTCGGCGTCCATGGTCTCGACGTTCTGCCAGGCTGGCGGTACCAGCATGCGCACGCCGCGGAACAGGTCGATGCCACCGGTCACCATCAGCTCCAGCATGTTGTCCATGCTCGACGAGTCGGAACCGACGCGGTTGACCAGCGGGCCGAGCTCTTCGAGGTCGGGGATCTGGTCATTGGCGAACTTGGTGCGACGGGCCATGGCCCAGTTGCGGTTGCCGGTGATGGTGTTGATCTCGCCGTTGTGGGCGAGGAAGCGGAACGGCTGCGCCAGCGGCCATTTCGGCAGGGTGTTGGTGGAGAAGCGCTGGTGGAACACGCAGATCGCGGTTTGCAGGCGCTCGTCATCCAGGTCTGGATAAAACGCCGCGAGATCGCGCGGCATCATCAGGCCTTTGTAGATGATGGTCTTGTGCGAGAAGCTGCAGATGTAGTGGTCGCTGTCGTGGGCGTTAGCCACCGACGAACGGCGACGGGCACTGAACAGCTTGATGGCGAACTCCTGGTCACTCAGGCCTTCACCGCCGATGAACACCTGCTCGATCTGCGGCAGGCGCTCCAGGGCCAGGCGGCCGAGTACGCTGGTGTCGATCGGGACCTTGCGCCAGCCGACCAGTTTCAGGCCAGCGGCGAGGATTTCGCGGTCCATGTTGGCGCGGGCAGCTTCGGCTTTGACCGGGTCCTGGTTGAAGAACACCATGCCGACGGCGTACTGCTTGGGCAGTTCGACGGCGAAGTGTTCCTGGGCCACGGCTCGCAGGAATTGATCGGGCTTCTGCATGAGCAGACCGCAACCGTCGCCGGTCTTGCCGTCGGCGTTGATACCGCCGCGGTGGGTCATGCAAGTCAGCGCCTGCATGGCGGTTTGCAGAAGGTGGTGGCTCGGTTCGCCCGTCATATGGGCGATCAGGCCAAAACCACAGTTGTCCTTGAATTCTTCGGGATGGTACAGACCTGTTTTCATAGACACATTCTCACCAGGTTCACCTCTCAACGGAGGCAAATCTCTTTTTTAACAACCACTTACCATCCACGCCGATCAAACGCCAGCTTTTTTGCGGTGGCCATGGAAAACCATTGTTGCACAGCGACAGCGATGCCCACAAATTTTCATGTCTCACCATTGAAAATTTATGTCGCAATTTTGAATGTTTTTGCGCCATGCGCCGTGATAGCGGCTTGGCTCGAGTCTGAAGCGTTTCAGCCATGACTGCAACTAGGGGCTTGTGGCCGGCAGTCTGGGACAGAAAAGCCTGCCGCGTTGAAACGCAGCAGGCTATTCGAAAGTCAGTAATCGCTCAGCAACTGGGCGGCGGGGTGATGCCGCCCGGAAGGTATCAGCGGGCCGTGGCCAGCTCTTGTTGGACGCTGCCGACGGTACGTGGCCAAGGTTTACCAGCCTGGACCTTCTCTGGCAAGTTCTTGATTGCCGCAACCGCTGCATCGCGGTTGGCGAAGCTGCCGTAGGTGACTACGTACAGCGGCTTGCCCTGCAGGTTCTTCTTGAAGTAGCGATAGTCGCCACCCTGGGCTTTTACGAACGCCTGGGCCGAGGCCTCGGAGCTGGTACCCAGGATTTGCACAACGTAATTGCCCGGTTTCTGCCCGGAGTACCAGCCGCTGTTGCCACTGCCAGTGGCGGCGGGTTTCTCGGCAGGTTTGGCGGCAGGCTTGGCCACGGCGACCTGGGTTGGCGCAGGTGCAGGCTTGGCAGGTGCAACCGGCTTCGCAGGCTGGGTTGCAACAGGCTTCGGCGCAGGCGCAACCGGCTGCACCGGCGCAGTGGCCACAGGCTGTGCAGGCGCAGGCGCCGGGCCAGCCGGCACACCTTGCGGCGGCGCAATGGTGGTTACGGTTGGCGGCGGGTTGCCAGGCTGCAGGGCAGTGTCACCCGCCGGGCTGCCTTCTTCACCCTCACCCATGCCCGCGGCCTGGGCCAGCGGTTCGCGCATTACTGGCTGGGACTGGCCAACCAGCGGCAGCGGCATCGGCTGGGAAGAGCCGGAGAACTCGATATTGGCACCCTGCTTGCCGTCGCCAAGCGGCAACTGGGCCTGGGCGGCCGGCGCCTCAGCCGGTGGCTTGTCGCCTTTCTTGGGCATCAACACCGCGGCCGCAACAGCGACCACGACCACAGCGGACAGCGCGAGCACATGTTTTTTAGGCATCTTGAACCCCATGGATGGTCGCTTGACCGTCGAACGGCTGGCGATCATGGCTTCGATCAAAGTGTCACGGGCGACCTGGTTGATGTTGCCAGGCCAGCCGTCGGAGTGTTCATGGATATCGACGATCTGTTCACGGCTGAACACCTCGATGCCCCGGCCAGCCCCTTCCAGGCGCTGCTCCAGGTACTCGCGGGTTTCTTCTTCACTGTAGGGGGCAAGTTCGATGATGTGGAAGCGTTCTTCCTCGACATTGAGCTCATCCAGCCCGGCAATCAGTGAAGGCTCACCGAACAGGAACACGTGCGGGCGCCCTTCCGGTACCCCCGCCGCCAACTCCAGCAACGCTTGGAGTGCCGACTCGTCGAGTTGTTCCGCATCGTCCACCAGCAAATACACTTCCTGCCCGGTCAGTGCCAGCTGCACCACCTTGGACAGGATCGCCTGCACTTCGGGCTGGGCCACACCCAGGTCCTGAGCGACCTGCGCAAGCATGCTGGAAGCATCGCTGGCACTGCGGGCAGACACCACCACACTCTGCACAGCCTGCTTGTTGGTGCTGGCCACCAGGGCCTGGCGCAGCAGCGACTTGCCGCTGCCCAGCGGGCCGCTGACCACCAGCATCAGCTGACTGTAGCGGGCCAGGTGGTGCAGTTGGCCAAGCACAGGCTTGCGCTGGGCCGGGAAGAACTTGAAGCCGGGCACACGGGGCGCGAACGGATCGTGGCTCAACTGGTAATGGTCGAGAAAGGCCTCATCGGCATGCAAACTGGTCATTGCGCTGTCACAACCTCAAAGCTGGGCCACGATCGCGCGGTAATCCGCCGACAGCGTGGCCTGAAGAATCTCTTTCGGATAGTCGTCGGTCACAACGGCCTCGCCCATCTGGCGCAACAGCACCAGACGCAGGCGACCGTCGATCACTTTCTTGTCGACCGCCATGTGCTCCATGAAATGCGCCGGGGTCATTTCCTGTGGTGGCACCACCGGCAAACCTGCGTCCTGCAACAGGCGGATTCCGCGATCACGCTCGGCCTGGTCGATCCAGCCAAGGCGCATGGACATTTCCAGGGCCATCACCGTGCCCGCTGCCACGGCTTCGCCGTGCAGCCACACGCCGTAGCCCATGTGGGTCTCGATGGCGTGCCCGAAGGTATGCCCCAGGTTCAGGGTGGCCCGTACGCCAGACTCGCGCTCGTCGGCACCGACCACTGCGGCCTTGGCCGCGCAGGAGCGGCGGATGGCTTCGGTCAGGGCTGCCGAGTCGAGAGCGCGCAGGGCTTGCATATTGTCTTCGAGCCAGCCGAGAAACGGCTTGTCGCAAATCAGGCCGTACTTGATCACTTCGGCCAGGCCAGCAGACAGTTCGCGCGCCGGCAGGGTCTTCAGGCTGGTGGTATCGATCAGCACTGCATTGGGCTGATAGAAGGCACCGACCATGTTCTTGCCCAGCGGGTGGTTGATACCGGTCTTGCCGCCCACCGACGAGTCGACCTGGGACAGCAGGGTGGTCGGCACCTGGATGAAATCGACACCGCGCTGGTAGCAGGCGGCGGCGAAGCCGGCCATGTCACCGATCACGCCGCCGCCCAGGGCAACCACAGTAGTGCGACGATCATGGCGGGCTGTCAGCAGGCCGTCGAAGATCAGCTGCAGGGTTTCCCAGTTCTTGTGGGCTTCGCCATCGGGCAAAACCACCGGCAGCACCGAGTAGGCACCCAGGGTCTTGCTCAGGCGTTCGAGATACAGGGGCGCGACGGTCTCGTTGGAAACGATGGCGACCTGCCGGCCGGCAATGTGCGGCACCAGCAACTCGGGCTGGTCCAGCAGGCCTTCGCCAATGTAGATCGGGTAGCTGCGCTCGCCCAGGTCGACCTTAAGTGTCTGCATGTATCCCCACAATGTACTTGGGCGCGGCGCCATTCGGGCAACCCACGCGCTATCGTTGAACCTCGCCTCGGCGCTGGTGGCCGAGAATAGTCCCGGGTTAACGGGGCGGCAACTGCTGCAAGCGTTCGAGAATATCGATCACCACCATGCGTGGCGGCCGCTCGTCGGTTTCCACCACCACGTCGGCGATCTCGCGGTAGAGCGGGTCGCGGGCTTCCAGCAGGGCGCGCAAGGTCGCCTCGGGGTTGGCGGTGCGCAGCAGCGGGCGATTGCGATCACGCGCGGTACGGCCAACCTGCTGTTCCACCGAGGCATGCAGGTAGATCACCCGGCCGCCCCGGCGCAATGCCTGGCGGTTGGCTTCGCGCATCACCGCGCCACCGCCGGTGGCCAGGACCACGCCGTCAAGTGCGCACAGTTCGGCGATCATCGCCTGCTCGCGCTCACGGAAACCCGGCTCGCCTTCCTTGTCGAAAATCCACGGGATGTTGGCGCCGCATCGCAGTTCGATTTCCTTGTCGGAATCCTTGAACAGCAGGCGCAGCTCTTTGGCCAATAGGCGTCCGATGGTGCTTTTACCAGCGCCCATGGGCCCCACAAGTATCAAATTTCGCACAGAATCAACGACTCACAGCAATCGCCTGGTCACTCATGATACGCGGAGTCAGGAAGACCAGCAGCTCGGATTTTTTCTCTTGTAATGCATCGCGTCGAAACAGCCGCCCAACATACGGCAGATCGCCTAAAAATGGCACCTTGTCGACCACATTGTTTTGCGAAGTCGAGTACACGCCACCGATCACGATCGTTTCGCCGTCCGCCACGCGAACCTTGGCGTTCACCTCGTTCTTGCGGATCGGCGGTACGTTGTTCAAGGCATTGACGTAATCCGGCTCATCCTTGGTCACCCTGACCGCCATGATCACCTTGTTGTCCGGGGTAATTTGCGGGGTTACCTCCAGCGACAGCGAGGCTTCGCGAAAGGCGACCGAGGTGGCGCCGCTCTTGCTGGTTTCCTGGTAAGGCACCTCGGTGCCTTTGAGGATCCTGGCCGTTTCCTTGTCGGCCGTGACCACCTTGGGCTGCGAGATGATTTCGCCGTTGCCGCTTTTTTCCATGGCACTGAGCTCCAGGTCGAGCAGCACGTCGCCACGCAGCAGGCCCAGGCCGACGTTGCTACCCGCCCGCTCCACGCCCAGGTCGATGAACAGTTCCTTGCCTGGGCGCAGGTTTTCACCGTACAGCGGCCCGCCCCAACGCACCCCCAGGCTTTTTTCGTAATTGACGTTGGCCTCGACGATACGCGCCTCGATCGCCACCTGGCGCACCGGCATATCCAGCTGTGCAACCAGTTGCCGCAATTCGGCCAGGCGCTCGGCGGACTGGTGCGCCACCAGGGTGTTGGTGCGCTCATCGACACCCAGGCTGCCACGAACGGCGAGTGTGCTGTCATCCGCCAGGCTGGTCATCAACAGCTCAACCAGATCGGCAGCGCTGGCATGGTGGATCGGTATCAATTCACGGCGTAACGGCTGCATTTGTGCATCCGGCAACAGGCCCGGATGGGCATCGAACGACTGCGGGGCAAACGCTGCCGCAGGCGCCACCAGTAGCACATTGCCCTCTTGCTGCCGGGCAAGGCCCTTGCTGCGCAGCACCAGGTCAAGCGCCTGGTCCCAGGGCACGTCCTGCAACCTCAAGGTCACGTTGCCCTGCACGTCATCGCTGGCAACCAGGTTGACGCCCGCATAATCGGCCAGCACCTGCAGCACCGAACGCACCTCCACATCCTGGAAATTCAACGACAGGGGTTCACCCTGGTAAGGCGTCGCCCACACCAGCGGGATCGGCAGCAGGGCTGCCAACATCCATTTCATGACTCTCTTCATTCTGGTTCGAGGCCTCCTTGCCCACGCGCTTTGCAAGGGTGATGAACGCCGTGCGCTCGTGCCACACCCCTGCCATGAATAGCCGTTCGTGCACTTCGACCTGGCCTTGATCAATTCGCGCCACCACACCCTGGTTACGCCCCAAGCGCTCACCTGCCCGCACGCGGTAGAGCCTGCCAGCCGCCATCAGCAGAGCCTCATGCGCCGCACCTCGCGACAGGCTGCCGACCATTTCCAGTTGCGCCAGCGGCAGGCTGGCCAGCCCGGAGCCAGCCGTTCGCGTCGCCCCTGGCGCGAAGGGGTCGACCACAGGCACTGGCGTCGCGGCCATGGACGGCATATGCGCAAGCACGTCAGGTGCCGGTACAGGCTCGGTGGCCTGGAAGGCATCGACCCGCAGTCGCAGACGCAACAGGCCGGGCTGACCCTCGACTGCGGCCAGGTTCATGTCACCGCTGCGCAGCAGGCGTGCCTGGCCCAGCCAGTCACCCAGCCACTGACGCAAGTCCACGTAACGCCCCACCACCCGTACTTCCAGCGGCACTTTCCGATAGCCTGCCTGTTGCTCGGCTTCTTGTACGTCGAACCGCTCGACCAGCAAGCCATGTGCATGCCCAGAAGCCGCCAGGCGGTCCAGCAGGTCACTCATGCCCTCCCCAGCGGCCAGGAACCAGTGAGCCTCCAGCAACCGCCGCTCGGCAAAAACCACAGACGCCTGTACTCGCTCCAGCTCGACCAGCTGCGCCGCACTGGCTGCCTGCTGCACGTTCAATGTGGCGTGCCTGGCCGCCTCCTGCGCCTGCTGCTGTAACCCTGCCGGCAGGCGAAACGCACAACCCAGGCCGAACACCAGCACAGCGACCAGCACTGGCGCGATACGCCTGATGCTTCTGGAACGCTCGGCTACCGCCAGCCAGGCGCGGATCGGCGCTGCATTCACGACCAGAACGCCGAAACGCGCGCAACCAGCAGAAATTCATCGCCACCCGGCACGCTCCTGACGCGCTTGAGCGCCAGATCGAGCAGAACTCCCGACCGATCCAGATCGCGCATGAACTGCGCAACCACGGCGCCGGACGTAGCCAGCCCGGTCATCTGCAGATGGCCGCTTTCCAGGCTGAGGTCGAGTAGCTGGACCCCACCCGGTAGCGCCCTTTCGAGGTCAGCAAATACATCGCCCAGAACACCCTGCTGGGCACGCAAGCCCTCCAGCGCTGCCGAGCGGGCGAAGAGTGCGTCATGCTGTGCAAGCACATCAGCCAGCGGCTGCAGTTGCTCGGCCAACACCTCAAGGGCGGCATGGTGCTGAGCATTGGCCACCGCCTGTTGCTGCCCGCGCTGACGGGCCAACTGGTCGACCAGCGTCACGGCGCACAGCGCCAGCAGTGCGCCGGCAATCAGCTGGGTGCGAAAGCGCCGAAGCGCCGCCTCACGCTGCCGTTCACGCCAGGGCATCAGGTTGAGCCGCATCATGGGCGCAACCCTCCAAGTGCCAGGGCGCACGCGAGGAGCAGCGTGCCGTCAACGTGTTCCAGCCCCTTAAGGCCAGGTAAATGCCTACACGGCGTAGTCAGCTGGTGACCAAGGCTTTGCAACCAGCCTGGGTCCATCGATGAGCTGCTGGTAATCCACAGGCCACCAGGCAAATGCTCATCGGCAAGCAGCGCATGCAGTTGCTCCGACAACTGCCCCATGTTGTTCAGCCCCTGCACTTGAAGTTCACGACGCTGGTAGGGCCGGCCCGGCTGCCAGTCATAAAGCACTGCGCTGTGCGCTTCGACCCGCAGCAGTGCCGATCCTTCGAGGCAGCCCTCGGGCAACATGCGGCACAAGGCAATGTTGTCGACCTCGATAGCCTCCAGTTGCAACCCGGCCTCTTTGACGATGGCATCAAGACACGCCAACGCACTTTGCCGACACGCGGCCACCATCACCTCGGCGCACCCCGGTTGCGTGGGGGATGCCCCCAATACTTGAAAGTCCAGGGCCAGGTCCTCCAACGGAAACGGAAACAGCCGCTCGGCATCGGCCAGCAACTGCGTCTCCAGTTCTGCCCCGGCCTGCTCCACCGGTAAATGACACCGCTTGCAGATCACCTGGCTGGCCGGTAACGCCAACGCTACCCGACGCTGCCTGAGGCCGCTGCGCAGGTAGGCACGGCGCAGGGCTGCCACCACGGTAGCGGGCTCCGCGACCCAATCCTTGCCTGCCGGTAATTCGAACGGCTCTTGTGCCGATGCAAGCACCCGGCAGCGCCGATTGCGCCGCTGAAGTTGCACAACACGAACAGCGTCAGGGGCGATTTCCACCCCCACGAGTGAACTGGCATCCTTGCCAAAGCGTCCTAACATGCGGCTTCCTTGCTGCCTGCTGCAGCGGTCGGTCGCCACCCCGCGTCAACACTCGGCCCGGCCTGCCCATCGAGGCGACGGGCAGCCTGGCCGGTAACCCGGAGAGGCGAAAAAATGCTTATAATGCCCAGCGCTTTCTGGTCCGCCGGGCCTGCGTGCAACCCACTCTCAACCTGGACACCGAAAAGCCTTGATACGTCTGCTGAAGTTCTTCTGGTGGTCTTCCGTCGCAGTCATTTGCGCGCTCGTACTCGGTGTGAGCGGTGCGTTTCTGTATCTTAGCCCCAGCCTGCCCTCGGTCGAGTCCCTCAGAAGCATCCAGTTGCAGATCCCCCTCAGGGTGTACAGCAGCGACGGCAAACTGATTGCCGAATTCGGCGAAATGCGCCGCTCGCCGATCCGTTTCGCGGAAATTCCGCCACAGTTCATTCAGGCGCTTCTGTCAGCCGAGGACGACAATTTCCTCAATCACTACGGTGTCGACCCCAGCAGCCTGATGCGTGCAGCGACCCAGCTGGTGAAAACCGGGCACATCCAGACCGGCGGCAGCACCATCACCATGCAGGTGGCGAAGAACTTCTTCCTCACCAGCGAACGCAGCTTCTCGCGCAAGACCAACGAGATCCTGCTGGCCCTGCAGATCGAGCGTGAGCTGACCAAGGACGAAATCCTTGAGCTGTACGTGAACAAGATCTACCTGGGCAACCGCGCCTACGGCATCGATGCCGCCGCGCAGGTGTACTACGGCAAATCGATCCGCGACGTGAGCCTGGCGCAGATGGCGATGATCGCCGGCTTGCCCAAGGCACCGTCACGCTTCAACCCGCTGGCCAACCCGGTGCGCGCCAAGGAGCGCCGCGACTGGATCCTCGGCCGCATGTACAAGCTGGGCAAGATCGACCAGGCCAGCTACCAGACCGCCCTGGCCGAGCCGCTCAATGCCAGCTACCACGTGCCGACGCCTGAGGTGAATGCGCCTTACATCGCCGAAATGGCCCGCGCCGAAATGGTCGGCCGCTACGGCAGCGACGCCTACACCGAAGGCTTCCGCGTCACCACCACGGTGCCCAGCGACATGCAGGACATGGCCAACAACGCCATTCTCAAAGGCCTGTCTGATTACGACGAACGCCACGGCTATCGTGGCCCCGAAGCACGCTTCCCGGGCCGCACCCAGGCAGCCTGGCTGCAGGAGCTGGGCAAGCAGCGCATCCTTGGCGGCCTGGAGCCAGCCATCGTCACCCATGTCGACAAAACCGGCCTCCAGGTACTGACCCGGGACGGCCAGCAAGCCGAAGTTGCCTGGGACACAATGAAATGGGCGCGCCCGTTCATCAACAGTAACGCACAGGGCCGCTCACCGCAGTCGCCGGCCGACGTGGCACAGGTCGGTGACCTGGTGCGCCTGCAGCGCCTGGAAGATGGCAAGCTCAAGTTCAGCCAGGTGCCTGGTGCGCAAAGCGCCCTGGTCACCCTCGACCCTTACAACGGTGCCATCCGCGCGCTGGTTGGCGGCTTCTCGTTCGAGCAGAGCAACTATAACCGTGCCATGCAGGCCAAGCGCCAGCCGGGCTCGAGCTTCAAGCCGTTCATCTACAGTGCTGCGCTGGACAGCGGCTACACGGCATCCACCCTGGTCAACGATGCGCCGATCGTGTTCGTCGACGAATCCGTGGACAAAGTATGGCGGCCGAAGAACGACACCAATACCTTCCTCGGCCCGATCCGTATGCGCGAAGCGCTGTACAAGTCGCGCAACCTGGTGTCGATCCGCTTGCTGCAGGCCATGGGTGTAGACCGCACCATCGACTACATCGCCAAGTTCGGCTTCAACAAGCAGGACCTGCCGCGCAACCTGTCGCTGGCCCTGGGCACCGCCACCCTGACCCCGATGGAAATCGCCACAGGCTGGAGCACCTTTGCCAACGGCGGCTACAAGATCACCCCGTACCTGATCGACCGTATCGAAAGCCGCAACGGCGAAACCCTGTTTACCGCCAACCCGCCCCGCGTACCGCAGGGTGCCGAGGACCAGGCTGGCCTGGCGGCACCCGAACAGCCAATCAGCACTGCTGCCATGCCAGGTGAGGCGCCATCCGCCTTCAACCAGGTAGCCGCTGCACCGCAAACGCCGGCTGTGGCTGAACAGATCGTCGACGGGCGCACCACCTACATCCTCACCAGCATGCTGCAGGACGTGATCAAGCGCGGTACCGGCCGCCGGGCGCTGGCCCTGGGCCGCACCGACCTGGCGGGCAAGACCGGTACTACCAACGAGTCCAAGGACGCCTGGTTCTCCGGCTACAACGCCGATTACGTGACCACCGTATGGGTCGGTTTCGACCAGCCGGAAACCCTTGGCCGCCGCGAGTACGGCGGCACGGCGGCGCTGCCGATCTGGATGAGCTTCATGGGCGCGGCGCTCAAGGACAAGCCGGCGCATGCGCCAGCAGAACCGGAAGGCATCCTCAGCCTGCGCGTCGACCCGATCAGCGGCCGCGCTGCCTCCCCGAGCACGCCGAATGCCTTCTTCGAGCTGTTCAAGGCCGAAGATTCGCCACCCTCGGTGGATGAACTGGGCAATGGCGCAGCACCGGGCAGCCCGCTGCCGGCCGATGAAGCAGCGCCGATGGATCTGTTCTGATACCCACCCGACCAACGCGGTCCCTGTAGGAGCGGCCTTGCGTCGCGAAAGGGCCGCACAGCGGCCCCAGCAATTTTTGCTTGATGCATAAATATGGGGGCGCTTCGCACCCCTTTCGCGACGCAAGGCCGCTCCTACAGGGACCGCGTTAATCGGGACAACGGCCAACAAAAAGCCCCGGCTCATGCGAGCCGGGGCTTTTTTGTGTCGCTACAGCGGCAATCAGCCGTTGAACACTTCATCCACGCTGGTCAGCGGGTAGTGCTTCGGATACGGCAGGGTAGCCACGCCGGATTCGATAGCGGCCTTGGCCACTGCGTCGGAAACGACGGTGATCAGGCGTGCGTCCAGCGGCTTCGGAATGATGTACTCACGACCGAACTCCAGGCCTTCGACACCGTAGGCTTCGCACACTTCTTTCGGCACTGGCAGCTTGGCCAGGTCCTTCAGGGCGATGGCGGCGGCGATCTTCATTTCTTCGTTGATACGCTTGGCACGAACGTCCAGGGCACCACGGAAGATGAACGGGAAGCCCAGTACGTTGTTGACCTGGTTCGGGTAGTCGGAACGACCGGTGGCCATGATCACATCGTTGCGAGTGGCGTGGGCCAGCTCTGGCGAGATTTCCGGATCCGGGTTCGAGCAGGCGAACACGATCGGGTTGGCAGCCATCGACTTCAGGCCTTCTGGGCTCAGCAGGTTCGGGCCGGACAGGCCTACGAACACGTCAGCACCGTCGAGCGCGTCAGCCAGGGTGCGCTTGTCGGTAGCGTGGGCGAATTGAGCCTTGTACTGGTTCAGGTCGTCACGGCCAGCGTGGATGACACCGCTGCGGTCGATCATGTAGATGTTTTCGACCTTGCCACCCATGCTCACCAGCAACTTCATGCAGGAGATGGCGGCAGCGCCGGCACCCAGGCAGACGATCTTGGCGTCTTCGAGTTTTTTGCCAGCGATTTCCAGGGCGTTGATCATGCCGGCCGCGGTTACGATTGCGGTGCCGTGCTGGTCATCGTGGAACACTGGAATGTCGCACTGTTCGATCAGGGTGCGCTCGATTTCGAAGCACTCAGGTGCCTTGATGTCTTCGAGGTTGATGCCACCGAAGGTGATCGAGATACGGCGAACGGTGTCGATGAACGCTTGCGGGCTTTCCGATTCGACTTCGATGTCGAACACGTCAATACCAGCGAAACGCTTGAACAGAACACCCTTGCCCTCCATGACCGGCTTGGAAGCCAGTGGGCCGAGGTCACCCAGACCGAGGATGGCGGTGCCATCGGAAATCACCGCAACCAGGTTGCCTTTGCCGGTGTATTTGTAAGCCAGCTCTGGATCACGGCCGATTTCACGCACGGGCTCAGCAACACCTGGGCTGTAGGCCAGGGCGAGGTCACGGGCGGTGGCAGTGGGCTTGGAGAGTTCGACGCTCAGTTTCCCCGGACGAGGTTGAGCGTGGTATTCGAGAGCGGCGGTTTTCAGGTCTGACATGGTGGGCATTCCGCTATTTACTGTTCTGACGGACCGCCGAGGATACGCAAAGAGCCGGGGAGTCACAAGACTGGTCGGTCACTTGTGTCAAGGCCTTTAGCCTACGACTTTACGCTATAACCCACGGGGGCATACGGCTCACAGTGTGTACAATCCAATAGCGAAATGTCTACATCTTTTAGCCTGAAAAACGCTCCAACATGCTCGGATCGGTCAATGGCAACACCCAGCGTCGCTGCCCAGGCTTAAGCCCGCCCTTGCGGGAACGGTCCAGCACCCAGCCACGTGCTTCGACCTGGCGTCCCTTGAGGTTATCGAAGAAGCTGGCGGGGAAGTTGCGTTGCAGACGAGCGGGAACCTGCAGCACCACCGTGTCGTCCAGGGTCAGCCAGACCCCGCCACGGTTGCGCTCGATACCCGTGATGCGGCCACCGATCACAGCGAAACCCGACTGCCTGACAGCACCTGCTGGCACCACGGGCGAGCGCCGCCACACACCAACGCCGCCCTTGCGCGCCGCTTGCTCGGCAACCTGCTGGCAGCCGCTGAGGCTTACATTGGGGGCGATAGCCACGCGGTAGCCCAACCCCTCGCTGAGCAACCGAGCTTCCAGATTGTCTCCACCAAGGCCGTAGATATGCGCCAGGGTGCGGCCATATTTGTCTTTTCCCTCAACGCCTGGCACCAGCCCGACACGCCCATCACTGGCGTTGACCAGCGCTTTAAGGCGCCGCCTGGCGGCCTCGGCATAGGGTTCGCTGGTACGCCCCTTGCGGCCGATTTCCGGGGCATTGATGCCGATCAGGCGCACGCTGCGGCCATCGACCAGGCGCAAGGTATCGCCATCGACGACCTGGCGCACCAGCACTTGCTGGGGCTGCTGCGGCAGAGGGCAGAACGCCAAGGCTGGGAAATGCCAGATGACGCCCATAAAAAAAGCGCCCACAAGGGGCGCTTTTTTGTGCAGCAATGCGAAACCCGAGGGGTTCGCCATGCGCATGATTACTTCTTGGCACCGAACATGCCGAAGCGATCGGCGAACTTCTGTACGCGACCACCGGTGTCCAGGACTTTCTGCTTACCGGTGTAGAACGGGTGGCACAGGTTGCAAACGTCGATCGACAGGGTGTTGCCCAGGGTCGAACGGCTTTCGAACTTGTTGCCGCAGCTGCAGGTGACTGCAACTACTTCGTAGTTCGGGTGGATACCTTCTTTCATGGTCGCTTCCTCGAGCTGCGTGCCGCCATCCAACACCAATTGTTGAATACCGCACGTAATTAGGCGGCAAATAATACCAGAGCGCTGCGTCAGTGCAAGTTGTCGCTTGCACCGACCGTCGTCTGCTAGGCTCGCCAGTCTTTGATACGCCCTCCGAGACCTTCCGCGTGCCCGACGTCATCCTGCGCCTTGCCCTGCCCTCCCCGCTGCGTCGCCTGTTCGACTACAAGGCACCCGCGAGCATGGCGCGCCAGGCCTTGAGCCCAGGCATGCGCATACGCGTGCCCTTCGGCCGCCGCGAAATGATCGGCGTGCTGGTGGAGGTGTGCGCAGAGAGCGAGGTGCCCGCCGACAAGCTCAAGCCGGCCAGCGCCCTGCTCGACCCGGTATCGCCGATCCCGCCATCGCTGTTCAAGTTGTGCCTGTGGACCGCCCAGTACTACCAGCACAGCCTGGGCGACACCCTGAGCTGGGCCCTGCCGACGCTGTTGCGCCAGGGCGAACCTGCCGAGATGCGCCAGGAGCGCTTCTGGCACGTCGCCCCCGGCGCCCGCCTGGAAGACCCGCGCATTGCCCGCGCGCCCCGCCAGCGCGACGCCCTCAAGACCCTGGCCCAGCACCCGCACGGCGTGGCCCACAGCCTGCTGGCCAAGCTCAACCTGAACAAGGACAGCCTCGACCTGCTGCTGGCCAAGGAGCTGGTGCAGATTGAAGTCCGCCGGCACTTGCCGGCGCTACGCCACGAACACTGGCTGGCGCAGCCGGAATTGCCGCTCAACGATGAGCAGCGCGACGCCTTTGACGCCGTGCGCGAAGGTTTTGGCGGCTTTGGCGCGTTCCTGCTGGCCGGTGTCACCGGCAGCGGCAAGACCGAGGTCTACCTGCAGCTGATCCGTGAAACCCTGGAAGCCGGGAAGCAGGCGCTGGTGCTGATCCCGGAGATCAACCTTGGCCCGCAGACCCTGGCGCGCTTCGAGCAACGCTTCAACGCCCGCATCGCGCTGCTGCATTCGGCGGTGAACGACCGCGAGCGCCTGGACGCCTGGCTGGCTGCCCGGGACGGCGAGGCCGATATCATCATCGGCACCCGCTCGGCATTGTTCACGCCGATGAAAAACCCCGGCCTGATCATCATCGACGAGGAGCACGACGGCTCTTATAAACAGCAGGAAGGGCTGCGCTACCACGCCCGGGACCTGGCACTGGTGCGCGCCCACCAGGAGAACATTCCGATCCTGCTAGGTTCTGCCACGCCGTCGCTGGAGACCCTGCACAACGCCCTGACCGGCCGCTACCGCCTGCTGCGCATGAACCAGCGCGCCGGTGGCGCCCGCCCGCCACGCATGCTGCGCCTGGATGTGAAGAGCCTGCCACTGGACAGCGGTATCAGCGGCCCACTGCAGCAAGCCATCCGCCAGACCCTGGAGGCAGGCCAGCAAGTGCTGGTATTCCTCAACCGCCGCGGCTTCGCCCCGACCTTGCTGTGCCACGATTGTGGCTGGCTGTCCGAGTGCCCGCGCTGTGATGCACGCATGACCGTGCACCAGCGTTCTGGCGTGCTGCGCTGCCACCACTGCGGCTATGACGAACGCCTGCCGCACCAGTGCCCGCAGTGCAACCACGTGGACCTGCGCCCGGTCGGTGCGGGCACCGAGCGTGCCGAAGAACGCCTGAAGGTGCTGTTCCCGGACTACCCGATCCTGCGGGTGGACCGCGACAGCACGGCGCGCAAGGACGCCATGCACAACCTGTTCAACACCATACAGCGCGGCCAGCCGAGCATCCTGGTCGGTACGCAGATGCTTGCCAAGGGCCACCACTTCCCGCGAGTGACCCTGGTGGCCATCCTCGATGCCGATGGCGGGCTGTTCTCGGGCGATTTCCGCGCCGGCGAGCGCATGGCGCAGCTGATCGTGCAGGTGGCCGGGCGCGCCGGGCGGGCCGAAGAGCCAGGCAAGGTCATCATCCAGACCCACCTGGCCGACCACCCGCTGCTGGTGCAGCTTACCGAGCAGGGCTACTTTGCCTTTGCCGAACAGGCCCTGGACGAACGCCGCGTCGCCGGGCTGCCGCCCTACTCCCACCTGGCCCTGCTGCGTGCCGAAGCGCACAAGCCGGGGCAGGCCGAAGGTTTCCTTGACGAAGCCTGCGCCGCCGCCGAACGCCTGGTGGCCGAGCAGCGCCTGCCGGGCATCGAACTGCTGGGCCCGGTGCCGGCGCCCATGGAGCGCCGTGCCGGGCGCTTCCGCGCGCAACTGTTGATACAGGCCAATACCCGGGCGCCTTTGCATCGACTGATCAGTGCCTGGTTGCTAGTGTTGGAGCAGATGCCCAGCGGGCGCCAGGTACGCTGGTCGCTGGACGTCGACCCGGTCGACCTGTACTGACGTCTGGAGCTGCTTTGCAGCCCCAAAGGTTGGCAACCCGCTCCCGGCAACGGATAATGCCCAGTTTTTCCACCTGCGCATCCAGGCGCTCACCGCGCTTGCGGTCGAAAAGAGATCCCCATGAAAGACACCATTCGCCAGCTGGTCCAGCAAGCCCTCACCCAACTCGTCACCGACGGTGTGCTGCCTGAAGGGCTGTCGCCGGCGATCCAGGTGGAAAACGCCCGGGACAAGACCCACGGCGACTTCGCCAGCAACATCGCCATGATGCTGGCCAAGCAGGCAGGCATGAAGCCACGCGACCTGGCCGAAAAACTGATCAACGCCCTGCCAGCCAGCGCCGACATCAGCAAGGTGGAAATCGCCGGCCCCGGCTTCCTCAACTTCTTCCAGAACACCGACGCCCTGGCCAACCGCCTGGACGCCGCCCTGGCCGATGACCACCTGGGCGTGCGCAAGGCCGGCCCGCGGGAAAAGGTCGTCATCGACATGTCGGCGCCAAACCTGGCCAAAGAGATGCACGTCGGTCACCTGCGCTCGACCATCATCGGTGACAGCGTCGCACGCGTGCTGGAGTTCTTGGGTGACAATGTCATTCGCCAGAACCACGTCGGCGACTGGGGCACCCAGTTCGGCATGCTGATGGCCTACCTGCAGGAAAACCCGATCACCAGCGACGAGCTGTCGGACCTGGAGAACTTCTACCGGGCGGCGAAGAAACGCTTCGACGAATCGGAAGAGTTCGCCACGCGCGCCCGTGGCCTGGTGGTCAAACTGCAAGCCGGCGACCCTGAGTGCCTGGCCCTGTGGACCCGCTTCAAGGACATCTCGCTGTCGCACTGCCAGAAGACCTACGAGCTGCTCAACGTCAAGCTGACCATGGCCGACGTGATGGGCGAAAGCGCCTACAACGACGACCTGGCCAACGTGGTGGCCGACCTCAAGGCCAAGGGCCTGCTGGTCGAGGACCAAGGCGCCCAGTGCGTATTCCTTGATGAATTCAAGAACAGCGAAGGCGAACCCCTGCCGGTGATCGTGCAGAAAGCCGACGGCGGCTACCTGTACGCCACCACCGACCTGGCCGCCGTGCGCTACCGCAGCAACGTGCTCCACGCTGACCGCGCCCTGTACTTTGTCGACCAGCGCCAGGCCCTGCACTTCAACCAGGTGTTCGAAGTAGCGCGCCGGGCAGGCTTTGTCGGCCACCCGATGCAGATGGAGCACATGGGCTTCGGCACCATGAACGGCGCCGACGGCCGCCCGTTCAAGACCCGCGACGGTGGCACCGTCAAGCTGATCGACCTGCTCACCGAGGCCAAGGAGCGCGCCTACGCGCTGGTCAAGGAAAAGAACCCGAGCCTGGCCGACGAAGATCTGCGCCACATCGGCGAAGTGGTTGGCATTGGCGCGGTGAAATACGCCGACCTGTCCAAGCACCGCACCAGCGACTACAGCTTCAACTTCGAGCTGATGCTCAACTTCGAAGGCAACACCGCCCCGTACCTGCTGTACGCCTACACCCGCGTAGCCGGCGTGTTCCGCAAGCTGGGCAAGGGCTTTGACGAAGTCGACGGCAAGATCGTGCTGCAGGCCGCCCACGAGCAGGACCTGGCTGCGCGCCTGGCGCAGTTTGGCGAAACCCTCAACAGCGTCGCCGAAAAAGGCACGCCGCACGTGCTGTGCAGCTACCTGTACGACCTGGCCGGGCTGTTCTCCAGCTTCTACGAGAACTGCCCGATCCTCGCCGCCGAAACCCCGGAGCAACAGCAAAGCCGCTTGCGCCTGGCCGCCCTGACCGGCCGCACCCTCAAACAAGGTCTGGAACTGCTCGGCCTGGAAACCCTGGAGCGCATGTAAGTTGGCTGCCAAGAAAAAACCCGCCCCAAAACGCGGCGCCAGCCGCCAGACGGCACCGGCCAAACAGCCGATCCCTGGTTGGATATGGATGGCCGTCGGCCTCACCGTAGGCGCGTTCATCGTGTTCCTGATGAAGCTCGAGCCGGGGGGCGAAGACATCAAGCGTGCCAAGCCCGAGCAGCAGAAGACGGAAAAAGTGACCGAAGCCAGCAAGCCTGCGCAGGCCACCCCACAGCAGCCGGTGAAGCCGAAGTACGACTTCTACACCCTGCTGCCGGAGTCTGAGGTGATCGTGCCGCCAGAAGCGGTACCAGAGAAGACGCCACCGGTACCGGCCCAGCCGGTGACCCCGGTGACACCGGCAGAAGCGGCAAAAATCGACACCGCGCGGGCCCAGGCGGCGTTGCTGGGCCAGACCCCGCCACCGCCACCACCGGTGATCAAGCCGGCTGCGACCACCCAGTACTTCCTGCAGGCCGGCTCGTTCCGCAAGCAGGCCGATGCCGACAAGGTCCGCGCGCAGATCATCCTGCTGGGCCAGTCGGTGAAGGTGGAGTCGGGTACGGTCAAGGACGAGACCTGGTACCGCGTATTGGTCGGGCCGTTCAGCAACCGTGAGCAACTGACCGGGGCGCAGAAGCAACTGGCCGGGGCTGGGTTCAGCAACCTGTTGCTGCAACAGCGGCAGACCCGGCAGTAACCCAGCAGAAAAAAAGGCCTTGTCGTTTCGGTACGACAAGGCCTTTTTCATGGGCGCTCATGGCCTCTTCGCGGGTGAACCCGCTCCCACAGGGTTTACGGCGCCTGTGGAAGCGGGTTTACCCGCGAAGCATTTCAACGCAAGGCATTTCGCTCGGACACCTGGCTGTTCAGGGTCCAGAAGTCGTACAGCACGCCCACCAGGAACAAGCCGCCGGTAAAGAAGTAGATGATCGCGGTGATCCACTTGCCCTGATACAGCCGATGCAGGCCAAACACCCCAAGGAAGGTCAGCAGAACCCAGGCGATGTTGTAGTCGATACGGCCGGACTGGAACCTCAGATCGGCTTCACGGTCCATGGACGGGATCAGAAACAGGTCGATCAGCCAACCAATGCCCAGCAGGCCGAAGGTAAAGAACCAGATGGTCCCGGTAATCGGCTTGCCGTAATAGAAACGATGCGACCCGGTGAAGCCAAAAATCCACAGCAGGTAACCAATGGTCTTGCTATGGGTGTCGTGAAAGGGCGCCCCCTGTTGATAACTGTTCATGCGTAGCCCTCGTGGGTTATCCGAAAATTTTCTAAAAAAAAATGTGACTTTCTCGTCGCAGGCCGACGTACGGCACCTGGGCAATCGACCAACGGATCAAAGATTGATCAAAAAGCTGTTATAAAGTTGCGCGCCCAACACATAACTATTCATAAGAGCTTCATCTATGCCGCCTTTGATCAAGACATGGCTGACCCTCTGCCTATTATTGCCCCTGGCCGCCCACGCCACCAATCGTGAGCAACGTCTTCCCAATGGTTTCACCGGCTATACCACCAATGCCTCGGTGAAACACGCGCCGGTCAAGCAGACCGCCCTGCGCGCACGCCCCAGTAATGCCGCCAGCAACCGCGGCTTGCCAGTCGCTGCGATGTCGCCGAAGCAGAGCAGCGATGTGCTTAGCCGTGCGGTTAATGTGCTCGGTACCCCTTATGTTTGGGGTGGCAGCAGCCCGAAAAAAGGCTTTGACTGCAGCGGGCTGGTGAAATACGCCTTCAACGATGTCGCCGACGTCGACCTGCCGCGCACCTCCAATGCCATGGCCCAAGGCCACGGCGTCAAGGTAGCCAAGGGTGACCTGAAGCCTGGTGACCTGATCTTCTTCAACATCAAGAGCCGTCGGGTAAACCATGTTGCCATCTACCTGGGCAACGACCGCTTCATCCACGCACCACGGCGTGGCAAGCGGGTAAGCATCGACAACCTGAGCAAGCCCTACTGGCAAAAGCACTACGTAGTAGCCAAGCGGGTGCTGCCGAAGGAACAGCAGCAGCTGAACCTGGCCAAGCGCTGAGCAGGCCCGGCCCTTTCGCGGGTGAACCCGCTCCCACAGGGACCGCACAGTCTTCAAAGGCTGCTTCGTACTTGTGGGAGCGGGTTTACCCGCGAAGAGGCCAGAACAGGCACTATAGGTCTTTGATCAGCCCCTTCTCTCTCAGCTCCCGCATTGCCCCCTCCATCGTCCGCATCCCTTCTGCACCACCCGCCTGCATCACCGAACACAACTGCGCCATTCGCCCCTCCCGCACCAGGTTGCGCACCGCCGGCGTCGCCACCAGCACTTCCCGCGCCGCCACCCGCCCACCGCCCGCACGCCTGAACAGTACCTGCGCCACCACAAGGCGCAACGACTCGGCCAACATCGCCCGCACCAAGGGCTTTTCCTCGGCAGCAAACACCTCCACCAACCGGTCAACGCTGCTGGCCGCCGATCGCGTATGCACGGTCGCCAGCACCAGGTGCCCGGTCTCGGCTGCGCGCAAGGCCAGGCGAACGCTTTCCAGGTCACGTAGCTCACCGATCATGATCACATCCGGGTCCTGGCGCAGCGCACTGCGCAGCCCCTGGGCGAAGCCGCCGCTATGGCGGCCAATCTCACGCTGGTTGATCAGGCTGCGCTGGCGGCTGTGGATAACTTCGACCGGGTCTTCGAGGGTGATGATGTGCAGCGCGCGTTCGCGGTTCAGCTGGTCGATCAACGTCGCCAGGGTGCTGGACTTGCCACTGCCGGTAGGCCCACCTACCAGGATCAGGCCATCAGTGCATTGCGCAACAGCTTGATACACATCCCCCAGGTCGAGCTCATCCAGCGTGGCGATCCGCCCCGGGATCAGCCTGAAGGTAACCCCAGGGCCGTTCAGTTGGCGAAACAGGTTCAGCCGAAAGCGGCCAAGCGCCGGCAACTCAAGCGCCAGGTCCAGCTCATCGCCCTCGGCCCACTGCCGCCGTTGGTGTTCAGCCAGCAAGGGCGCCATGCCTTCGGCCAGGTCTGCCGGCATCAGCGCCGGCAAATTCATGCGTTGCAAGTCACCCTCAAGGCGCAGCATCGGGATCTGGCCCGCCGCCAGGTGCAGGTCCGAAGCCCCCGCATCCACGGCCCGGGCCAACAGGTCGGTCACATCCATGAGACTCCCCAAAGGCCTTCAAGTAGGTAGAATGCCGCAGACCCTACAGCCGCCGGCATCCGTCCATGTCCACCCTAGCAGACAACCTTTCCGCTATTTCCGCCCGTATCGCCAGCGCTGCCCAGGCTGCCGGGCGCGATCCGGCCAGCGTCCAGTTGCTGGCCGTGAGCAAGACCAAGCCCGCCAGCGCCATTCGCGAAATCCACGCCGCTGGCGTGCGCGATGTCGGGGAAAACTACCTACAGGAAGCGCTGACAAAGCAGCAGGCGCTAAGCGACCTGCCCTTGATCTGGCACTTCATCGGCCCCATTCAGTCGAACAAGACCAAAGCCATCGCCGAGCATTTCGACTGGGTGCATTCCGTGGACCGCCTGAAAATTGCCCAACGCCTGTCCGAGCAGCGCCCTGCCGGCCTGGCGCCACTGAACCTCTGCCTGCAAGTGAACGTGAGTGGCGAAGACAGCAAGTCTGGCTGCGCCCCCGCTGACCTTCCGGCCTTGGCCAAGGCCGTCGCCGGGCTGCCCAACCTGCGCTTGCGCGGGTTGATGGCAATTCCCGAGCCCACCGACGACCGCGCCGCCCAGGAGGCTGCCTTCGCCCGTTTGCGCCAGTTGCAGGAAAGCCTGGGCCTTGGCCTGGACACCCTGTCCATGGGCATGAGCCACGACCTGGAGGCGGCTATCGCACAAGGTGCGACCTGGGTACGCATCGGCACCGCCCTGTTTGGTGCCCGCGACTACGGCCAAAACTGACTCCATGCTTTACTCACTCTTCCCCACAAGGACCTGACATGAGCAAGACACGTATTGCCTTTATCGGCGCCGGCAACATGGCCGCCAGCCTGATCGGTGGTTTGCGTGCCCAGGGCCTGGACGCCTCGCAGATCCGCGCCAGCGACCCGGGCGCCGAGACCCGCACCCGCATCCAGGCCGAGCACGGCATCGAAACGTTCGAGAACAACGCCCAGGCCATCGACGGCGCCGACGTCATCGTGCTGGCGGTCAAGCCGCAGGTCATGAAAGCCGTGTGCCAGGCGCTGCAACCCAACCTGCAGGATGGCCAACTGATCGTTTCCATCGCCGCCGGCATCACCTGTGCCAGCCTGCAAAGCTGGGTGGGCACTCGCCCGGTGGTGCGCTGCATGCCCAATACCCCTGCGCTGCTGCGCCAGGGCGTAAGCGGCCTGTACGCCACTGCTGAAGTGTCGGACGAGCAGCGCCAGCAGGCCGAACAGCTGCTGTCGGCCGTCGGCACCGCCCTGTGGCTGGAGCAGGAACAACAACTGGACGCGGTGACCGCTGTATCCGGCAGCGGCCCTGCGTACTTCTTCCTGCTGATCGAGGCCATGACCGCCGCAGGCGAAAAACTCGGCCTGCCCCGTGAAACCGCTTCCCAGCTGACCTTGCAGACCGCCCTTGGCGCTGCCCGCATGGCAGTTGCCAGCGATGTCGATGCCGCCGAGCTGCGCCGCCGCGTCACTTCGCCCGCCGGCACCACCGAAGCTGCGATCAAGTCGTTCCAGGCCAGCGGCTTCGAAGCCATCGTCGAGCAGGCGCTGCGGGCCGCGGCCACGCGCTCCGCCGAGCTGGCCGAACAACTGGGCAAATAAGGAGCTTTAGATGAATGCACTGTCCGGCGCCGCGATCTTCGTGGTGCAAACCCTGGTCAGCCTCTACCTGGTGATCGTCCTGCTGCGTTTTGTCCTGCAACTGGTCAAAGCCAACTTCTATAACCCGCTGTGCCAGTTCGCGGTACGCGCCACGCAGCCGCTGCTCAAGCCGATCCGCCGGATCATCCCCAGCATCGGCGGGCTGGATACCTCGTCGCTGCTGCTGGCGGTGGTCATCCAGGCCCTGCTGATGGGCTTCGTGCTGATGGTCACCTACGGTACCTTCGGTGATGTCCTGCACCTGCTCATGTGGGCGATCATTGGTATCACTTCGCTGTTCCTGAAGATCTTCTGGGTGGCGATGATCGTCATGGTGATCGTGTCGTGGGTTGCCCCCAACAGCCACAACCCGGCAGCAGAGCTTGCCTACCAGATCAGCGAGCCGGTGCTGGCACCGTTCCGCCGCATCGTGCCCAACCTGGGCGGCATGGACATCTCGCCAATCTTCGCCTTCCTGGCGATCCAGGTGATCCAGTCGTTCGTCATGCCCCCGCTGGCCGCCTACGCGGGCATGCCACAAGAACTGTGGCGCATGATCTGACCCTGGTTGCTTTCAGCGGCAAGCCTTTGCTTGCCGCTGGGGGTAGCGCTCTTTAGACTTACGCCTCCGTCAAGCGTGAGCAGGGTCGATGTCCACTGTCTTTCCCGAAGATTCCGTCGGTCTGGTAGTACCGCAAACCGCCCGGTTCGATGAACCGCTGGCACTGGCTTGTGGCCGCTCCCTGGCCAGTTACGAGCTGGTCTACGAGACCTATGGCACCCTGAACGCCAGCGCGAGCAACGCCGTGCTGATCTGCCATGCCCTGTCCGGCCACCACCATGCCGCCGGCTACCATGCCGCCACTGACCGCAAACCGGGCTGGTGGGACAGCTGCATCGGCCCAGGCAAACCGATCGACACCAACCGCTTCTTCGTGGTCAGCCTGAACAACCTCGGCGGCTGCAACGGCAGCACCGGCCCCAGCAGCGTCAACCCGGCCACGGGCAAGCCTTACGGCGCCGACTTCCCGGTACTGACCGTAGAGGACTGGGTGCACAGCCAGGTGCGCCTGGGCGAGCGCCTGGGCATCCAGCAATGGGCCGCTGTCGTCGGCGGCAGCCTGGGCGGCATGCAGGCACTGCAATGGACCATCAGCTACCCGGAGCGTGTGCGCCACTGCGTCGACATTGCCTCGGCGCCCAAGCTGTCGGCGCAGAACATCGCCTTCAACGAAGTGGCTCGCCAGGCGATCCTCACCGACCCCGAATTCCATGGTGGTTCGTTCCAGGACCAAGGCGTCATTCCCAAGCGCGGCTTGATGCTGGCGCGCATGGTCGGCCATATCACCTACCTGTCCGACGACTCGATGGGTGAAAAATTCGGCCGTGAGCTGAAAAGCGACAAGCTCAACTACGACTTCCACAGCGTCGAGTTCCAGGTCGAAAGCTACCTGCGCTACCAAGGCGAGGAGTTTTCCGGCCGTTTCGACGCCAACACCTACCTGCTGATGACCAAGGCGCTGGACTACTTCGATCCGGCTGCTGCCCAAGGCGGTGACCTGGCTGCCACCCTGGCTCACGTGAAGGCGGATTACTGCATCATGTCGTTCACCACCGACTGGCGCTTCTCGCCGGCCCGCTCGCGCGAGATCGTCGACGCCCTGATGGCTGCGCGCAAGAACGTCTGCTACCTGGAGATCGAATCGCCTTACGGGCACGATGCCTTCCTGATCCCCACGCCTCGCTACATGCAGGGTTTCTCGAACTACATGAACCGCATTGCCATCTGAGGACAGCATGAGAGCCGATCTGGAAATCATCCACGACTGGATCCCCGCCGGCAGCCGGGTACTCGACCTGGGCTGCGGCAGCGGCGAACTGCTGGCCTCGCTGCGTGACCGCAAACAGGTCACCGGCTATGGCCTGGAGATCGACGCCGACAACATCGCCGCCTGCGTGGCCAAGGGCGTCAACGTCATCGAGCAGGACCTGGACAAGGGCCTGGGCAACTTCGCCAGCAACAGTTTCGACGTAGTGATCATGACCCAGGCCCTGCAGGCCGTGGAGTACCCCGACCGCATCCTCGACGAGATGCTGCGCGTGGGCCGCCAGTGCATCATCACCTTCCCCAACTTCGGCCACTGGCGCTGCCGCTGGTACCTGGCGACCAAAGGCCGCATGCCGGTATCGGACTTCATGCCGTATACCTGGTACAACACGCCGAACATCCACTTCTGCACCTTCGCCGACTTCGAAGAGCTGGTGCACGAACGCAGGGCCAAGGTGCTGGACCGCCTGGCCGTCGACCACTTGCACCGCAACGGGTGGGGTGGCCGGCTATGGCCTAATCTTCTAGGTGAGATCGGCATCTATCGCGTCAGCAGCCCGGGCCTGCAAGAGCACCAGCTCGCTGTCTGACGCCCACCGGAGGAATTGCCCCATGCGTCGCCTAGCCCTGTTCCTGATCAGTCTGTGCCTGGCATTGCCGGTACTGGCTGCCGATGCCGCCCGGCCCGAGCGCAAGGAAGTGTTTGGCAACGTGACGGTGCATTACAGCGCATTCACGTCGAGCATGCTGACACCCGAGGTGGCCGCAGCCACCGGCCTGGTACGCAGCAAGAACCAGGGCGTGCTCAACATTGCCGTGCTCAAGGCCGACAAACCTGCCATGGCGGTGGTCAGCGGCACGGTCAAGGACCTGACCGGGCGCAGCAGCCCGCTGTCCTTTAAGCAGGTTACCGAACAGGGCGCGGTGTACTACATCGCCCAGTTCAAGATCGACCAGCCAGAAACCGTCACCTTCGACCTGAACATCGAAACCGGCGGCATCAGCAACTCCCTCAGCTTCAACCAGGAAGTGTTCCCAGGCGAATGATGAATTTCCAGCAACTCGTATTGGCCAGCCATAACGCCGGCAAACTCAAGGAACTCCAGGCCATGCTCGGCCAGTCCGTGCAGCTGCGCTCGATTGGCGAGTTCAGCCAGGTCGAGCCGGAAGAAACCGGCCTTTCGTTCGTCGAGAACGCCATCCTCAAGGCACGCAACGCCGCGCGTATTTCCGGCCTGCCGGCCCTGGCCGACGATTCTGGCCTGGCCGTGGACTTCCTCGGTGGTGCGCCGGGTATCTACTCGGCACGCTATGCCGACGGCAAGGGTGACGCAGCGAACAACGCCAAGCTGCTCGAAGCCCTGAAAGACGTGCCCGAGGCCGAGCGCGGCGCGCAGTTCGTCTGCGTCCTGGCGCTGGTGCGCCATGCCGACGACCCGTTGCCGATACTGTGCGAAGGCCTGTGGCACGGCAGCATCCTGTTCGAGGCCAGCGGCGAGCACGGTTTCGGCTACGACCCGCTGTTCTGGGTACCGGAGCGCAACTGCTCCAGCGCCGACCTGGCCCCGGCAGATAAAAACCAGCTCAGCCACCGCGCCCGTGCCATGGCCCTGCTGCGCCAACGTCTGGGCCTGGCATGATCGAAATGCTGTCTTCTCCCGGCGCGGCGGCCTTTACCAGCCTGCCGCCGCTGGCGCTGTACATCCACATCCCGTGGTGCGTACGCAAATGCCCTTACTGCGACTTCAACTCCCACGCTGCCGGACCTGAACTGCCGGAAGACGCCTACGTCACAGCCCTGCTGGACGACCTCGACCAGGAGCTGGCCGCCGTACAGGGCCGCCCGATCAGCTCGATCTTCTTTGGTGGCGGTACGCCCAGCCTGTTCAGTGCCGATGCCCTGGGGCGGCTGCTGCGCGGCGTGGAACAACGCATCCCGTTCGCGCCAGACATCGAAATCACCCTGGAGGCCAACCCGGGTACTTTCGAGCAGGACAAGTTCAAGGCCTACCGGCAAACCGGCATCAACCGCCTGTCCATCGGCGTTCAGAGCTTCCAGGGCGCCAAGCTGGAGGCGCTGGGACGCATCCACAATGGCGACGAAGCGGTCCGTGCTGCCGGCATGGCGCGTGCTGCCGGCTTCGACAACTTCAACATGGACCTGATGCACGGCCTGCCCGACCAGTCGCTGGATGACGCGCTGGGCGACCTGCGCCAGGCCATTGACCTGGGCCCGACGCACCTGTCGTGGTACCAGCTGACCGTGGAACCGAACACGGTGTTCTGGAACCAGCCGCCAGAGCTGCCCGAGGACGACATCCTCTGGGACATCCAGGAGGCCGGCCAGGCACTGATGGCCGAGCACGGCTATCGCCAATACGAGGTCTCGGCCTATGCCCAGGCGGGCCGTGCAGCCCAGCACAACCTCAACTACTGGCGCTTTGGCGACTTTATCGGCATCGGTGCCGGTGCCCACGGCAAGCTGACCTTCGCCGATGGCCGCATCCTGCGCACCTGGAAAACCCGCCTGCCCAAGGACTACCTGAACCTGGCCAAGCCGTTCAAGGCCGGCGAGAAGCTGCTGCCAGTCGACGAACTGCCGTTCGAGTTCCTGATGAACGCCTTGCGGCTTACCGATGGCGTGGAAGCCGAACTGTTCACCCAGCGCACCGGTTTGCCGCTGGCACAGCTGCGCGAGGCACGCCGCGCCGCCGAACAAAAAGGCCTTTTACAGGTCGAACCGGATCGACTGGTAGCCACGCCAAGGGGCCAGTTGTTCCTCAATGACCTGCTGCAGTATTTCTTGACCTAAGGATGACCCATGGATCTGGTACTTGATCTGCTCGCAACGGTTTCCCGCTGGAGCCGCGGCAACCTGTCGGAGATTTCACTGGCCTTGGTAGGCTGTCTGCTGGTGCTGTTCGGCAGCGATGTGAAAGCCTGGGCCGAACAACGCCTGGGTGGCCTGGCGGGTGCACTGCGGGTGCCGTTCATGGCGCTGATGGTGATGATCGGCAGCGGTGCGGCGCTGATCTATGCCACGCCGTGGGTGGTGAAGGGGTTGGCACAGTTCAACAACTACGCGCTGGCGCCGGTGTTGCTGGTGGTGCTGGTGCTGATTGGTGTGGTGGCTGATCGCCGAGGGTAAGGGTTGCAAAAAGCTGCCCCGGGGAACCAGGGCAGCCCAACCACCTGACTAGCCCTTAACGGGCATCATCGAAGTGGTCACGCATGAAGTCCCGAACGGTCTTGAGCACAATCAAGATCCGAATGAGCTTCCAGACGCGGCTCAGCGCATCAAGCAAACGCTTCATATGCCTTGGCCTCCGTGTTGGCGGGCCAATCTTCCAGCATCTAACCGGCACTTCGATGCCTTCGAAAACTCTGGGGACGTTTTCGGTGAAGTGGCCAGGTTAATGGCCCTTCGAAGTCAGTTACCGGCACGGTTCTCAGGCCGTGTCGAAGGGGCCGGAAAGCAGAATTCTTCTCCTACCCGACCCATCACCGAATTTTTCCCCACAGGAGCAACACGATGATAATTGGGATGCGCAATCAAAGCTGTTAACCGCGCAGACACACGTGATGCTGGATATTTCTGATCGTTGACGCGCCCTTTTTGGCTGCTTATGATCCCCTGACTGTGGGGGCGTTTTCGGTGAAGTCCCAGAGCGAAGGATACTCAGTCCTGTCGCCCACAAAAAAACCGCCTTTCTCAAGGCGGTTTTTTTTCGCCCGCATTTCTGCAAGCACCAGCACATCGAAAGGCCAGATCAGCCGATCAATCCACCTTCTCGAACTTCAAATCCCACACCCCATGCCCCAGCCGCTCGCCGCGGCGTTCGAACTTGGTGATCGGGCGCTCTTCGGGGCGTGGCACGTAGGTGCCGTCGGCTGCACGGTTGCGATAGCCCGGGGCGGCGCTCATCACTTCCAGCATGTACTGGGCATACGGCTCCCAGTCGGTGGCCATGTGGAACACGCCACCGGGCTTGAGCTTGCGACGTACCAGCTCGGCAAACTCCAGCTGGACGATGCGCCGCTTGTGGTGACGCGCCTTGTGCCAAGGGTCTGGGAAGAACAGCATCAGGCGGTCGAGGCTGTTGTCCGCCACGCAGCGGTTCAGCACTTCGATGGCATCGCAGTCGTACACCCGCAGGTTCTTCAGGCCCTGAGTCAGTACGCCGTTGAGCAGCGCGCCGACACCCGGGCGGTGAACTTCTACACCGATAAAATCCTGCTCAGGCGCGGCAGCCGCCATTTCCAGCAGGGAATGGCCCATGCCGAAGCCGATCTCCAGGGTGCGGGGCGCCGAACGGCCGAACACCTGGTCGTAGTCCACCGGGCTGTCGGCCAGCGGCAGGATGTACAGCGGGCCGCCCTGGTCCAGGCCGCGTTGCTGGCCTTCGGTCATGCGCCCGGCGCGCATCACGAAGCTCTTGATGCGGCGGTGTGGGCGGGCTTCGCCGTCGGGGGTGATCGGCGTATCGTGCGATTCAGTCATCAGGAGCTCTTACTTGATCAGACCATCCAGCGGCGAAGAGGCGCTGGCATAGAGTTTCTTCGGCATACGGCCGGCCAGGTAGGCCATGCGACCGGCGACAATGGCGTGCTTCATGGCTTCGGCCATCAGCACCGGCTGCTGGGCGTGGGCGATGGCCGAGTTCATCAGCACCGCCTCGCAGCCCATTTCCATGGCGATGGTGGCGTCGGAAGCGGTACCCACACCGGCATCGACCAGCACCGGCACCTTGGATTCTTCCAGGATGATCTGCAGGTTGTAGGGGTTGCAGATACCCAGGCCGGTGCCAATCAGGCCAGCCAGCGGCATGACCGCGATGCAGCCGACTTCGGCCAGCTGGCGGGCGATGATCGGGTCGTCGCTGGTGTACACCATCACGTCGAAACCTTCCTTGACCAGCACTTCGGCGGCCTTGAGGGTTTCGATCACGTTGGGGAACAGGGTCTTCTGGTCGGCCAGCACTTCCAGTTTCACCAGCGTGCGGGATTCGTGCGACTTGCGCCCGTCCAGCAGTTCACGAGCCAGACGGCAGGTACGCACCGCTTCCACCGCGTCAAAGCAGCCTGCAGTGTTCGGCAGGATGGTGTACTTGTCGGGCGACAGCACGTCGAGCAGGTTCGGCTCGCCCGCATTCTGGCCAAGGTTGGTACGGCGCACGGCGACGGTGACGATTTCGGCACCCGAGGCCTCGGTGGCCAGGCGGGTTTCTTCCATGTCACGGTACTTGCCGGTACCGACCAGCAGGCGCGACTGGAAAGTACGCCCGGCCAGGGTGAAGGGCTTGTCGCTACGAACGTTGCTCATCGTTGTTCCTCGGGAAAAGGTTGCTGGGCTTGCTTGTGAACCAACGGGCTGCTGTCAGCCGCCACCGATGGCGTGGACGACTTCGACCTGGTCGCCGTCGTTCAGCAGCGTGCTGTCGTGCTGGCTACGCGGCACGATATCCAGGTTCAGTTCCACTGCCACGCGGCGCCCGGTCAGCTCCAGGCGCGTCAGCAGGGCTGCAACGCTTTCGCCAGCAGGCAGTTCGTAAGGTTCACCGTTCAGTTGAATGCGCATGCGCACGGCCACCATTGTTCTTTGGGGCCCGCATTCTAGCGCCGAACCCACCTGCAACCCAAGGCCGGTGCACGCCATTAGTCGCGATTGTGGACCACTCGGTCAGCCCAGTCGCCAGGCTGCCAGCCCCAGGCACAGCCAGCCGGCCAGGAAGCACAGGCCGCCAATAGGGGTAATGATACCCAGCTTGCCCAGGCCGCTGAGGGTCAGCAGGTACAGGCTGCCGGAGAACAGCAAGATGCCTAAGGCAAACAGGCCGCCAGCCCAGCCGATCAGGCGCCCGGGCAGGTGCACCGAGAGCACGGCGACACCGAAGATCGCCAAGGCATGCACAAGCTGATAAGTCACGCCCGTGTGGAAGATCGCCAGATAGTCGGCCGTCAGCCGGTTTTTCAGGCCATGGGCGGCGAAGGCACCCAGGGCGACCCCGGTAAAGCCGAAAAAGGCGGCAAGCATCAGGAAGCTGCGAAGCATGGGACGACTCCTTGTATCGGGTCTGTATAATGGCCCCTTCCACCCGTACGGCCAAGCCATCGACATGCTGCCAACCCTTATCCGTCGCCTCTCCCGCGCCCTGCTCTGGTTCGCTGCCGGCAGCATCGTGCTGGTGCTGGTGTTCCGCTGGGTGCCACCGCCCGGCACGGCGCTGATGGTCGAGCGCAAGGTCCAGTCCTGGGTCAATGGCGAGCCGATCGACCTGCAGCGCGACTGGGAGCCATGGGAGAACATCTCCGATGAGCTGAAGGTTGCCGTCATTGCCGGCGAGGACCAAAAGTTCGCCAGCCACTGGGGGTTCGACATCCCGGCTATCCAGGCCGCACTGGCCTACAACGAGCGTGGCGGCAGTGTGCGCGGTGCCAGCACCCTGACCCAGCAAGTGGCCAAGAACCTGTTTCTGTGGTCCGGGCGCAGCTGGTTTCGTAAAGGGCTGGAGGCCTGGTTCACGGCCCTGATCGAGCTGTTCTGGTCCAAGGAGCGGATTCTTGAGGTTTACCTGAACAGTGCCGAATGGGGCAAAGGCGTATTTGGCGCCCAGGCGGCGGCGCGTTATCACTTTGGTGTCGATGCCAGTCGTCTTAGTCGCCAGCAGGCCGCGCAGCTGGCGGCGGTGCTGCCAAGCCCGATCAAGTGGAGTGCCAGCCGGCCGAGCGCCTATGTGGCTAGCCGGGCGGGGTGGATTCGCCGGCAGATGAGCCAGTTGGGAGGGCCCAGCTACCTGATGCAACTCGATACTTCGCGCAACAAGCTTTGAATATTGCGGTGATGCGTAAATCGGGCGCCGCCCGCGCGGCGCATCGCGAGCTGCGCTCGCTCCTACGTTTGTTTCAGGCCAATTATTCCTGTGGGATTTGCGCGCGGACGCCTTGGCGCATGCCCCGATATCGCGCCGTACAAACAGAGCGGTCGCGCACGCCTGTCACAGGCGTTACCGGCCCGAAACAAACGTAGGAGCGAGCGCAGCTCGCGATGCGCCGCGCGGGCGGCGCTCGATCTCTCGGGCGTCACAACATTCACGCCGAGCACAAAAAAGCCGCTCACCTTATCCAGGCAAGCGGCTTTATTTGCAGCCAGGCTCGATCAGGCAGCGATCAATGCCTTGACCTTGTTCATCGCATTTTTCTCCAGCTGGCGAATCCGCTCAGCCGATACACTGTACTTGTCGGCCAGCTCATGCAACGTGGCCTTCTCTTCCGCCAACCAGCGCTGGTAGAGAATGTCGCGGCTACGTTCATCCAGCCCTTGCAGCGCTTCGTGCAGGTTGCTGGTGGAGTTGTCGCTCCAGTCGGCATCCTCCAACTGCACCGCCGGGTCGTAACGGTGGTCTTCCAGGTAATGCGCAGGCGACTGGAAGGCGCTGTCGTCGTCAGCTTCCGCTGCCGGGTCGAAGGCCATGTCCTGGCCACTCAGGCGGCTTTCCATCTCACGCACTTCACGCGGCTCGACGCCAAGGCTTTCTGCCACGCGATGCACTTCGTCGTTGTTCAGCCACGCCAAGCGCTTCTTCTGGCTACGCAGGTTGAAGAACAGCTTGCGCTGGGCCTTGGTGGTGGCCACCTTGACGATGCGCCAGTTGCGCAGGATGAACTCGTGGATCTCTGCCTTGATCCAGTGCACGGCGAACGACACCAGGCGCACGCCCATTTCCGGGTTGAAGCGCTTGACGGCCTTCATCAGGCCGACGTTGCCTTCCTGGATCAGGTCCGCCTGGGCCAGCCCGTAGCCGGCATAGCTACGGGCGATGTGTACGACGAAACGCAGGTGGGCCATCACCATTTGACGAGCGGCCTCGACATCCTGCTCATAATAGAGACGCTCGCCCAGATCACGCTCCTGCTCGACCGTCAGCAGCGGGATGCTGTTGACCGTGTGCACGTAGGCTTCCAGGTTTGCACCGGGTACCAGGGCATAGGCAGGTTGCAACGATGTGGTCATTCAAGAACCTCCGACTTACTAAACTCGCGCCTTGTGGGCGCTGCCAACATTGACCTGGAACGACGGTACAAGTTCCGTAGTGAAGAAAATGTCAATGCTGGCACGTAAAAACTATCGCGGCGCCAGCTCGTTCAGATGACGAGCGACGGCAATCCATGCACCGATATACCCCAACAGCACCGCTCCGATCAAGAGCGACAGACCATCGGACGCCGGCACCCCGCCCAGGGCGAAGTCACTGCCGTACAGCCCGGAAAGCCCTACAACCGCGTCGTTGAGCCAATTCAGGCCAAACGCCAGGATACCCCACGCCAGCAGCCCCGCACCCAGGCCATACAAGGCGCCCATGTACAGGAAAGGCCGGCGCACGTAGGCATCAGTGCCGCCTACCAGCTTGATCACTTCGATCTCGACACGGCGGTTTTCAATGTGTAGACGAATTGTGTTACCGATTACTAACAGTAGGGCAGAAATCAGCATCACGGCCAGACCGAAGACGAAGCGGTCACCCAGTTTGAGGATGGCCGCCAGGCGCTCGACCCACACCAGGTCCAGTTGCGCCACTTCCACCCGCGGCAGTTCCGACAGGCGCTGACGCAAGGCGTCCAGGGCCGGCTTGTCGACCTCGGTCGGGGTTACCACCACCACGCCAGGCAGCGGGTTGTCGGGCAGTTCGCGCAGGGCCTCGCCCAGCCCCGACTGCTGCTGGAATTCCTCCAGCGCCTGCTCGCGGCTGACAAATTGCGCATCCGCCACCCCGGGCATGCCCTTGATCTCGTCGCGCAGGGCCTCACCATCGCGGCTGCCGGCATCGAGCTTGAGGTACAGCGAAATCTGCGCAGCGCGCTGCCACGAACCGCCCAACTGCTCGACGTTCTTCAGCAGCAACGACAGGCCCATGGGCATACTCAGCGCCACCGCCATCACCAGGCAGGTGAAAAAGCTGCCGATCGGCTGCTTGCCCAGGCGGCGCAGGCTGTCGGCCATGCTGGCACGGTGGCTTTCCAGCCAGGCATGCAGCAGTGTGCGGAAATCAGGGCCGTCATCGTCCTCGCCGCGCTTTTTCTTCTGCGGTTGCGGGTCGGCCGGCTTTGGCGCAACCCGCTCGGAAACCTTCGGCGTACGTATAGTGCTCATTGCCCGGCCTCCCCATCGCCGATCAAGCGGCCGCGCTGCAAGGTGAGCATGCGGTGGCGCATGCGCGCAATCAGTGCCAGGTCATGGCTGGCGATCAATACCGTGGTGCCCAGGCGGTTGATGTCCTCGAACACGCCCATGATCTCTGCTGCCAGGCGCGGGTCGAGGTTACCGGTGGGTTCGTCGGCCAGCAGCAGGGCCGGCTGGTGGACGATGGCGCGGGCGATACCCACCCGCTGCTGCTGCCCGGTGGACAGGTCGGCCGGGAACAGTTCGCCCTTGTCGGACAGCGACACACGCTCCAGCGCCGAATCCACGCGTTTGGCGATCTCGGCCTTGGACAAGCCGAGGATCTGCAGTGGCAAGGCGATGTTGTTGAACACCGTGCGGTCGAACAACAGCTGGTGGTTCTGGAACACCACGCCGATCTGCCGACGCAGGAACGGGATCTGCGCATTGCTGATCTGGCCCAGGTCCTGCCCGGCCAACATGAGCTTGCCGCTGGTCGGGCGCTCCATGGCCAGCAACAGACGCAGCAAGGTGCTCTTGCCGGCACCCGAGTGGCCGGTGACGAACAGGAATTCGCCCCGGCGCGCCCGGAAACTCAGCTCATGCAAACCCACATGACCGTTGGGATAGCGCTTGGCAACCTGTTCGAATCGGATCATGGTCAGTCTCGCTCGGCGAACAGAGCCTTGACGAACGGCTCGGCTTCGAAGGTGCGCAGGTCATCGATGCCTTCACCGACACCGATGAAGCGGATCGGGATGTTGAACTGCTTGGCCAGGGCGAAGATCACCCCGCCTTTGGCAGTGCCGTCCAGCTTGGTCAGGGCCAGGCCGGTCAGTTCGACGCTCTGGTTGAAGTACTTGGCCTGGCTGATGGCGTTCTGGCCGGTACCGGCATCAAGCACCAGCAGCACCTCGTGGGGCGCATCGGCGTCGAGCTTGCCGATGACCCGGCGGACCTTCTTCAGCTCTTCCATCAGGTTGTCTTTGGTGTGCAGGCGGCCGGCAGTGTCGGCGATCAGCACGTCGGCGCCACGGGCCTTGGCGGCCTGCACGGCGTCGAATATCACCGACGCGGAGTCGGCACCGGTGTGCTGGGCGATCACCGGAATCTGGTTACGCTCGCCCCACACCTGCAGCTGCTCGACCGCTGCGGCACGGAAGGTGTCACCGGCAGCCAGCATGACTTTCTTGCCTTCCAGCTGCAGCTTTTTCGCCAGCTTGCCGATGGTGGTGGTCTTGCCGGCGCCGTTCACGCCAACCACGAGGATGACATAGGGTTTGTTCTGCGCCTGCACTTTCAGCGGCTGCTCGACCGGGCGCAGCAATGCGGCCAGTTCTTCCTGCAGCGACTTGTAAAGCGCGTCGGCGTCGGCCAGCTGCTTGCGGGCAACCTTTTGAGTCAGGTTCTGGACGATGGCCGAGGTGGCTTCCACACCGACGTCGGCGGTCAGCAGGCGGGTCTCGATTTCATCGAGCAGGTCGTCGTCGATGACCTTCTTGCCGAGGAACAGGCTGGCCATGCCTTCGCCGATGCTGGCGCTGGTCTTGGACAGGCCCTGCTTGAGGCGGGCGAAAAAGCCTGGCTTGGCTTGTTCGGTAACGGTTGCGGCCGCAGCCACAGGCTCGGGCTCTGGTTGCACGGGCTCTGGTTGCACGGGCTCTGCTGCCGGACGCTCGGGGATCGCTGGCGGGGCTTTTGGCTCAAGATCTGGGACGAGAGCGACGGGCTCCTCGGCAACGGGCAGTACCAGGTTGCTGACCGGGGGTTCGACGGCTTGAATGGCCGGGGCTGCTACTGGCGCAGGGGTTTCGAGCTGCGGGGCGGCAGGCTCCGCATTCGCGGGCACGCCCGCTCCCACAGGGGCCGAGGCAGACTCAGGAGCTGGGGTAACCACTGGCGCAGGTGCAGGCTCAGGGACCGGGGCAGCCACCGGAGCAGGTGCAGGCTCAAAGACTGGCGCAACCACCGGGGCAGGTACAGGCTCAGGGGCCACTGCTGGCTCAGCAGCCAGAGGGGCCTCAGCTGCAGGTGCAGGTGCTTGAGCAACCACCGGCTCGACCGGAGCAGCTTCAGCGTGCTCGACGGCGGATGGCGGCGCTACCGGCTCTGCGGCCTGGGATTCAGGGGCTTGTGGCTGTTCGGCGACAGGTTGCTGCGGCTTCTTGCGAAACCAGCTGAACAGGCCTTTCTTCTCGCCAGCCTCGGCCGGCGCTTTCTTGTCGTCGTTGGAACCAAACATGGAGGACGGCTATCTCAGGGTAGCGATGAGCCAGCAACGGCCCATCGGGAATTCTCTCTACGCAGAACAGACTATCTTGAAGCCTGCTGGTTCATGCGCAACGTTTTGTCTTAGTGTCCTGCGGGCCAGAACGGCGACAGGCATGGTCGCCAGGCAACCGGATCAGTATCCTAGCACCTCCTGGCCCGCCGACGCTAAACCCAGCGGGCCGCCGAACAGGTTAAACACCTTATGAATGCTCTAGCCCGCCGCGCCGCTGGCCTGTTGCTCGGCACGCTCTGCCTGCCGCTCGCGGCCTTCGCCGCCGATGTGCAACCCACCCACGAATTCATCCTCGACAATGGCCTGAAGGTGGTCGTGCGCGAAGACCATCGCGCCCCGGTAGTGGTCTCGCAGATCTGGTACAAGGTCGGCTCCAGCTACGAAACCCCGGGCCAGACCGGTTTGTCCCATGCGCTGGAACACATGATGTTCAAGGGCAGCGCCAAAGTCGGCCCCGGCGAAGCTTCGCGCATCCTGCGTGACCTGGGTGCCGAAGAAAACGCCTTCACCAGCGACGACTACACCGCCTATTACCAGGTGCTGGCCCGCGACCGCCTGCCAGTCGCCCTGGAGCTGGAGGCCGACCGCCTGGCCAGCCTGCGCCTGCCGGCCGACGAGTTCAGCCGCGAAATCGAGGTAATCAAGGAAGAACGCCGCCTGCGCACCGACGATCAGCCCAACTCCAAGGCGTTCGAGCTGTTCCGCGCCATGGCCTACCCGGCCAGCGGCTACCACACGCCGACCATCGGCTGGATGGCGGACCTGGAGCGCATGAAGGTCGAAGAACTGCGCCACTGGTACGAGTCCTGGTACGCCCCCAACAATGCCACCCTGGTGGTGGTCGGCGATGTCACCGCCGACGAGGTCAAGGGCCTGGCACAGAAGTATTTCGGCAGCATTCCAAAGCGCGCCGTTCCGCCGGCCAAGCTGCCACTGGAGCTGGCCGAGCCTGGCCAGCGCCAGCTGACCCTGCACGTACGCACCCAGCTGCCCAGCCTGATCTATGGCTTCAACGTGCCCGGCCTGCCCACCGCCAAGGACCCGCGCACCGTGCATGCCCTGCGCCTGATCTCGGCACTGCTCGACGGCGGCTACAGCGCCCGTATGCCGGCACGCCTGGAGCGTGGCCAGGAGTTGGTGGCTGGCGCCTCGTCCAGCTACAACGCCTTCACCCGCGGCGACAGCCTGTTCCTGATCTCGGCCACGCCGAACGTGCAAAAGCAGAAAACCCTCGACGATGTCGAGAAAGGCATCTGGCAGTTGCTTGAAGAACTCAAGACCACCCCGCCCAGCGCCGAAGAGCTCGAACGCGTACGCGCCCAGGTCATTGCCGGCCTGGTCTACGACCGCGACTCCATCAGCAGCCAGGCCACCACCATCGGCCAGCTGGAAACCGTCGGCCTGTCCTGGAAACTGATCGACAGCGAGCTGGACGAGCTCAAGCGCGTCACCCCGCAGGACATCCAGGACGCCGCGCGCACCTACTTCACCCGCGAACGCCTGAGCGTTGCCCATGTACTGCCCGAGGAGTCCGCTCATGAGTGATCGTAGCGCACCGCGCCCAACCCTGCTGGCCACGGGCATCCGCGCCCTGGCGCTGGCGGCAGTGCTGGCCGCCCCGGCCATGGCCGACAACGCCGCCAAGGCGGACACCAGCGCCGCCCGCCCGGCCAACACCTTGCAGTCGCTGGCCGAGCTGGATGGCAAGGCACCCAGCCGGCGCCAGCTGAACATCCAGCACTGGAGCACCGCTGAGGGCGCCCGGGTGCTGTTCGTGGAAGCCCGCGAACTGCCGATGTTCGACCTGCGCGTCACCTTTGCCGCCGGCAGCAGCCAGGACGCCGGAACACCCGGCGTGGCGGCGCTGACCAACGCCATGCTCAACGAGGGTGTGGCCGGCAAGGACGTCACCGCCATCGCCGAAGGTTTCGAAGGCCTGGGCGCAGACTTTGGCAACGGCTCCTACCGTGACATGGCCGTGGCGTCGCTGCGCAGCCTCAGCATCAAGGACAAGCGCGAACCTGCGCTCAAGCTGTTCACCGAAGTGGCCGGCAAGCCGACCTTCCCCGAGGACGCCCTCAAGCGCATCAAGAACCAGATGCTGGCCGGCTTCGAATACGAGAAGCAGAACCCCGGCAAAATCGCTGGCAAGGCGCTGTTCGGCAACCTCTATGGCGACCACCCCTACGCCCATCCAAGCGATGGCACCGCAGAAACCATCAACGGCATTACCCTGGCACAACTGCGTGCCTTCCACGCCAAGGCTTATACCGGCGGCAACGCAGTAATCGCCCTGGTCGGCGACCTCAGCCGTGCCGAGGCCGAAGCCATTGCCGCCCAGGTTTCGGCGGGCCTGCCCAAGGGCCCGGCGCTTGCCGCGCCAGCCCAGCCCAGCGAAGCCAAGGCCGGCCTGACCCACATCGACTTCCCGTCCAAACAGACTCACCTCATGCTGGCCGAGCTTGGTATCGACCGCCAGGACCCGGATTGGCCAGCCTTGTCGCTGGGTAACCAGATCCTCGGTGGTGGCGCCTTCGGTACCCGGCTGATGAGCGAAGTGCGTGAAAAGCGTGGCCTGACCTACGGCGTGTACTCGGTGTTCAGCCCCATGCAGGTGCGCGGCCCGTTCATGATCAACCTGCAGACCCGTGCCGAGCTCAGTGAAGGCACGCTCAAGCTGGTACAGGGCATTCTTGCCGACTACCTCAAGACAGGCCCCACCCAGCAAGAGCTGGACGATGCCAAGCGCGAACTGGCCGGCAGCTTCCCGCTGTCCAATGCCAGCAATGCCAGCATCGTCGGCCAGTTGGGCGCAATCGGCTTCTACAATCTGCCGCTGACCTGGCTGGAGGACTTCATGCAGCAGTCCCAGGCCCTCACCGTCGAGCAGGTCAAGGCGGCCATGAACAAACACCTGTCAGCCGATAAACTGGTGATCGTCACCGTAGGCCCGAAAGTGCCACAAAAACCGCTGCCAGCACCCACTGACAAGCCCTCCGAGCAAGCGCTCGGGGTACCGGAGCACTAATGCCAAGATCCACCCCTCCCGCCCGCCCGCAATCGGGCCAAAGCAAGGGCCAGGGCCACCTGCGCATCATCGCCGGCGAGTGGCGTAGCCGCCGCCTGGCGGTACCGGAAGGCGAAGGCCTGCGGCCAACGCCTGACCGCGTGCGCGAAACCCTGTTCAACTGGCTGGCGCCGCACATCGAGGGTGCCCGCGTTCTGGATGCCTTCACCGGCAGCGGTGCCCTGGTGCTCGAAGCCCTGTCTCGCGGCGCCAAGGATGCCGTGGCACTGGACAGCAACCCGGCGGCGATCGGCAACCTGAAGAACAACCTCGAGATCCTGCGTTGCCCGCGCGGGCAAATCCTGCAAACCGATGCCCTGCGCTACTTGCAAGGCCCGGCCAAGCAACAGTTCGACGTGGTGTTCCTCGACCCGCCGTTCCACCAGGACCTGCTGGCCAACACCTGCAACCTGCTGGAGCAGAACCAGTGGCTGGGCGAACAGGCGCTGATCTACACCGAAAGCGAAGCGGCGCCTTCAACACTGCCGATGCCCGGCAACTGGCGCCTGCACCGCGAGAAGAAAACCGGCCAGGTGCATTACGCGCTCTGGCAGCGAGGATGACCCGATAAACCGGGTTTGGCTTACTTAGTTACCCCACTCCCGCCGCCTGCGTGGCTGAAGCTGCTCCTTTGTTTCTTGAAGGAGCACTTCAACCATGACCGAACGCCCCTCCCTGCCCACACCGGCTAGCCGGGTAAGTGCTTTTACCCTCGCCAATGGCCTGCGCGTCTGTTTGCGTCAAGACCGCCGCGCACCTCTGGTCAGCGTGCAGCTTTGGTATCACGTGGGTTCCAGCTACGAGCCCGAAGGCCATACCGGCCTTTCGCATGCCCTTGAACATTTGTTGTTCGAAGGCAGCAGCAAACTGGCTGGGGGCCAATACTCCGCCCTCATGAGCCACTTGGGTGGTGAGGCAAATGCATTCACCCTCCCCGATGCCACGGCCTTTCCGCTGACGTTGCCAGCCAACCGCCTGGAGATCGCCCTGGAAGCCATGGCCGATATCATGGCCAGCGCCACCCTCAGCGATGCGCCTTTTGCCCGCGAACTGGCGGTTGTCATGGCCGAGCGACGCGAGGATATCGATAACGACGCGTGGTCGCAGGCCCTGGAACATCACCTGCTGCTGGCCTATGACAACAGCGGCTATGGCACGCCCGTAATCGGCTACAAGACCGACCTCGGCCACATGACCCCCGCAGCGGCACGCACGTGGTACCAGACTTGGTACCACCCCAACAACGCGACGCTGGCAGTGGCCGGCGACATTACCGTAGGGCAACTGCAAACGCTGGTAACGCGACACTTTGCAGCGATCCCCGCTCATCGCCTGCCGGCCCGGCAAATACCTGTAGAGCCCTCCAGCCTGGTTCGGCGCGTTCAAACCTTGCGCCAGCACGGCCTGCGCACGGGCGTGATCATCAGTTTCAACCTACCCAGTCAATGCACCGCCCGGTCTGACTCACAAGCGTATGCACTGCGTCTGCTGCCCCAGATTCTTGGCCAAGGCCACGCCAGCATCCTCCAGCGCCTGCTCGTGCGAGATGAACCAGTCTTGCAAGGTGTGTGGTCGGACTATGAGCCTTGGCAACGGGGTGACGGCCTGCTGACGTTTTACGCGTTCTGCAGCCCGCACGTTGCACCCGAGATGGCGGCAGAACGACTGCTGCTGGAAATCGAAGCGTTCCGCCAGTCAGCGCCCAGCATAGAAGACCTCCAGCGCGCCAAGGCACGGCTTCTGGCCGAGCAGTTATTCGACAGGGACGATATCAGCAAGCAGGCAGAAGCCATCGGCAAGCAGGCGGCCTGCGGCCTGGACCCGGTTGCACTGGAGGATGAACGGCAAGCCATCGAAGCCGTGACAGCCGAGCAGGTAGGCCTGGCGGCTTATGACTTCCTGACCGAATCCCGGACCACCATCACCTTTACGCATCACAAGGAAAGCGCTGATGAATGACGCGAATTCATACCCCGCTGCAAACAGCCCTGTTCATGGTGGCCTGGTGTCGGCCCAGGGGGTTGATCTGGACCTCTTCGAACCCATTGATACCCAGGTGCAGGCGTGGACAACGGATAGCGGCACCGCCGTGAAATTCGTCGAAGCCCGAGGACTGCCAATAATCGATATCGTGCTGCAATTCAGGGCCGGTACAACCCAGGACACCGTGCTCCCCGGCCTGGCATCCTTGGCGTTCTACATGCTCGACGAGGGCAGCCAGCAGCACACCGCCACCCAGCAAGCAGAGCAACTGGAGCGCCTGGGCGCTGTCATGGAAAAGCAGATCCGCCTGGAGCACGTGACCCTGAGCCTGCGAAGCCTGAGCACCGAAGCACTGTTCGACCCGGCACTGGCGCTTTTCATCGACCTTGTGGCACGCCCTGCCTTCACCGCTGACGCGCTAGCCAAGATAAAAAGCCAACTGCTGCGGCACAATGCATCTCGCGAGCACCACCCCCGCTTGAGGGCGCGTAGCGAAGCCTTTCGTCATTTGTTCAGTGGTCATCCATATGGCAACCCATCAGGCAGCACTCAGCAAGGGATAGACCAGGCTAACCCTGAGGACCTGAGGCGCTTCCACCAACGCGCCTACTGCGCCAGTAACCTGGACATCGTAGTAGTGGGGGACCTCTCCCTTGCACAGGCCCAGGCCGTTTCACAACAGATCAGTCAGGCACTGCCCCAAGGCTGGTCCGCAATCGAGCTGCCGGCCGCTGCTCCAGCAGCCGGCGCCACGCTCAATGTCGAACAGCCTGGCGCAAGCACTGCCGTCCTGATTGCATTACCCATGAGCGTGCCAGCCAATCATCCGCAATATCCGGCCCTGGTGTTGGCCAGTGAAGTATTGGGGTCGGGAATCGCGTCACGCTTGATGAATGAACTGCGACACCGCCGCGGGCTGACGTATGGCATCTACACACGGGTAAATGCCTTGAGCGCAGGTGGCCTGTTCAGCGCCGAATGGGATATCGCGCCAGAGTACGTCCAAGGCTCTCAAGTACTGGTTGAAACCTTGCTGCGCGAGTTCATCGAACAAGGGCCGACCCAGGCCGAGGTGCAAGTGGCGCGCAAGCAACTGGCAGGGCAACTGCTGCGCGATGTGGCACAGAACAAGCACCTGGCAGCCTTGCTCACACAAATCACCCATCAACGCCAGCCCGCCGACTTTCTCGACAGCTACATCGAGCGCCTCGCCAGGCTGACACCGGCAGATGTCCGCGCCGTCATGCAGCGGCAGCTCGATTTGAGCCAGGCAGTACGCGTCAGTGTCGGCCCACCCACCGAGCAACAACCACTGCCGGCTACCGACCAATAGCGCAGGTACTGTGGCGCTTTTTCATGGCACTCTAGGCAAGCACATCATGAGTTGCCCAGCATGCCCAGCCCAAGCGCCACCTTCCGTCCGGCCATCGGCCTGTCCAACCCCCACCTGCAGACGCTGTGGGGCCCCCTGTGGCGCAAGCTGCCTGAGCTGCAGCGCAACCGTGAGCGCCTGTGGCTGGCCGACGGCGACTTCATCGACCTCGACTGGCATGGCCCGCATCAGGCACAGGCGCCACTGGTGCTCGTGCTACATGGGCTGACCGGCTCGTCCCATTCACCCTACGTCAAAGGGTTGCAGCAAGCGCTGCAAAACCGCGGTTGGGCCAGCGTGGCGGTGAACTGGCGTGGTTGCTCGGGCGAGCCCAACCTGCTGCCGCGCAGCTACCATTCCGGCGCCAGCGAAGACCTGGCGGAAATTGTCAGCCACCTGCGTGCCCAGCGCCCATTGGCGCCGCTGTATGCGGTGGGTTACTCGCTGGGTGGCAATGTGCTGTTGAAATACTTGGGCGAGAGCGGCGTTGCCAGCCAGCTGGAGGCGGCAGTTGCCGTGTCGGTGCCCTTTCGCCTGGACCATTGTGCCGACCGTATCGGCCAGGGGTTCTCCAAGGTGTACCAGGCGCACTTCATGCGCGAGATGCTGGCGTATGTTCAACACAAGCAGCGGCACTTCCAAGAGCAGGGCGAGCATGACCGGCTGGCGACGCTGGAGCGCCTGGGGCAACTGACCAACTTGCGCACGTTCTGGGACTTCGACGGCAAAGTCACGGCACCGCTCAACGGCTTTCGCGATGTGCACGACTACTATCGCCGCTCATCGAGCCACTTCTTCCTCGGCCAGAACCGCACGCCGACGCTGATCATCCATTCCAGCGATGACCCGTTCGTGGCTGGCCAGAGCCTGCCTACGGCCCGTGAACTGGCACCCCAGACCCGCTTCGAACTGCACCGCCGCGGTGGCCATGTGGGGTTTGTCGATGGCACCCTGCGCAACCCGGGGTACTACCTGGAGCGGCGGATTCCGCAGTGGCTGGTAGACGGCCAGTGACTGAAGATCTGCCCGACACCCTGTGGGAGCGGGTTCACCCGCGAAGAATCCGGCGCGGAGGATGCCACCGGCTTCGCCGGTGTTCGCGGGTAAACCCGCTCCCACAAGAGCCAAGATAGCCTTGCAGAGCGCGCTTGCTTACTCGCCGGTGGCCACGGCATGCTGCGGGTTGTTGATCCACTCGCTCCACGACCCGGCGTACAGCTTGCCCAGCGGGTACCCCGCCAGTGCCATCGCAAACAGGTTATGGCAAGCCGTCACCCCAGACCCGCAGTAAGACACCAACTGCTCCGGCGCGCGCCCACCAAGCTTTTCGGCAAAGCGCTGCTTGAGCTGATCCGCCGGCAGAAAACGCCCATCTGCCCCAATGTTGTCGGTAAACGCCGCGCACTGGGCCCCGGGAATATGCCCCGCCACCGGGTCGATCGGCTCCACTTCACCGCGAAACCGCGGCAAGGCTCGCGCATCGATCAAGGTCAGGTCTGTGCTGCCCAGGCGCTTGCCCAGGTGCTCGGCATCGATCAGCAACTTGGCATCCGGCTCACCACTGAAGGTACCTTCGCGTTTGGGCGGCGGGTCCAGGCTCAACGGCAGGTGCGCCGCATGCCAGGCCTTCAGGCCACCATCGAGGATCGCCACGCCGTTGCGCTTGCCCAGCCAGACCAGCAGCCACCAGGCCCTGGCGGCAAAGGCGCCGGGGCCGTCGTCGTAAAGCACCACTTCGCTGTCGTTGTCCACGCCCCACTCGCGCAGGCGCTCCACCAGCCGCTGCGCATCGGGCAGTGGATGACGACCGGTGCGCCCCTTGCTCACCGGCCCGCTGAGGTCGCGGTCCAGGTCGGCGAAATGCGCCCCGGCGATATGGCCCTGGGCATAGCTGCGTTGGCCATAGTCCACATCCTCGAGGGCAAAGCGACAGTCGAGGATCACCAACTTGGGCGAGCCCAGACGCTCGGCCAACTGCTGCGGGGTGATCAATTGCGCAAGGGGCATGACAATCTCCTGATCGATGGCACTAGGGCCCTGGGTCAATGTTCCAGAGCCTGGTTGAACGGTACATGGAATTCCTGGCACAGGGCGTCCACAGCACTGCGCGCACGGTCGGTGACGTAGCCGAGTTCCAGCACCAGTACCTGGTAGACGCCCCGCTTGAAGGCTTCTTCACCCAAGTGCGCGGAATGTTCACGCGTAGTGCTGAGGAAACGGACCCAGGACGTCAGCACGATCCAGGCATTGATGGTCAGCGATTCGATCTGCGCCGGCGCCATGGTCAGGATGCCCGCCTCGACAAAGCCGCGGTAGATCGCCTGGCCCTGGCGCAGGCAGCGCTCGGAAAAACGCCGGTAACGGGCGGCCAGCTCCGCGTCACTGTCCAGCAGGTGCTCCAGGTCGCGGTGCAGGAAGCGGTAGTTCCACATCGCCGCCAGCAAGGCCTTGAGGTAGAAGCGCTTGTCCTCCACGGTTGCCTGGCGGCCTTGCGGCGGGCGCAGGAAGCTGTCTACCAGTTCTTCATACTGGCTGAACAACAGGGCAATGATCGCCTGCTTGTTGGGGAAGTGGTAATACAGGTTGCCGGGCGAGATTTCCATGTGCGCGGCAATGTGGTTGGTACTGACGCTGCGTTCGCCCTGCTGGTTGAACAGCTCCAGGCTGTTCTGCACGATGCGCTCTCGGGTCTTCATGCGCGGGGCCATGCTCAGCTCCCAGTCTGCGGGCTTCATCAAAGGGTCATCTTACGGCGTATTACAGGTGGAATGCACCGTTCGGCGGCGCGGAAAAATTCGCACCATCGTCCCGATTAGAGTATAGGCTCTAGACATTCCCTGCCCGGATCAAACGCCGCCATGAACGCGCCCAGTGCCTTGACCCCTGTGCAATCCGACCTCGACCTTGCGGCGATGTTCGCTGCCCAGCGCCAGGCCTTCGCCGGCACCCCCCTGCCGCCGGCGGCCCAGCGACTGCAATGGCTGAGAACCCTGCGCGAAGCCTTGCTGGCCAACCAGGCTGGGTTGATCGAGGCCATCAGCGAGGATTTTTCCGGGCGCAGCGCCGACGAGACCCTGTTGGCCGAGCTGCTGCCCTCGGTACAGGGCCTGCGCCACGCCGAAAGGCACCTGCATCGCTGGATGCGCGCCAGCCGGCGACGGGTCGGCCTGGCCTTCCAGCCGGCCAGCGCGCAGGTGCGTTATCAGCCGCTGGGGGTGGTGGGCGTCATCGTGCCGTGGAACTACCCGCTGTTCCTCGCCATCGGGCCGCTGACCTGCGCCCTGGCCGCCGGCAACCGGGTCATGCTCAAGCTCAGCGAAGCCACGCCCGCCAGCGCCCAGGCCTTGAAACACCTGCTGGAGCAGGTGTTTCCCACCGACCTGGTCAGCGTGGTGCTGGGCGAGGTCGAAGTGGGCCAGGCCTTCGCCCGCTTGCCCTTCGACCACCTGCTGTTCACCGGTGCCACCAGCGTGGGCCGGCAGGTCATGCTGGCGGCGGCGCACAACCTGACCCCGGTTACCCTGGAGCTGGGCGGCAAGTCACCGGCCATCGTGTCGGCCGACGTGCCACTGGACAGCGCCGCCGAGCGCATCGCCTTCGGCAAGACCCTGAACGCCGGGCAAACCTGCGTCGCCCCCGACTATGTGCTAGTGCCCCGCGAACGGCTGGCAGCCTTCAGCGACGCCTACCAGCGCGCCGTGCGCCGCCTGTACCCGCGCATTGCCGACAACCCCGACTACACCGCCATCATCAACCCCCGCCAGTTGCAGCGCCTGCAGCACCTGCTGGACGATGCCCACAGCAAAGGTGCGCAGGTGCTTGACCTGTACTCAGGCGAAACTCGCCAGGGCCGGCGCCTGCCACCGCACCTGCTGCTGGACGTGAACGACAGCATGCAGGTGATGCAGGACGAAATCTTCGGCCCCCTGCTGCCGCTGGTGCCCTACGACAGCCTCGACCAGGCGCTGGCCTACGTCAATCAGCGCCCACGCCCGCTGGCGCTGTACTACTTCGGTTACGACCGGGCCGGCCAGGAGCATGTGCTGCGCCACACCCACTCCGGCGGGGTATGCCTGAACGACACCCTGCTGCATGTGGCCCAGGACGACCTGCCCTTCGGCGGTATCGGCCCTTCGGGCATGGGCCACTACCATGGCCACGACGGTTTTCTGACCTTCAGCAAGGCCAAGGCCGTACTTGCCAAGCAACGTTTCAACGCCGCACGGCTGATCTACCCGCCCTACGGCAAAGCCTTGCAGCGCTTGATCTACAAGCTGTTCATCCGCTGAGCGCCGGCCTGTGCACCGCCGCGACCTGCTGCGTTTCAGCCTTGGCGCCAGTGCCTTTCTGGCGGGTGTCAGCCTGGTTGGCTGCAGCGCACAAACAGCGGCGACGGGCTATCAGGTACTGCGCGATGACGACCTGCCGCTGCTGCGGGCGCTGATCCCGGTGGTACTGGCCGGTACGCAGGCCGCCGAGCCCCTGGTGCTGGGCAGCCTCGACCACAAGCTGGCGGCGTTGTCGCCGGAAATGCTAACGCTCACCCGGCAACTGTTCGACGTGCTCAGCCTGCCACTCACCCGTGGCCCCCTGACCGGTGTCTGGGGCGCCTGGGCACAGGCCAGCCCTGCGCAAGTCATGGCCTTCCTGCAGCGTTGGCAGGACAGTTCGCTGAACCTGCTGCGCATGGGCCACGCCTCGTTGCTGCAGTTGCTGCAGATGGCCTGGTACGAACGCCCCGAGTCCTGGACCGCCTGCGGCTACCCCGGGCCACCAACAATCTGAAAACAACAAGAGCATCGCCAATGCCTGTCCCCGACCCGTTTCGCCAAGGCCTCGAACGCGGCTGGATCACCCATGACGCTTCGCGTCTGGCGCAGGACCTTGCCCTGGAGGCCGACGTTGCCGTGATCGGCAGCGGTGCCGGCGGTGCCACCAGCGCGCAGATGCTCAGCGCCGCAGGCTTCAAGGTGCTGCTGATCGAAGAAGGCCCACTCAAGACCAGCAACGATTTCCACCTGCTGGAGAGCGAAGCCTACGCCAGCCTGTACCAGGAGGGCTTGGGGCGCATGAGCAAGGATGGCGCCATCACCATCCTGCAGGGCCGCGCCGTGGGCGGCACTACGCTGGTGAACTGGACCTCGAGCTTTCGCACCCCTCCCCAGACCCTGGTGCACTGGGCTTCAGCCCACGGCGTGACAGGGCTGGGTGAAGATGAGCTACGGCCCTGGTTCGAACGCATGGAGCAGGAACTGGGCATTACCCCCTGGGCCCTGCCGCCGAATGCCAACAACGACGTGCTCCGCCGCGGCTGTGAGCAGCTGGGCTACCGCTGGGCGGTGATCCCGCGCAACGTGCGCGGCTGCTGGAACCTGGGCTACTGCGGCATGGGCTGCCCGGTGAATGCCAAACAATCGATGCTGGTGACGCGCATTCCCGCCACCCTCGAACAAGGCGGCGCACTGCTGTACCTGGCCCGGGCCGAGCGCTTCACGCACAACGGCGAGCGCATCCAGGGCCTGACCTGCCAGGCCCTGGATGCCCAAGGCGTACATCCCACCGGCAGGCAGGTCAGCGTACGCGCACGCCATTACCTCCTGGCTGGCGGCGGCATCAACAGCCCGGCCCTGCTGTTGCGCTCCGCCGCGCCCGACCCGCATGGCCGCCTGGGCAAACGCACGTTCTTGCACCTGGTGAACTTCAGCGCAGCGCGTTTCACAGACCGTATCGACCCCTACTACGGCGCCCCGCAGTCCATCTACAGCGACCACTTCCAGTGGCAGGGCGGCACAGATGGCCCGGTCGGCTACAAACTGGAAGTGCCACCGCTGCACCCTGCGCTGGCCAGCACCCTGCTGGGTGGGCACGGCCACGAAAATGCCCGGCGCATGGCCGAGCTGCCGCACACCCACGTAATGCTGGCGCTGCTGCGCGACGGTTTTCACCCCGAGAGCCAGGGTGGCGCCGTAGAGCTGCGTGGCGACGGTTCACCGGTGCTCGATTACCCGGTCACCGACTACCTGCGCGACGGCTTGCGTCGCGCCTACCACAGCATGGCCCAGATCCAGTTCGCGGCCGGGGCCATGCAGGTGACCCCCGTGCACAGCGACGCCAGCGCTGCTTCCAGCCTGGAACAGGCGCTGGGCATGATCGACGCCTTGCGCCTGGAGCCCTTCAGGACGCGCCTGGGCAGCGCCCATGTGATGGGTGGCTGTGCGTTGGGCGAAGACCCGCGCCAGGCCGTGTGCGACAGCCTGGGCCGCCATCACCAGCTGGAAAACCTGTCGGTCCACGACGGCTCGCTGTTCCCCACCAGCATCGGCGCCAACCCGCAACTGTCGGTGTATGCCATCAGCGCCAGGCTCACCGAAGCCTTGATTGGCCGCCTGGCACACAGCGCATGACAACGAATATGGCGCCTGTCTATAGTGCCATCAGCTGGCCGCATGACTTGGCCGGGCGCAATCGCTGCGCTACCATCCGACTCCCCAACGCACTCCAGCCAGGATGACGCGATGAACCGAGTGTTGTACCCGGGTACTTTCGACCCCATTACCAAAGGCCATGGAGACCTGGTCGAGCGCGCCTCGCGCTTGTTCGACCACGTGATCATCGCGGTGGCGGCCAGCCCGAAGAAAAACCCCCTGTTCCCCCTGGAGCAGCGGGTGGCGCTAGCCCGTGAGGTCACCAAGCACCTGCCCAATGTCGAAGTCATCGGCTTCTCCTCCCTGTTGGCGCATTTCGCCAAGGAACAGGGCGCCAACGTCTTCCTGCGTGGCCTGCGTGCGGTGTCCGACTTCGAGTACGAGTTCCAGCTGGCGAACATGAACCGGCAACTGGCCCCCGATGTCGAGAGCCTGTTCCTGACGCCTTCGGAACGTTATTCGTTCATTTCCTCGACCCTGGTCCGGGAAATCGCCGCTCTGGGCGGTGATATCAGCAAATTCGTCCACCCGGTGGTGGCCGAAGCGCTGACTGAACGCTTCAAGAAGTAAGCCCGATCGCCTGATTATCGCGCCCGCGTGCACTGCGGGCGCGAATGCGGCACAATTGTGCCCATTGCGTTGAACATGCCCAGGCGATGAGCCCCGGCCGGAGTCCCCATGTCCCTGATAATCACCGACGATTGCATCAACTGCGACGTCTGCGAACCCGAGTGCCCGAACGAGGCCATCTCCCAAGGCGAAGAGATCTACGTGATCGACCCTAACCTGTGCACCCAGTGCGTGGGCCATTACGACGAGCCGCAGTGCCAGCAGGTCTGCCCGGTCGACTGCATCCCGCTGGATGAAGCCCACCCGGAAAGCGAAGAACAGCTGATGGCCAAGTACCGCCGCATTACCGGCAAGGACTGATCGCCGTCTGGCAAGGGCTTCGCCCTTGTTCGCGGGTAAACCCGCTCCCACAGGTACCTCACTGGCCTACAGGCCTGCACCGTACCTGTGGGAGCGGGTTTACCCGCGAATTGGGCCGCAAAGCGGCCTCCAGCCTTACCGCTGGCAGCGCGGGCAATACACGCTCGCCCGCTGCCCCAGCTTCACCTCGCGCAACTCCGTGCCGCACACCTTGCACGGCTGCCCGCCACGCCCGTAGACGAACAGTTCCTGCTGGAAGTACCCCGGCTGCCCATCGCCACCGATGAAGTCGCGCAAGGTGGTACCACCGCGCTCGATCGCCGCCGCCAGCACCCGTTTGATCTCGATTGCCAGCTTCAGGTAGCGCGCCCGTGAAATCCCGCCCGCCTCCCGGCGTGGGTCGATGCCTGCGGCAAACAGCGCTTCGGTGGCGTAGATGTTGCCCACCCCCACCACTACCGCGTTGTCCATGATGAACGGCTTGACCGCCATCGACCGCCCGCGGGACAGCTGGAACAGGCGCTCACCGTCGAACAGGTCCGTCAGCGGCTCAGGCCCGAGGCGCAGCAGCAGCTCGTGGTTCAGCGGGTCCAGGCTCCACAGCATGGCACCAAAGCGGCGCGGGTCGGTGTAGCGCAGCATCAGCCCCGACTCCAGCTCGATGTCGACATGTTCATGCCTGGCCGCCGGCAAACCCAGCTCGACCAGCCGCAAATTGCCCGACATGCCCAGGTGGCTGATCAGCGTACCGACCTCGGCATTGATCAACAGGTATTTGGCGCGCCGCTCGACACTGACAATGCGCTGCCCCGACAGGCGCACATCCAGGTCTTCCGGGATTGGCCAGCGCAAGCGCCGGTCGCGCACTACCACGCGGCTGACGCGCTGGCCTTCCAGATGGGGCGCAATACCGCGCCGGGTGGTTTCTACTTCTGGCAATTCCGGCATGTGTCAGTGCCCGCTCAGCTCGCGAATGTTCTGTTTGAGGTTTTCGAAATCGTATTCCGACAGACCAATGTAATCGAGCACCAGCGGGCCGACCACGTTCCATTCGTGGTCCACCGCCTGGTTGCCCAGCACCCGGTAGGACGCGCAGATGTGCTCGGCCATCTTCAGTACCGCCAGCAGGTTCTTCAGCTGGCTCTGGGTATTGCGCGAGCTCTCGTCGCGGAACACGGCCAGGGCGTTGTGATGGTTGGCGATGGCTGCCGTGAGGTGCTCAGGCAGGCGCCAAGACTTGGCGGTGAAATAACCGACCACCGAATGGTTGGTGTTGAACACGCGGTTTTCGGTGTCGACCACGCGCGTATCTTCGTCGGCCTGGGCATAGGCCTGCACCAGCACATCCATGTAGTCCGGGAAGCGCTTGAGCATCAGCGGCACCCCACAGTCATGGAACAGGCCCAGGGTGTAAGCCTCGTCTGCGGCCTGGACACCGGTGCGTTTGGCCAGGGTCAGGCAGGTCATCGCCACATCCTGGGCGGTATCCCAGAAGCGGTTGAGGGTAACGATGGTCTCGTCGCTCATCTCGCCCTTGATCGACTGGGCGTTGATCAGGTTGATGATCGACCGACTGCCCAGGAGGTTAACCGCGCGCTGGATCGAACCGATCTTGTTGGAAAGGCCGAAGTGCGGGGAATTGACCAGCTTGAGCAAGGCGCCCGAGAGGCCCGGGTCCTGGGAAATCAGCTTGGCGATGGTTTCCAGGTCCGGGTCAGGCATGTACTGCTCGAACTGCAGGTCGACCATGATCTGCGGTTGCGGCGGAATGGTGATGCCTTGCAAGGCTTGCTGGATCTGTTCGGCGCTGAGTTCTTGGGACATACGTGCACACTCGTTTAGGACCGGGGATTTTAACCCTCTCTGCGCTCGCCGTGACAGGTGCAGCGCCTGGGAAATCGAGCGCCGCCCGCGCGGCGCTTCGCAGCACAAGGCTGCTCCTACATCTGTTTCGGGCCAGTTATTCCTGCAGCAAAGGCGCGCGGGCCTTTGGCGTTCACCTCAATATCGCGTCGGACAAACAAGGCGATCGCGTGCATTGGCACAGGCGTGACTGGCCCGAAACAGATGTAGGAGCAGCCTTGCGCTGCGAAGCGCCGCGCGGGCGGCGCTCGATCTCCCAGGCGCTGCACCTCTAAAGGCGAAAGCACCGCAGACACGCTATACTCCCGCTCTTTTTTCCCGGAGCGACGTCATGTCCCTGCCCAGCCTTCGCCTCAAAGCCAATGCCGACCGCCGCCTGCGCGCCGGCCACCTGTGGGTCTACAGCAACGAAGTCGACGTCGCCGCGACCCCGCTGCAAGGCTTCCAGGCCGGTCAGCAGGCCGTTCTCGAAGCGGCCAACGGCAAACCGCTGGGCATCGTCGCACTCAGCCCCAACAACCTGATCTGCGCCCGCCTGCTGTCGCGCGACATCAAGCTGCCGCTGGACAAGTCGCTGCTGGTACACCGCCTGAACGTCGCCCTGTCGCTGCGCGAGCGCCTGTTCGACAAGCCGTGCTATCGCCTGGTCTACGGCGATTCCGACCTGCTGCCGGGCTTGGTGGTCGACCGCTTCTTCGACATCCTCGTGGTGCAGCTGGCCTCGGCCACCATGGAAGCGCACAAGGACGATGTGATCGCTGCCCTGGTGCAGGTGCTCAAGCCCAGCGGCATCCTGTTCAAGAACGACTCCGCCGCGCGTGACGCCGAAGGCCTGCAGCGCTATGTCGAGACCGTCTACGGCGAAGTGCCGGACTGGGTGGCGCTGGAAGAGAACGGCGTCAAGTTCGAAGCGCCGGTGCGTGAAGGCCAGAAGACCGGCTGGTTCTACGACCACCGCATGAACCGCGCGCGCCTGGCGCCGTACGTGAAGGGCAAGCGTGTACTCGACCTGTTCAGCTACATCGGTGGCTGGGGCGTGCAGGCCGGCGCGTTCGGCGCCAGCGAAGTGTTCTGCGTCGATGCCTCGGGCTTTGCCCTGGATGGCGTGGAGCGTAACGCTGCACTGAACGGCATCAGCGAGAAGCTGACCTGCATCGAAGGCGACGTGTTCGAAGCCCTGCGCGAGCTCAAGGCTGCCGAAGAACGCTTCGACGTGATCATTGCCGACCCACCCGCCTTCATCAAGCGCAAGAAGGACCTGAAAAACGGCGAAGCGGCCTACCGCCGCCTGAACGAACAGGCCATGCGCATGCTGAACAAGGACGGCATCCTGGTCAGCGCTTCGTGCTCGATGCACTTGCCCGAGGACGACCTGAACAACATCCTGCTGACCAGCGCCCGTCACCTGGACCGCAACATGCAGCTGCTCGAGCGCGGCGGCCAGGGCCCGGACCACCCGGTGCACCCGGCTATCGCCGAAACCCGCTACATCAAGAGCATCACGTGCCGCTTGCTGCCAAATAGCTGATATCTGCTACAAAGGGCCGCCCAGCGGCCCTTTCCTGCTGCAATCTCCCCGCCAACCATCCATATCTGCATTCCTTCACCGCGCCAGCGGTGTAGAATCGGCCTATTCATCGCCAGTCATCCCCGGCGGGTTTATGAGCTCTGGCCAAGCATGCGGCGATCCCGTGCTGTCTTCGGCCCCATCCGTGCCAGTGGCAACCGGCCTGCGGCACAAAGGACAAGAGAAGCTCACTCCCCTTTATGTGACCTGATTAAGCCGCCAGGAGTGTTTCATGCCTGATTATCGTTCCAAGACTTCCACCCAAGGCCGCAACATGGCCGGCGCCCGTGCCCTGTGGCGCGCTACCGGGATGAAGGACGAAGATTTCAAGAAACCGATCATCGCCATCGCCAACTCGTTCACCCAGTTCGTCCCGGGCCACGTGCACCTGAAGGACCTGGGCCAGCTGGTTGCCCGCGAAATCGAACGCGCCGGTGGCGTGGCCAAGGAATTCAACACCATCGCAGTCGATGACGGCATCGCCATGGGCCACGACGGCATGCTGTACTCGCTGCCAAGCCGCGAGATCATCGCCGACGCCGTGGAATACATGGTCAACGCCCACTGCGCCGACGCCATCGTGTGCATCTCCAACTGCGACAAGATCACCCCCGGCATGCTGATGGCCGCCCTGCGCCTGAACATCCCGGTGATCTTCGTTTCCGGTGGCCCGATGGAAGCCGGCAAGACCAAACTGGCCAGCCACGGCCTGGACCTGGTCGACGCCATGGTCATCGCCGCCGACTCCACGGCGTCCGACGAAAAAGTCGCCGAATACGAGCGCAGCGCCTGCCCGACCTGCGGTTCGTGTTCCGGCATGTTCACCGCCAACTCGATGAACTGCCTGACCGAGGCCCTGGGCCTGGCCCTGCCGGGCAACGGCTCGACCCTGGCCACCCACGCCGACCGCGAGCAGCTGTTCCTTACTGCCGGCCGCACCATTGTCGAGCTGTGCAAGCGCTACTACGGCGAGAACGACGAGTCGGTCCTCCCGCGCAGCATCGCCAACTTCAAGGCGTTTGAAAACGCCATGATGCTGGACATCGCCATGGGCGGCTCGACCAACACCATCCTGCACCTGCTGGCCGCAGCCCAGGAAGGCGAAGTGGAATTCGACCTGCGGGACATCGACCGCCTGTCGCGCAAAGTGCCGCAGCTGTGCAAAGTGGCGCCGAACATCCAGAAGTACCACATGGAAGACGTGCACCGCGCCGGCGGCATCTTCAGCATCCTCGGTTCGCTGGCCCGTGGCGGCCTGCTGCACACCGACCTGCCGACCGTGCACAGCCGCAGCATGGAAGAAGCCATCGCCAAATGGGACATCACCCAGACCGATGACGAAGCCGTGCACACCTTCTTCAAGGCCGGCCCTGCCGGTATCCCGACCCAGACTGCGTTCAGCCAGTCGACCCGTTGGGAAACCCTTGATGACGACCGCGAAAACGGCTGCATCCGCAGCTTCGAGCACGCCTACTCGCAAGAAGGCGGCCTGGCCGTGCTGTACGGCAACATCGCCGTTGACGGTTGCGTGGTGAAAACCGCCGGTGTCGACGAATCGATCCACGTGTTCGAAGGCAATGCCAAGATCTTCGAGAGCCAGGACAGCGCCGTGCGCGGCATCCTCGCCGACGAAGTGAAGGCCGGCGACATCGTGATCATCCGCTACGAAGGCCCGAAAGGCGGCCCGGGCATGCAGGAAATGCTGTACCCGACCTCGTACCTGAAGTCCAAAGGCCTGGGCAAGGCCTGCGCCCTGCTCACCGACGGCCGCTTCTCCGGCGGCACCTCGGGCCTGTCGATCGGCCACGCCTCGCCGGAAGCCGCTGCTGGCGGCGCCATCGGCCTGGTGCGCGACGGTGACAAGGTATTGATCGACATCCCTAACCGCTCGATCAACCTGCTGGTCAGCGACGAAGAGCTGGCCGAGCGCCGCATCGAGCAGGACAAGAAGGGCTGGAAACCGGTCGAAGTACGCCCACGCAAGGTGACCACCGCGCTGAAGGCCTACGCCCTGCTGGCGACCAGTGCCGACAAGGGTGCGGTGCGCAACAAGGCGATGCTGGAAGGCTTGTAGGAAGCTTCTGAAAAAGACCCACCGGCGCCCTGTGCGCCGGTTTTTTTTGTCAGTCGCGCACATACTACTGGCCACTGTGAAAACCAGAGGCAGTGGCTGGTATGAACTGGGCAGGCTCGCTCTACATGCTGACCTTGGGGTGCTTTTTTCTGCTCACGCCTCTGGCCCAAGGCCAGGAGCGTAAAAGCACTGGAACCGTTTCCTTCAGCGGTTCGATCACCACCCCCGGCTGCCGCTCGGCGTGGAATGCCGAGCATGAGCGCATACAGACCAGAGAATGCCCTGATGCCCTGGATTCCAAAGTCAGCACGCCCCACGTAGAGGCCGTGAACGTCTTCTCTAGAGCGTCGCTCAGTGTGGTGCACGAATATACTGCGGCAGGTTCGGAATTCGCGCTCCTCGATAGCGACGGTAACCCTGTTTCAACAGGCAGTTACAGGGTTACTTTGCACGTACCTTAGGCCCAATATTCCACAAAGGAATAACTAAATACCATTTAGGTATAAATGCATGCATTTTCACGCTGTTAGCATTTATGTTCGAAATCGCACACAGAGGCGATGACTCATTTTCTGATTTTCGGAGCTTCAATGAACCTGCCGCTGTCACTTAACCTGCTGGCGTTCCTGGCCCTGTTGCTGGGCCTGGCACAAACCCGCCGCACTGACTGGAGCCTGGCCAAGAAGGTACTGCTGGGCCTAGTGCTTGGCGTCGCCTTCGGCCTGGCCCTGCACACCATCTACGGCGCTGGCCACCCGGTGCTCAAGGCCACCATCGCCTGGCTCGACCTGGTCGGCAACGGCTATGTCGGCCTGTTGCAGATGATTGTCATGCCGCTGATCTTCGCCTCGATCCTCAGCGCCGTGGCGCGCCTGCACAATGCCTCGTCGCTGGGCCGCATCAGCGTACTGAGCATAGGCACCCTGCTGCTGACCACCGCCATTGCCGCGCTGATCGGCATCGTGCTGACCAACCTGTTCGGCCTGAGTGCCGAAGGCCTGGTGGCCGGTGTGCAGGAAAGCGCGCGCATGCAGGTTATCCACAGCGACTACGCAGGCAAGGTCGCCGACCTCAGCATCCCGCAGCTGCTGCTGTCGTTCATCCCCAGCAACCCGGTGGGTGACCTGGCGCGGGCCAAGCCGACGTCGATCATCAGCGTGGTGATCTTTGCCGTGTTCGTCGGCCTGGCCGCGCTGCAGCTGATCAAGGACGATGCTGAGAAAGGCGAGCGCGCCCTGTCGGCCATCGACACCCTGCAAGCCTGGGTGATGCGCCTGGTGCGGGTGGTAATGAAACTGACCCCGTATGGCGTGCTTGCGTTGATGACCAAGGTGGTTGCCAGCTCGAACATGGAAGACATCCTCAAGCTGGGCAGCTTCGTGGTGGTGTCGTACCTGGGCCTGGGGCTGATGTTCGTGGTGCATGCCCTCATCCTGGCGGCGATCGGTGTGAGCCCGCTGCGCTTCTTCCGCAAGGTGTGGCCGGTGCTGACCTTCGCTTTCACCAGCCGCTCCAGCGCCGCCAGCATTCCGCTGAACATCGAGGCGCAAACCCGCCGCCTGGGTGTGCCGCAGTCGATTGCCAGCTTCAGCGCATCGTTCGGCACCACCATTGGCCAGAACGGCTGCGCCGGCCTCTATCCCGCCATGCTGGCGGTGATGGTGGCGCCAGCGGTGGGCATCGACACCTTCGACCCGCTGTGGATCGCTACCCTGGTGGCTATCGTCACGCTGAGCTCTGCAGGGGTTGCCGGCGTGGGTGGCGGTGCCACCTTTGCCGCGCTGATCGTGCTGCCGGCCATGGGCTTGCCGGTGGAGCTGGTGGCGTTGCTGATTTCGGTGGAGCCGCTGATCGACATGGGGCGTACGGCGCTGAACGTGAACGGTTCGATGACTGCGGGCGTGGTGACCAGCCAGTTATTGAAAGAGACTGACAAGGATGTGCTGGCCGGCGATGAACATGCCGAATTGAGCCACTCCTGACAGATCGCCGGGGGCGCTTCGCGCCCCTATCGCGACACAAGGCCGCTCCCACATTGGTCCTGCGACTGCCGATCGATGTAGGAGCGGCCTTGCGTCGCGAACGGGGTGCAAAGCACCCCCGACATCTAAACCTTGTCCCAAACCTCGAAGTGATAAGCAGGCTTACCTTCCTCAGCCTGTGCCTCACTCGACTCCAGCGTCCAATGCGCCTCATCAAACGCAGGGAACCAGGCATCCCCGTCCGGCGCCATTTCCACCCGCGTCAGGTACATCCGGCTGACCAGCCCTTTCTCCAGCGCCTGCCCATACAACTGCGCCCCGCCAATCAGCATCAGCTCTTCAACGCCCTGCTCGCGCGCCCACTGCTCGGCCCGCACCAGCGCCTCTTCAAGCGACGCAAACACCTCGGCACCCGCCAGCTCAAGCCCCGGCTGGCGGCTGACGACGATATTCAATCGCCCAGGCAGCGGCCGCCCCAGCGAATCCCAGGTCTTGCGCCCCATGATGATCGGCTTGCCCAGGGTGGTGGCCTTGAAGTACTTGAAATCCCCCGGCAAATGCCAGGGCATGGAATTATTGATGCCGATCACGCGGTTCTCGGCATAAGCCGCGATCAGGCTAAGGGGGAGTGATGTATTCATGCCAGCGAGGATAGCACCGGGCGTGTGGGTTATGCTTCTGCCCTGACCTGTGCAATGGAAGACCATGTGACTGAACCGACTCCACTGGACAAGCGCTGGCTCACCGAAGCGGTACGCCTGCGCGAGGAACACGCCGGCCCCCTGGAAGACCAGGAAGCCAACCGTCGCGCCCGCCAGTTGGGCGGCGACCTGGCGGCGCGCATCGAAACCCGTGCGCTGTTCCTGGCCGAACGCGATGGCATGAGCACTGCCCTGCGCCACTGGAAGCAAGGCACGCGCCTGGCGCTGCTGGCCTTGCTGCTGATGGCCGTGCTCAGCGGCGCGGGCCTGGCCCTGGCCGCCCTGGGTGATGGGCAACGGCCGGTGAACGTATTCTGGGCCCTGGGCAGCCTGCTCGGGCTGAACCTGCTGATGCTGCTGGGCTGGGCCATCGGTTTTGCCGTAAGCGGCGAGCATGGCGCAGGGCTGGGCCGCTTGTGGCTATGGCTGAGTGAACGCTTTGCCCGCGATGCCCAGGCCGCACACCTGGCACCTGCACTGCTGGTGCTGCTGCAACGCCAACGCCTGAACCGCTGGCTGCTTGGCCTGCTGGTGCATGGCCTGTGGCTGCTGGCCATGCTCACCGCCCTGGGCATGCTGCTGGCCTTGCTGGCGACTCGGCGCTATGGCTTTGTCTGGGAAACCACGCTGCTTGCCGCCGACCCGTTCATCCACCTGACCCAAGCCCTGGGCGCCCTGCCTTCGCTGCTTGGCTTTGCCGTGCCTGACGAAGCCATGATCCGCGCCAGCGGCGACGCCTTGCCGGCCCTGGAGCAAGCTCGACAGGCCTGGGCCAGCTGGTTGCTGGGGGTGGTGCTGGTGTATGGCCTGTTACCACGCCTGGTACTGGCTGCATTGTGCCTGTGGCGCTGGCGCCAGGGGCGCGAGCGCCTGGAACTGGACTTGAGCCTGCCCGGCTACGCGCAACTGCGCGATGCACTGATGCCGCGCAGCGAACGCATCGGCGTGCAGGATGCCGCGCCCGAGGCCCTGCCACAGTTTGCCGCCGGCCAGCTGGAAAGCGGCAGCAGCGGTGCCCTGCTGGTGGGGCTGGAACTGGACGACCAGCGCCCCTGGCCGCCCGCCTTGCCGAAAAGCGTGATCGATGCCGGCGTGCTCGACAGCCGCGAGTCGCGCAACCGGCTGCTCGAACAACTCAGCCGCTTCCCCCCGGCACGCCTGGCCATCGCCTGCGACCCCCGGCGCTCGCCCGACCGCGGCAGCCTGGCGTTGCTCGCCGAACTGGCGCGCAATGCCGGCGCAACCCGTATCTGGCTACTGCAGCCCGCACCCGGCCAGGCTGTTGATGCCCAGCGCCTGGGCGATTGGCACGAAGCCCTTGACCGCCTTGGCCTGCAGCACGCCGACACCTCACCACTGACCTGGCTGGAGCATGGCCATGACTGAGCCACTGAAACTGGCCGTGGTCGGCCATACCAACGTCGGCAAGACCTCGCTGCTGCGCACGCTGACCCGCGACGTAGGCTTTGGCGAAGTGTCCCACCGCCCCAGCACCACCCGCCATGTAGAAGGTGCGCGTTTGTCGGTGGACGGCGAACCCTTGCTGGAGCTGTACGACACGCCGGGCCTGGAGGACGCCATTGCCCTGCTCGACTACCTCGAACGCCTGGAACGCCCGGGCGAGCGCCTGGACGGCCCGGCTCGGCTGGAGCGCTTTCTGCAAGGCAGCGAAGCGCGCCAGCGTTTCGAGCAGGAGGCCAAGGTGCTGCGCCAGTTGCTGGCCAGCAATGCCGGCCTGTACGTGATCGACGCGCGCGAGCCGGTGCTGGCCAAGTACCGCGATGAACTGGAAGTGCTGGCCAGTTGCGGCAAGCCACTGCTGCCGGTGCTCAACTTCGTCGCCAGCCACCAGCACCGCGAGCCGCAATGGCGTGAAGCCCTTGCCCGGCTTGGCCTTCACGCGTTGGTGCGGTTCGACAGCGTGGCCCCGCCCGAGGATGGCGAGCGCCGCTTGTATGAAAGCCTGGCCCTGCTGCTGGAGGATGCTCGCCCGGCCCTGCAGCGGCTGATCGACGACCAGCAGGCACAGCGCCTGGCCCGCCAGCACAGTGGTAAGCGCCTGATCGCTGAGCTGCTGCTGGACTGCGCCGCCTGCCGGCGGAGTGTAGAGGCCGAACCTGCGGCCGAAGCGCGCGCCATAGAGGCGCTGCGCCAGGACATACGCCAACGTGAACAGCGTTGCGTCGAAGCCTTGCTCAAGCTGTATGCCTTCCGCCGTGAAGATGCCCATGCCAGCGACCTGCCGTTGCTCGATGGCCGCTGGGGCGATGACCTGTTCAATCCTGAAACCTTGAAGCTGCTGGGCGTGCGCCTGGGCAGCGGTGTGGCGGCGGGAGCCGCAGCCGGGGCCGGGGTCGATCTGCTGGTCGGCGGGCTTACCCTAGGCGCGGCAGCGCTGGCCGGGGCAATTGCCGGTGGTGCGCTACAGACAGCGCGTAACTATGGCTCACGGTTGATGGGCAAGCTCAAGGGCAAACGCGAGCTGACCGTGGACGACACGGTATTGCGCCTGCTGGCGTTGCGTCAGCAGCAGTTGATGGTGGCGCTGGATAACCGCGGGCATGCGGCGCAAGACAGCATCAGGCTGGGTGAGCTGGATGAGAAGGCCTGGCGCGAGGGCAAGTTGCCAGAGGCACTGGTGAAGGCGCGGGCGCATCCGCAATGGTCGACGCTCAACCCAGGGGCAAAGCTGAATCAGGCTGAGCGGCAGGAACAGCTGGAAGCACTGGTTTCCCAATTTTGAGTCAGCAGGCCTGGCCTCTTCGCAGCACAAGGCTGCTCCTACAGGCGGACGCGATACCTGTAGGAGCAGCCTTGTGCTGCGAAGAGGCCAGAGCCGACAATCCATGTGTCAAAGCAATGCCAGTGCCCTCTGCTTCAACCCAACCAGATCAACCACCGGCACGCCGACCTCCTTGGCCCGCTCATCCCACTCCCGCATCCGCAAGCTCACCTCGAACAGCGGATCCCGCTCGAACGCATCCGCCTCGGCCTCGCTCATCACCCCACCCTGATACTCCAGGGTCCGCCGGCTCGCCTCGCTCAACCGCTGGTAATACCCAACCTGGCGCAACGTCAGGTAGCGCTTGGCCTCCACGTGGTACTCCACCAGTTGCGCCATGCGCTCGCCAAAGCCGCAACGGCGCAGATACTCGGCGCCGATGCGTTCATGGCTGACCACGCCGTAGCCGCCCATGCTGGCCTCACCGCCACACAGGTGGCCGATGTCGTGGAAGAATGCCGCCAGCACCACCTCATCGTCGAAGCCTTCGGCCAGGGCCAGTTGCGCGGCCTGTGACATGTGTTCGAGCTGGGTGATGGCTTCGCCGATGTAGTCGTCGCTGCCATGGCGCGCGTACAGGGCGAAGGTGCTGTCGACGATCTGTGCTGGGGTGGGCATCGGTAGCTTATCCTGGCTTGATGATGAGTTGGCTTCTTCGCAGCACAAGGCTGCTGCTACAGCTATCGCGCCCCCTGTAGGAGCAGCCTTGCGCTGCGAAGCGGCCGGTACAGGTTACTGCTGGGCCACCTTCTCCGACTTGCCGTCGTAGCGCTTGCGCCACTCGGCCAGAATCTGGTCACGGTTCTTCGATGCCCAGGCAAAGTCGTTCTTGATCAGGCGCTGTTCATAGTCCGCTGGCAGCTCGGTCTGTGGCTTGGCAATGCCCGGCGCGGCCAGCACGGCGAAGTTTTCCTTGTACAGCTCCATCGCCGCCGGGCTGGCCGAGAAATCAGCCAGGCGCTTGGCAGCATCCGCCTTGGGCGAGCCTTTGATCACAGCAGTCGCCTCGATCTCCCAGCCCAGGCCTTCCTTCGGCAACACGATATCCAGCGGCGCGCCCTGGCGCTTCAGTTGCACAGCCGGGTACTCGAACGAGATACCGATCGGGAACTCGCCCGCAGCCGCCAGCTTGCATGGCTTGGAGCCTGAGTGAACATACTGGCCGATGTTCTGGTGCAGCGCGTCCATGTAGGCCCAGCCTTGCGGCTCACCAAAGGTCTGCAACCAGGCACTCACGTCAAGGAAGCCAGTACCCGACGAGGCCGGGTTCGGCATGACGATCTTGCCTTTGTACTCTGGCTTGGTCAGGTCCTGCCAGCTCACCGGCTTGCTCAGGCCCTGCTTTTCGGCCTCGATGGTATTGAAGCAGATGGTCGCGGCCCACACGTCCATGCCCACCCACGCCGGCGGGTTGGCAGCGTCCCGGTAGTTGCCGGAGATCTTGCCCAGGTCCTTCGGTGCATAGGCTTCCAGCATGCCGTTCTGGTCGAGAATGGCCAGGCTGGACGCTGCCAGGCCCCATACCGCGTCGGCTTGCGGGCGGTCTTTCTCGGCCAGCAGCTTGGCAGTGATGATGCCGGTGGAGTCGCGTACCCACTTGATCTCGATGTCCGGGTTGGCCTTCTCGAAGGCCTGTTTGTAGCTCTTGAGCTGCTCGGCTTCCAGCGCGGTGTAGACCGTCAGTTGGGTACCTGCGGCCGAAGCCTGCAGGCTGAATACGGCAGAAACGGCAGCGGCAAGTGCAAGGGGCTTGTACATGGGTAGGTTCCTTACAGGTCAGACGGTCGCGGCGCGTTGGCGCCAGGCTTGGGAGCGGCGCAGCAGGCCGCGTGAAGCTGCGGCCAGCAGCAGTGAAGCGCCGGCACTGGTCAGCAAGATCAAGGTGGACATGGCAGCAGCACCGCCAACGTTGCCGGCGTCGTCCATGTTCAGCACGGCAACGGCAGCCAGGATGGTGTCGGGGCTGTACAGGAAGATCGCCGCCGACACAGTAGTCATGGCCGAAACGAACAGGTAGCGGATGATGTCCAGCAGCGCCGGCAGGCAGATCGGCACGGTCACGCGCAGGAAGTGCTTGTACAGCGGCGCCTTCAGCGACAGCGCGGCGGCCTCGAACTCACCATCCAGCTGGCGCAGCGCGGTGGTTGCGGTCATCTGCGCGGTGGTCAGGTAATGGGCGATGGTGCACACCACCAACAGCCCCATGCTGCCGTACAGCACATGCAGCGGGTTGCCGTTCAGGTTGAAGAAGAAGACGTAGCCCAGGCCCAGCACCAGGCCCGGCACGGCCATGGGGATGAAGCTGAGCAAGCGCAGCGCCTGGTTGAGCAGGCGTTGGCCCTGGGTTTTCTCCATCAGGTAGGCACCGGTGAAGATCACGATGCTGCCGATCAGCGCGGTGCCGATGGCCATGGTCACGCTGTTGCGGTAGGCCAGCCAGCCGCCACCGGCGGTGTCTTCGAACATGTAGTGACGCAGCGACAACGACAGGTTGTATGGCCAGAACGTGACCAGCGACGAATACACCGCCATGCCGATCACCAGCAGCAATGCTGCGCACACCAGCAGCACGAGGGCCAGGAAGCAGGCATCGCGGCCACGCGATGGCTTGGGTTCGAACACCTGGGCACGGCCGCTCATGGCCTCGCCCTGGCGCCGGCGCAGCCAGGCGTCGACGCTGAAGCTGAACAGGGCCGGCAACAGCAGCACCATGCCGATCAATGCACCACGGCCGAACTGTTGCTGGCCGACCACCGCCTTGTAGGCCTCCAGCGCCAGCACCTGATAGTCGCCCCCGACCACCACCGGCACACCGAAGTCGGTGATGGTCAGGGTGAACACCAGGCAGAACGCCGCAAACACCGCCTGGCGCGTGGCCGGCCAGGTGATGCTGGTGAACGCCCGACCTGGGCCGGCGCCCATGCTGGAGGCAGCATCGAACAGCCGAGCATCGGCCAGCGACAGCGCCGACAGCAGAATCATCAGCGCATGCGGGAAGGTGTAGATGGCCTCCCCCAGCACGATGCCCCAGAAGCCGTAGATGTTGTCGCTGAGCAACCCGCGCAACAGCCCCTGGTTACCGAACAGGTAGACCAGGGCGATGGCCGGCAGCATCGACGGCGCCAGCAGCGGCAGCAGCGAAATCCCCCGCCACAGGCCCTTGGCCGGGATCAGCGTGCGTTGCAGGGCATAGGCAAACAGGTAGGCCAGCGGCACCACGATGGCCGCGACGGTGAAGGCCACCGACAGGCTGTTGCCCAGCAACCAGTGGAAGTTGTCGCTGGCGAACAGTTCACGGGCTGCCAGCAGGCCGCCGCCCTGGCCCGCGTCAGCGCTGAAGCCACGCCAGAAGATCGCCAGCAGCGGCATCAGCACGGCCAGTACCAACAGGATCAGCAGCAGGCTCTTGCCGCCGACGACGAACAACCGGTCGCCCAGGGCAACGCCAGCACGCGGCGCGGCTTTGGCCTGGCTCAGCGGCAGGGACATTGGCGCGGCCATCTCAGGCAAACACCTGCAGGCTCTGCGGCGGCAGCGCCACCCAGATGTCCTGCGAACCCAGGCGCGGCATAGCCTCGGGGGCCACCTCGGCCAACAGGGCATGGCCTGGCAGGGCCTTGAGTTCAAAACTCATGCGGCAGCGGTTACCGAGGAATGTGATTTCGCGGACCATGGCCGGGAACAGGTTTTCTTCGTGTACCACCGGGTTGACCGTGATCGCCTCCGGGCGACAGAACAGCCGGCCGCTGCTGGCCCGGGCCGAACCCGGGGCCAGGCGCATGTTCATGCCGCCGACCTGGGCATGGCTGTCGCCGCTGCGCTGGAATGGCAGCCAGTTGCCCTGGCCGACGACCTCGGCAACGAACGGCGTGGCCGGCTGGTCGTAGATTTCCTGCGGGGTGGCGTACTGCTCGACCTGGCCGTTGTTCATCACCGCAATGCGGTCGGCCATCAGCATGGCCTCGTCCTGGTTGTGGGTCACCATCAAGGTGGTGATGCCCAGCTGGCGTTGCAGCTGGCGCAGCTCGGTGCACAGGTGCTCGCGGACCCGGGCGTCCAGCGCCGACATCGGCTCGTCGAGCAGTAGCAGGGATGGCGACGGTGCCAGCGCGCGGGCCAGGGCCACACGTTGCTGCTGGCCACCGGAGAGCTGGCCTGGGTATTTCTTCTCGCTGCCAGAAAGGCCTACCAGTTCGAGCATTTCGGCCACCCGCTGGCGGGCCTGCTCGCGGCCACTGCCGGTCAGGCCGTAGGCTATGTTGGCTTCGACGGTAAGATTGGGGAACAGCGCGTAGGACTGGAACAGAATGCCGTAGTCACGGGCCTGGGGCGGCAGCTCGGAGATATCGCGCTCGCCGATGTACAGCGTGCCGCGGTCCTGGCGCTCCAGGCCGGCGATGCAGCGCAGCAGGGTGGTTTTGCCACAGCCGGACGGGCCGAGCAGGCACACCAGTTCGCCGGCGGCGATGTCCAGCGAGACATCGTTGAGCGCCGTAAAGGCACCGAAGCGCTTGTGGATGTTGCGCACTTGCATCTGTGCGCCGGGGGTGGTGTGGTTCATGGCAGGGCCTCATCGAAGAGATGGGGCGATGCTAGGCAGGCTGTGCGAAGGTTCTGTGGCGTTAAGGCAAAAGCGGGTGATAGTCGTATAGGCAAATTTGGTAATGGCCTGACAGGCCGTCACCCTACTTGTAGGAGCAGCCTTGTGCTGCGAAGAGGCCGGTACAGCATATGCATTTGCAGCGCCTGTCAGGGCCTCTTCGCAGCACAAGGCTGCTCCTACAACGGCTGTGTACGCCTGAATCAGAAGTGCGAGCCGGCCACTTCCTGCGCCACCCCAAGAAAGGCAGCCGGCAACCTGGCCTGGCGCCGTTCCTTCAGGCAATACAGGTACTCATGCATAACCGGCGCATTGTCCAGCACCAGCACCCGCAGTTCGGAGTTGTGCGGCACCTCGTGGCGGGCAATCACGCTAATGCCGATGTTGCGCAGCACCGCCTCGCGGATCGACTCGCGGCTGCCGATTTCCAGCAAGGCCCCGGCCGTCACCCCGGCCTCCTGCATCATCTGCTCGGTCAGCTTGCGCGTGGTCGAGCCTTTTTCGCGCATCAACAGGCAATGCCCGGCCACCACGTCGATGGACACCGTCTGGCGATGGGCCAACGGGTGGTTGCGGTGCACCGCCACCACCAGTGGATCGGTGCCCAGCACCCGCCGCACCAGCCGGGCGTCCTCCACCAGTTGCGACGACGCGGCGATATCCACCCGGTAGTCTTCGAGCATTTCCAGCACCTGCTGCGAGTTGCCGATCTCCACCGCTACATCCACCTGCGGCAAACGCTCGCGGTAGATCTTCACCAGGTCGAGAATGTAGTAAGGCGCCGTGGCGGCGATGCGCAAGCTGCCTTGGGCCTGTCCGCTGTTGCGCAGCTCGAACTCGATATCGGCCTCCTGCTGCAACAGCGCCTTGACCATCGGCAGCAGTCGCACGCCATCCTCGCTCAGCACCAGGCGCCGCCCGCCCCGGTAGAACAGCTCTACCGCATAGTGGCTTTCCAGGTTGCGGATCTGCGTGGTTACCGTGGGCTGGCTGAGCCCGAGCTTCTTTGCCGCCAGGGTGATGCTGCCCAGGCGGGCCACCATGTAAAAGGCTTTAAGCTCCGAACTCAGCATGCACGTCCTCTATTTGCGCAAAAGGCGCAAGCCGTTGAACACCACCAGCAAGCTCACGCCCATGTCGGCGAACACTGCCATCCACAGGGTGGCCATGCCGGCAAAGGTAATCGCCAGGAATATCGCCTTGACGCCCAACGCCAGAACGATGTTCTGCATGAGGATCGCCGCACTTTGGCGCGACAGCCTGACGAAGGCCGGGATTTTCCGCAAGTCGTCGTCCATCAGCGCCACATCGGCCGTTTCGATAGCGGTGTCGGTACCAGCGGCGGCCATGGCAAAACCGATCTCGGCACGGGCCAGCGCCGGGGCGTCGTTTATGCCGTCACCGACCATGCCCACGCGATGGCCCTGTGCGTACAATGCTTCGATGGTTTTCAGCTTGTCGCCTGGCAGCAGGTTGCCCTCGGCGCGGTCGATACCCACCACGGCGGCGATGGCCTGCGCGGTATGCGGATTGTCACCGGTCAGCATGACAGTCTTGATGCCCAGCTCATGCAGCTCGGCAATGGCCTGCCGGCTGCTGTCCTTGACCGTATCGGCCACGGCAAACAGAGCCAGCGGGCCGCTGCGGTCCAGTAGCAGGACCACGGTCTTGCCCTGGCGCTCCAGCGTATCCAGCTGGGCTTCCAGCTCGGGCGAGCACAGCCCCAGTTCCTCCACCAGGCGGTGGTTGCCCAGGTGGTAGACCTCGCCAGCGATGGTGCCACGCACGCCGCGCCCGGCCAGGGCAGCGAAGTCATCGACCTCGCTCAAGGCCAGGCCTTGCTCCTTGCCGAACTGGGCAATGGCGCGGGAAACCGGGTGGTCCGAACGTCCGCCCAGGCTGGCAGCCAGGGCTTGCGCACGGCCTTCGAACACCGGCTCCAGTACTTTGGCGTCGGTCTGTACCGGCTTGCCGTGGGTGATGGTGCCGGTCTTGTCCAGCGCCAGGTAATCCAGGTGACGGCCGCCTTCCAGGTACACACCGCCCTTGATCAGGATGCCTTTGCGCGCAGCAGCGGCCAGGCCGCTGACGATGGTCACCGGGGTCGAGATAACCAGGGCGCACGGGCACGCGACCACCAACAGCACCAGGGCGCGGTACACCCAGTCGAACCAGCTTGCGGCCATGAACAGCGGCGGGATCACCGCCACGGCCAGGGCGATGGCAAACACCACCGGGGTATAGATACGCGAAAACTGGTCGACGAAGCGTTGGGTAGGCGCCCGCGCGCCTTGCGCCTCCTCCACGGCCTTGATGATCCGCGCCAGGGTCGATTGCCCCGCGCCAGCCGTAACGCGAAACTCCAGCGCACCCGCTTGGTTGATGGTACCGGCGAACAGCTTGTCGCCTACGGCCTTCTCCACAGGCAAGCTTTCGCCGGTGATCGGCGCCTGATCGACGCTGGATTGCCCACTGCTCACTTCGCCATCCAGGCCGATGCGCTCGCCGGGGCGCACCCGCACCAACGCGCCGATGGCCACTTCGCGCACTTCCACTTCGCGCCATTGGCCATCTGCCTGCTGCACCGTGGCCATGTCCGGGGTCAGCTGCATCAGCCCGCTGATGGCATTGCGTGCGCGGTCCAGCGAGCGGGCTTCGATGAGCTCGGCAACGGTAAACAGCACCATCACCATGGCCGCTTCCGGCCACTGGCCGATCAGCACAGCACCGGTCACGGCGATGCTCATCAGCGCATTGATGTTGAGGTTGCGGTTTTTCAGGGCAATCCAGCCCTTCTTGTAGGTGCCCAGGCCGCAACCAAGAATGGCTGCCAGCGCCAATGCAGCCACCAGCCATTCCGGGGCCAGCGCGGCAAAGTGCACGATTTCGGCGGCGATGGCGGCAACACCCGACAATGCCAGCGGCCACCAGCGGGTCTTGACCGGTTGGGGCGCGGCGGCGGGACTGTCGCCTTCGGCACCAAGCGGCTCGGCCTTCATGCCCAGGCTGTCGATGGCACGCTCGATGTCGCCAGTGCCGTCCAGGGTGTGGCGTACGCCAAGTACGCGGTTGATCAGGTTGAATTCCAGCTGCTCGATACCGGCCAGCTTGCCCAGCTTGTCCTGAATCAGGGTCTGCTCGGTCGGGCAGTCCATTGCGTCGATGCGGAAGCGGCTGAGCTGTGCCTGGGCACTGGCCGTTTCAGTCAGCTGCACCAGCGCCGGCGCGGCTTTGGCCCCGCAGCAGCTGTGGCCGTGGGCGGCATGCCCATAGTCATCATCGCCATGGGCGTGATCATGCGGGTGCTTGTGTTCGTGGCTGACAGGCTGGTTCATGGGGTCGTCCTTAAAGTGAGCCTGTTGCCAAGTGAACACCCTGTAGCCACTATAGGGTCAAGCCACTTGCTGGAGATTTCGTGATGAAGATCGGAGAACTGGCCAAAGCCACCGACTGCGCGGTGGAAACCATCCGCTACTACGAGCGTGAAAACCTGCTGCCCGAGCCTGCCCGTACAGAAGGCAACTACCGGCTGTATACCCAGGCCCACGTGGAACGGCTGACCTTCATCCGCAACTGCCGCACCCTGGACATGACCCTGGAAGAAATCCGCAGCCTGCTACGTCTGCGCGACAGCCCTGACGACTCGTGCGGCAGCGTCAATGCGCTGATCGACGAACATATCGAGCATGTGCAGGCGCGGATCGATGGCTTGGTGGCGTTGCAGGCGCAGCTGGTGGAGCTGCGGCAGCGCTGCAATGCGCAGGGGAATGAATGCGCGATCTTGCAGCAACTGGAGACGAACGGGGCGGTATCGGTGCCGGACACCGAGCATTCGCATGTGGGGCGAAGCCATGGACATTGAAGTCGCCGGGGCTGCTTTGCAGCCCATCGCGACACAAGGCCGCTCCTACAGGGGGCGCAATCTCCTGTAGGAGCGGCCTTGTGTCGCGAAAGGGGCGCAAAGCGCCCCCGGCAATCTAGAAAATCACACCGCCATCGGCGCTGTCATCGGCGCATGGTGCTCATAGCCTTCCAGCCAGAAATCACTCGGCTCGATCTTCTCCAACCACTCCGGCTCATACTTGCCAGTCTCGGCAAACGCCGGCACGCGGTCGCTGATCACCAGCTTCGGCGCTTCCAGCGGTTCGCGCTTGAGCTGCTCGTTCAGCATGTCCAGGTGGTTTTCATACACATGGGCATCGCCGATGAAGTAGGTGAACCAGCGCGGGGTGTAACCGGTCAGGCGGCCGAACAGCGACAGCAGCGCCGCGCCTTCGGTGAGGTTGAACGGTGTGCCCAGGCCCAGGTCGTTGGAGCGGATGTAAAGGGTCAGGGAAATTTCCTTGGTCTCTACATTCGGGTGGAACTGGTACAGCAGGTGGCACGGCGGCAAGGCCATTTCGTCCAGCTGCGCGCAGTTCCAGCCGTGGAACAGGATGCGGCGGCTGCCCGGGTCGTTGGCGATGGTGTCCAGGCATTGGCGCACCTGGTCGATGGCCTTGTACAGAATGACGAAGGCGACGCCGTCCTCTTCGTCCTGGGCGATACGGCGAAAGCCTGCCTTCTCGGCCATTTCGATAGCGGCCGGGTTGCTAAGCGGGATGCGCTTGTAGCCTGGCCACTGACGCCATTGCACGCCGTAGATCTCGCCCAGGTCGTCATGGCCCTGGCGGAACGGGTTGGCCAGCCACTGGGCGTTTTCGTTGGCGTTCTGGTCCCAGACCTTGCAGCCCAGCTCACGGAATTCACCGGCGTTTTTCACGCCCCGCAGGAAGCCGACCATCTCGCCGATCGCCGACTTGAACGCCAGCTTGCGCGTGGTGATGGCCGGGAAGCCCTTCTGCAGGTCGAAGCGCAGCATGGCGCCCGGCATGCTGATGGTACGGATGCCGGTGCGATTGCCTTGCAACGTACCGTTCTCGATGACTTCACGGACCAGATCTAGATACTGTTTCATGACTTTCCTGTAACAAGAACGGCAGGGGGATCGCCCCTGCCGTGAAAATCATACGGCTGGATTTGCCGTAGGTTTGCGGTTGTAGGCCAACCAGATCAGGAAGATGCCGCCGACGATCATCGGCACGCAGAGCAACTGACCCATGGTCAACCAGCCGAAGGCAATGTAGCCAAGCTGGGCATCAGGCACCCGCACAAACTCCACGATAAAGCGGAAAATGCCGTAGAACAGCGCAAACATGCCGGAAACGGCCATGGTCGGACGCGGTTTGCGCGAGTACAACCAGAGAATCACGAATAATGCCACACCTTCCAAGGCAAACTGGTACAGCTGCGACGGATGACGGGGCAACTGGGCAGGGTCGCTGAACGGCGGGAACACCATCGCCCACGGTACGTCGGTCGCCTTGCCCCACAGCTCGGCGTTGATGAAGTTGCCGATACGCCCGGCACCCAGGCCGATCGGCACCAGCGGGGCAACGAAGTCCATCAGCTCGAAGAACGACTTGTTGTTGCGCTTGCCGAACCACAAGGCCGCCAGCATCACGCCGATGAACCCGCCGTGGAACGACATTCCGCCCTTCCACACTTCGAAGATCAGCGTCGGGTTGGCCAGGTAGGCATGTAGGTCGTAGAACAGCACGTAACCCAGGCGGCCACCGACGATCACCCCCATCGATAGCCAGAACACCAGGTCGGACAGCTTCTCGCGGTTCCAGGTGGGGTCGAAGCGGTGCAGCCGGCGCGAAGCCAGCAGCCAGGCGCCGCCGATGCCGATCAGGTACATCAGCCCGTACCAATGGATTTTCAGCGGCCCGATGGCCAGGGCCACGGGGTCTATCTGCGGGTAAGGCAGCATGGAACTTCCTCTCGATTCAAATCAAAAAGCTGAGGCCGACACAGAACAGCAGCGCTGCGAACAGGCGTTTCAACAAACGGGGCGACAGCTTGTGCGCCAGGCGCGCGCCAAAGCGGGCGAAAAACATGCTGGTCACGGCAATGCCGACCATCGCCGGCAGGTAGACGTAACCCAGGCTGTGGGCCGGCAGGTGCTCCTCGTGCCAACCCAACAGCATGAAGCTCAGGGCACTGGCCACGGCAATCGGCAGGCCACAGGCCGAGGACGTGGCCACCGCCTGCTGCATGGGCAGGCTGCGCCAGGTCAGGAACGGCACGGTCAGCGAACCACCGCCGATGCCGAAAATTGCCGAGGCCCAGCCAATCACCCCACCGGCCCCGATCAAGGCGGGCTTGCCAGGGATGCCGCGGCTTGCCTTGGGTTTGAGGTCCAGAGCCATCTGCGCAGCGATGACCAGAGCGAACACGCCGATGATCTTCTGCAGCAGCGGGCCCTGGATCAGCGAGGCGGTCTTGGCACCCACACCTGCCCCCAGCAGGATGCCGAGGGTCATCCAGGCGAAGATCGGCCATTGCACCGCACCCTTGCGGTGGTGCTCAAGCACGGCGTTGATCGAAGTGAACACGATGGTTGCCAGCGATGTGCCGACCGCCAGGTGGGTCAGCACCGAGGCGTCGAAGCCCTGCAAGGTGAAGCTGAACACCAGCACCGGCACGATGATGATGCCACCGCCCACGCCGAACAGCCCGGCCAGCACACCGGCACAGGCGCCCAACAGCAGATAGAGCACGAATTCCATTCGGCTTCCCCAGGAAAACAATCCGGCATGGTAACGGAAGCCGGGCTCGGGGCTCTAGTGAACTCTGTGTCAGGATGGATCCGCCACGCTGCTGTGGGTACAGTGACAAAAAACACAGAGGCCCAACCGATGTGCCTGATCGTATTTGCCTGGCGGCCGGGGCACACCCTGCCGCTGATCGTCGCGGCCAACCGCGACGAGTTCTATGCCCGCCCCACTCAACCCTTGGCGGCCTGGGAGGATGCGCCCGGGGTGCATGCCGGGCGCGACCTGGAAGCCGGTGGCACATGGCTGGGCGTGGGGCCGCAGGGGCGGTTTGCGGCGCTGACCAATATCCGCGACCCGGGCCAGGCACTGGGGCCGCGCTCGCGGGGTGAACTGGTGGCGGCGTACCTGCAGGGTGAGCTTGGGGTCGAGGCTTACCTGGACCAGGTAGCCAGCCGCAGCGGGCAGTATTCGGGCTTCAACCTGCTGGTGGGTGATGTGCGACAGCTGGGTTACCTGCACGCCCGTGACGCCACGCCGTGCCTGCTGGACGCCGGGGTGTACGGGTTATCCAACGCCGGGCTGGATACGCCGTGGCCGAAGCTGGTGAAGGCACGGAGCGGGCTGGAGGGGCTGCTGGAAACGCCAGAACCGCGCCCGTTGCTGGATTTGCTGGCCGATAACGAGCCGGCAGCTGATGGTGACCTGCCCGAGACAGGCGTGGGGGTGGCGACCGAGAAACTGCTGTCGAGCGTATTCATCGCCAGCCAGAACTACGGGACCCGGGCGAGTACGGTGCTGATCGTGGATGATCAGGGGCGAAGGCGGCTGATCGAGCGCAGTTTCGGGCCCTTTGGTGGGCACCTGGGGAAATTGAGCTAGTGGTTTGAGGGCCATGGGGCTGCTGCGCAGCCCATCGCGGCACAAGGCCGCTGATACAGGGGTACGCGATCTCCTGTAGGAGCGGCCTTGCGCCGCGAAAGGGCCGCAAGCGGCTCCAAAAAATCAGAGGGTTTTGTTGGCCCCTGGCCCGATCATCCGCGCCAACCCGAGGTTTTTAAGGGCCAGCTGCAACGAGCTGTGGATAACCTGCGGGTTGTCATGGCTCAGGGCCTCGGCCAGCAGTTCCTTGGCCTTGCTCATGTTCACCTGACGCAGCATCCACTTCACCTTCGGCAGGTTGGTGGCGTTCATCGATAAGCTGTCGAAGCCCATGGCCATCAGCAGGATCGCCGCTGCCGGGTCACCGGCCATCTCACCGCAGATGCTCACCGGTTTGCCTTCGCCATGGGCGTCGCGCACTACAGTGCTCAGCGCTTGCAGCACCGCCGGGTGCAGGTAGTCGTACAGGTCGGCAACCCGCGGGTTGTTGCGGTCCACCGCCAGCAGGTACTGGGTCAGGTCGTTGGAGCCGACCGACAGGAAGTCCACCTGCCGCGCCAGTTCCTTGGTCTGGTACACCGCCGCAGGGATTTCCACCATCACGCCCACCGGCGGCATCGGCACGTCGGTGCCTTCGTCACGCACCTCGCCCCAGGCGCGGTGGATCAGGTGCAGCGCTTCTTCCAGCTCGTGGATGCCGGAAATCATCGGCAGCAGGATGCGCAGGTTGTCCAGGCCCTCGCTGGCCTTGAGCATGGCGCGGGTCTGCACCAGGAAAATTTCCGGGTGGTCCAGGGTGACACGGATGCCACGCCAGCCCAGGAAGGGGTTTTCTTCCTTGATCGGGAAGTACGAAAGCGCCTTGTCACCGCCGATGTCGAGGGTGCGCATGGTTACCGGCAGCGGGTGGAAGGCCGCCAGCTGCTCACGGTAGATGGCCAGCTGCTCTTTCTCGCTGGGGAAGCGCTGGTTGATCATGAACGGCACTTCGGTGCGGTACAGGCCTACCCCTTCAGCACCGCGCTGCTGGGCACGGGCCACGTCGGCCAGCAAGCCGGTGTTGACCCACAGCGGCATGCGGTGGCCGTCGGGGGTGACGCATGGCAGTTCGCGCAGGGCATCCAGGCCCTGGGCCAGCTGGCGCTCTTCCTCGACCACTTCGCTGTACTGCTTGCGCAGCACTTCGCTGGGGTTGGTGAACACCTCGCCCTTGTACCCGTCGACAATCAGTTCGATACCGTCGACCTTGGAGTACGGCAGGTCGACCAGGCCCATCACCGTGGGGATGCCCATGGCGCGAGCGAGGATGGCGACGTGGGAGTTGCCCGAACCCAGTACCGAGACCAGGCCCACCAGCTTGCCTTCCGGCACTTCGCCGAGCATGGCCGGTGTCAGCTCTTCACTGACCAGGATGGTGTTGTCGGCATACACCAGCGACTGCGAGCGGGCTTCCTGCAGGTAGGCCAGCAGGCGCCGGCCAAGGTCCTTGACGTCGGAGGCGCGCTCGCGCAGGTAGTCATCGTCCATCAGCTCGAAGCGGCTGACGTGCTCGCCAACCACCTGGCGCAGGGCGCCCTGCGCCCACTGGCCGGTCTTGATGACTTCGGTTACCTCGCCGCCCAAGGCTGCGTCTTCGAGCATCATCAGGTACACATCGAACAACGCGCGCTCTTCAGGGCGCAGCTGGGTGGCCAGCTTGGCCGACAGCTTGCGCATGTCAGCGCGCACGCCTTCAAGGGCGTTCTGGAACAGCTTGAGTTCAGCGTCGATGTCATCGACGGCCTTGTCCGGCACCACTTCCAGGTCGGCCGGCGGCAGCATCACCACCGCGCGGCCCACGGCAGCGCCAGGCGAGCCAGGTACACCGACGAAACGGGCTTCCTGGATACCCTTGCCCTGGCGGCCCAGGCCACGGATCGAGCCAGTGGCTTCGGCGTGGGCAATTACCCCGGCAAGCTGGGCGCTCATGGTGACCAGGAAGGCCTCTTCGCCCTCGTCGAACTGGCGGCGCTCCTTTTGCTGAATGACCAACACCCCGACCACGCGGCGGTGGTGAATGATCGGTGCACCCAGGAAGGAGGCGAATTTTTCTTCACCGGTTTCGGCAAAGTAGCGGTAACGCGGGTGGTCGGCGGCGTTTTCCAGGTTCAGCGGCTCTTCCCGGGTACCGACCAGGCCAACCAGGCCTTCGTTGGGGGCCATGCTGACCTTGCCGATGGAGCGCTTGTTCAGGCCTTCGGAAGCCATCAGCACGAAGCGGTTGGTTTCCGGGTCGAGCAGGTAGACCGAGCAGACCTGGCTGCCCATGGCCTCCTTGACGCGCAAGACAATGATCCCCAACGCCGACTTGAGATCTTTGGCGGAGTTTACTTCCTGGACGATCTTGCGCAGCGTATTGAGCATGGCTCGGGGTCGAACTCCGTCGTCAGTCGCGCGTCAGCAGACGCGGTGCTAGCTCTTTCAGGGCGCGTCGGTACACCTCGCGCTTGAATGTCACAACCTGGCCCAGCGGATACCAATAGCTCACCCAGCGCCAGCCGTCGAATTCCGGCTTGCCGGTCAGGTCCATCCGCACCCGCTGTTCATTGCTGACCAGCCGTAGCAGGAACCACTTCTGCTTCTGGCCGATGCACAGCGGCTGGCTGTGGGTACGTACCAGTCGCTGGGGTAAACGATAACGCAACCAACCGCGGGTGCAGGCAAGAATTTCCACATCATCGCGTTCAAGGCCAACTTCTTCGTTCAGCTCGCGGTACAGGGCATCTTCCGGCGTCTCGTCAGGGTTGATACCCCCCTGGGGAAACTGCCAGGCATCCTGGTTGATCCGGCGAGCCCATAGCACCTGCCCGGCATCATTCGTGAGAATGATCCCGACATTGGGGCGAAAACCATCCGGGTCGATCACGGCAGCAACCTCGCAAACGCATGTCACCGCATTGTTCCACAAAGCTTGCGAGCGCAGCAACGCGCCCGCCAAGCTTATGTGCAGCAGCGTGAAAACTCCGTATTCTGCGGGCCTACCCTGTAGCTGATGCGAGTGACCGCAATGCGCCTGGCTTTATTCGACCTGGACAATACCCTCCTCGGTGGCGACAGCGACCATGCCTGGGGTGATTACCTTTGCGAGCGCGGCATTCTCGACCCGGTCGCCTACAAGCAACGCAACGATGGCTTCTACCAGGACTACCTCAACGGCACCCTGGACCTGCAGGCCTACCTGGCCTTTTCCATGGAGATCCTGGCGGCAACGCCTGTGGCCCAGCTCGACGAATGGCACCGCGACTTCATGCGCGACTGCATCGAGCCGATCATCCTGCCCAAGGCCCTGGCCTTGCTGCAGCAACACCGCGAGGCGGGCGACCAGTTGGTGATCATCACCGCCACCAACCGTTTCGTGACCGCACCGATTGCCCGGCGCCTTGGGGTACGGGTATTGCTCGCAACCGAATGCGAGATGCGCGACGGCCGCTATACCGGGCGCAGTACCGATATACCGTGTTTCCGTGAAGGCAAGGTGACACGGCTGGAACGCTGGATGCTGGAGAACGGCTTCGACCTGGAAGACAGCTACTTCTATAGCGACTCGATGAACGACCTGCCGCTGCTGCAACGGGTGACGCATGCGGTGGCGGTGGACCCGGACCCGAACCTGCGGGCCGAGGCCGAGAAGCGCGGGTGGCCGGTGGTTTCACTCAGGGATTGAGATTGCCGGGGCCGCTTTGCGGCCCTATCGCGACACAAGGCCGCTCCTACAGGAATATGCGTTCCCCTGTAGGAGCGGCCTTGTGTCGCGATGGAGGGCAAAGCCCTCCCCTGGCCTCAAACCGGCTTGGCGCCCATCAGCCCGGCAATGGACAGGAAGCAGACCCCGCTGAACACCGCCAACGCCAGGGTAAACCGCAGCCCCACCGCTTCAGCCTTGCGCAGCCGGTTCAGCCGCACCAGCAGCCACCACACGGCAAAGGCGCCGAAGGTATAGATGACGCTGGACGCCAGCACCCAGGTCTGCCCCAGCGGCCAGCCCACCAGGTGCACCAGCCACCAGCCGGTAAACGGCATGCTCACCAGGCACAGGCCCATCACCAGCCAGATGAACACCAGCGGCCGGCGCAACAGCTTGGCGTAGGCCTCGGCATCGCCTTTGCGGCGAGCGCGCACCGTCCACACCGCCAGGCCCAGGGCGCCCAGTAGCAGCAGGGCGGTGGCGATGATGTGCAGGGTCTTGAGGGTGGTCAGGTGTTCCATGTCTTCACATCCTTGAGCGATAAGCCAAGCTTAGCCGCTCAGCCCAGGAACAGCTTGTACGCCGGGTTCTCGGTCTCGTCCCAGTAGGGGTAGCCGATCTTGGCCAGCGCGGCCGGCACCAGGTGGCGCTCGTCCTCCGGCACCTGCAAGCCCGCCACCACGCGCCCGTCAGCCGCGCCATGGTTGCGGTAGTGGAACATCGAGATGTTCCAGCGCCCGCCCAGCTTATTGAGGAAGTTGAACAACGCCCCAGGCCGCTCGGGGAATTCGAAGCGCAACACCATTTCATCGCTGGCACCGGCCGAATGGCCGCCAACCATGTGACGAATGTGCAGCTTGGCCAGCTCGTTGTCGGTCAGATCGGTAACCGGGAAGCCCTGCTCGGTCAGATGCTGCACCAGCGCCGCACGTGGGTCGTTTTCCGGGTGGGTCTGCACGCCAACGAAGATGTGCGCCTCGTCGGAGGTGTGCTTGCGGTAGTTGAATTCGGTGATCTGCCGCTTGCCGATAGCCTCGCAGAAGGCCTTGAAGCTGCCTGGGCGCTCCGGGATGGTCACGGCGATGATCGCTTCGCGCTTCTCACCCAGCTCGGCACGCTCGGCCACGTGGCGCAGGCGGTCGAAGTTGACGTTGGCGCCGGAGTCGATCGCCACCAGGGTTTGCCCGGTCACGCCGTACAGCTCGACGAACTTCTTGATGCCGGCTACGCCCAAGGCGCCGGCAGGCTCGGTGATCGAGCGGGTATCGTCGTAGATATCCTTGATAGCTGCACAGATTTCGTCGGTGCTGACCGTCACCACTTCATCCACATGATGGCGGCAGATATCGAAGGTGTGCTGGCCGATCTGCGCCACCGCGACGCCGTCGGCGAACAACCCGACCTGTGGCAGCACCACGCGCTCACCGGCCGCCATGGCCGCTTGCAGGCAATTGGAGTCGTCCGGCTCGACACCGATCACCTTGATTTCCGGGCGCAGGTACTTCACATAGGCGGCAATACCGGCGATCAGGCCGCCACCGCCCACGGGTACGAAGATCGCGTCCAGCTGGCCAGGGTGCTGGCGCAGGATTTCCATGGCCACGGTGCCCTGCCCGGCGATGGTGTGCGGGTCGTCATAAGGGTGGACGTAGACAAAGCCCTTCTCGTCGACCAGCTTCAGCGAATAAGCCAGCGCCTCTGGGAACGAGTCACCATGCAGCACGACCTTGCCACCGCGCGAGCGCACGCCTTCGATCTTGATCTCCGGGGTGGTCTTGGGCATCACGATAGTGGCCTTGATGCCCATCTCGCGCGCAGCCAGGGCCAGGCCCTGGGCGTGGTTGCCGGCCGAGGCGGTAACCACGCCACGGGCCAGCTCTTGCGGGGTCAGCTGGGCCAGTTTGTTGTACGCCCCTCGAATCTTGAACGAGAACACCGGCTGCAGGTCTTCACGCTTGAGCAAGATCTGGTTGCCCAGGCGCTTGCTCAGCTGCCCGGCGCTCTGCAACGGGGTTTCGACGGCAACGTCATAGACGCGCGAGGTGAGGATCTTCTTGACGTACTGTTCGAGCATCGGGAAAGCATCACTGGGCCGCGGGACGAGGGCTGCGAGTCTACCCCAGCGCTACGTCGGGCGACCACAGCAAAGCCGCCCAAGCCGTTATACTAGGCAACTTTGAAAACCGCCCTGCCCCTTTTCGGAGCCCGCATGACCCAGGACCAACTCAAACAGGCCGTCGCCCAGGCCGCTGTCGACTTCATTCTGCCCAAGCTGGATGAAAAGAGCGTCGTCGGCGTCGGTACCGGTTCGACTGCCAACTTCTTCATCGACGCCCTGGCTCAGCACAAGACTGCCTTCGACGGCGCAGTCGCCAGCTCTGAAGCCACCGCCCAGCGTCTGAAGGGCCATGGCATCCCGGTCTACGAGCTGAACAGTGTCAGCGAGCTGGAGTTCTACGTGGACGGCGCCGACGAGAGCGACGCACACCTTAACCTGATCAAGGGCGGCGGTGCGGCCCTGACCCGCGAGAAGATCGTCGCCGCTGTGGCCAAGACCTTCATCTGCATCGCCGACGGCAGCAAGCTGGTGCCGGTACTGGGCGCTTTCCCGCTGCCGGTCGAAGTGATCCCGATGGCGCGCAGCCATGTGGCACGTCAGCTGGTCAAGCTGGGCGGCGACCCGGTGTACCGCGAAGGCGTGGTCACCGACAACGGCAATGTGATCCTCGACGTGCATAACCTGCAGATCACCAACCCGGTGGAGCTGGAGGCGCAGATCAACGCCATCGTTGGCGTGGTGACCAACGGCCTGTTCGCGGCGCGGCCGGCGGACTTGCTGCTGCTGGGTACCGCTGAAGGTGTGAAGAGCCTGAAGGCCGAGTAATCTTCGGCGAGGGCTTTGCCCTCGATTCGCAGCACAAGGCTGCTCCTACAGGAGGTCGCGATTTCCTGTAGGAGCAGCCTTGTGCTGCGAATGGGCTGCTAAGCAGCCCCACCTGCTCACTCCGCCGGCTGCTTGAATACATAGAACAGGTTCGGCTCACTGACCAGGTAGATGGTCCCCGCCTCGTCCATCGCAATCCCCTCCGCCTGCGGCACCGTTGCCTGCAACCCCTGGAAGCCCTTGCGCAACGACAAGGTACTCAGCGGCCGACCTTCAACATCCAGCTCCAGCACCAGGCGCGACTCGTCCGACAGCGCCAGCAAATGCCCACTGCGCTCATCGAACTGCAAACTCGACAGATCCCGCACAAACAGCCGTGAATCACGCTTGCGGTCCTGCACCACATGCACGGCGTAGGGCTTTTCCGGGTTGTCATGCGGGAAGCCATGCACCTCGTAGATCAGCATCGGGTCGCGTTCCTTCGCCACGAACAGGCGCTTGCCCGCCGAATCGTAGGCCAGGCCCTCGAAGCCCTTGTTGCCGTTCAGGCCAATGCCCAGGCTGAGCTGTTCAGCGTCACCGGCATCGAGGAACATCGTGTCGTCTTCCAGCCGGACACGAATCAGCCGTTGTTGACGCTCGTCGGTGATCACGTAGCTGTTGGGCCCAACGTATTCCACGGCCTCCGGGTCGCCGAAGCCAGTCAGCGGTATGCGGCGCAGAATACGGCCGTCCAGCGACAGTTCGATCAGCTCCGAGCGGGCGTTGGTGACGGTGAACAGGGTTTTGCGGTCGGGGTCGTAGGTCAGCGCGGAGATATCGTCATCCAGCCCCTCGACCGGCTGCGCCTCCACCACCACACGGTAGCGGTCCAGGCCGATGCTCTGCCCGGCGGGCTGCCACCAGGTCTTGAGGTTGAACCAGCCACGCTCGAACAGGCGAAACTCCTGCCCGGCCCAGCCGAGCAGGAGCAGACCGATAACAGCCAGGGCAAGAAGCAGGCGAACAAGACGACGCATGGGGCAGACTCGACATGGGGGTGGCGAATCTAACCATTAACGGCTGAAGCAAAGCTTAATGCCAGCATCAGACAATTCTGATGATGTTGTCAGTTCTTCTTGAAGCGATAAAACAGCGCCGGCTCGCTGACCATGTACAGGTTGCCCTTGTCGTCCATGGCTACCCCTTCGGCGCGCGGAATGGTCTCTTGAAGCCCGTTGAAGCCGCCCAGCAAGGTCATGAAGCTGACTTGCTGGCCCTGCTCGTCCAGCTCAAGCAGCATGTTGGAGTCGGCCGAGAGCACCAGCAAGTGGCCGGTACGCGGGTCGACACCGAGTGCAGACAGGTTGCGCAGGTCGAGTTCTTCGCTAGGCAACGGCTGCTTCTCCCCCTTGAGCGGGCTGCGGCCATCGCTGTTCCAGGTGTACAGCTTGGGCGGGCGCTCCTCGCCGATGATCAGGCGCTGACGCAACGGGTCCCAGGCGATGGCCTCGAAGCCCTTGTTGCTTTTGACCGACGGGCCCAGGTCGTGGCTCTGGAAGTCGTCGTGGTTCAGCACCGTGGTCTTCTCGTCTACCTTGACCACGGTCAGGTCGTGCAGGCGCTCGTCGGTGATGGCAATGTTGCCGTCTTCCAGCACCGCGACGCCCTCCGGGTTGTTCCAGCCGTTGAGCGGGATCTTGCGCAGTACATCGCCCTCCAGGCTCAGCTCGACCAGGATCGGGTTCTTGCCCATGACCACGAACAGGGTGCGGGTATGCGGGTTGAAGGCCACATCCGAGGCTTCGTCATCGTCCATGCCCGGTAACGGTTTGGCATCGATGTCGACCTGATAGTCCGGCAACCACACGCTTTCGCTGCGCTCGGCGGTGCTTTCGAAACCTTCCTTCAGCCACAGCGCGCCGCGGTCATCCCAGTGCATGGCCACCGCGACGCCATAGCCGATCACCGCTGCCACGGCCAGGCCGAAGGGCCAGCGCAGGTAGAAGCGACGCTTGGGAGTTGCCGGGGCGCTGGAGGGTGATGGCATGCGGGTGTCCTGGGGAATGGGCGTAGGTCCGCGCATTATCCGGATAGGGTGTGAAAAATCAGTAAACAGGACCGACCTCTTCGCGGGTAAACCCGCTCCCACAGGTTCAGCACAGTATTCAAGGCCTGTGCAATCCCTGTGGGAGCGGGTTTACCCGCGAAGCAGGCGACGCGGTTTCGAGTTAAAGCACCCGGCTTTCGAAGCGACTCACGCCCGGCAGCTCCAGCACCAGCTCGTCACCAACATTGAATGGCCCCACGCCCGCAGGAGTGCCGGTGAGGATCACATCCCCCGCCTGCAGCGAGAAATGCGCCGCCATGTACTGGATCATCGGCACGATCGGGTTCAGCATCATCGCGCTGTTGCCGTCCTGGCGCACTTCGCCGTTGACGGTCAGGCGCACTGGGATGTCGGTCACGTCTTCGAAGCTGGCAGCGGAGACGAACGGCGGCAGCACGCAAGCGCCGTCAAAACACTTGGCCAGTTCCCACGGCAGGCCCTTCTCTTTCAGCTTGGCCTGCACGTCGCGCAGGGTCAGGTCCAGCGCCGGGGCATAACCGGAAATGGCGTCCAGCACCTCTTCCTCGCTCGGATGAGTCGACAGCGGCTTGCCCAGCAGCACGGCAATTTCGGCCTCGTAGTGCACCGAACCCCGCTCGGCCGGGATCTTGAAGCCGCCCTCGGCCGGCACCACGCAGCTGCCCGGCTTGATGAACAGCAGCGGCTCGGTGGGGATCGGGTTGTCCAGTTCCTTGGCATGCTCGGCATAGTTACGGCCAATACACACCACCTTGCCCAGCGGGAAGTGAATGCGCGTGCCGTCTACGTACTGGTGCTGGTAACTCATGGCCGACTCCTCTGGATACTGCTTTTTATTCAGGTGAAAAGATCTTACCCGGATTCATGATGCCGTTAGGGTCGAAGACGGCCTTTATTGCCTTCATGCAGGCGATTTCTTCCGGCGAGCGGCTGTAGCCTAAATAGTCGCGCTTGGTCATGCCCACACCGTGCTCGGCCGAGATCGAGCCGTTGTAGTGCTTGACGATATCGAACACCCACTTGTTGACCTTGGTGCACGAGGCAAAGAAGTCGTCCTTGCTCATGTGTTCGGGCTTGAGGATGTTCAAGTGCAGGTTGCCATCACCGATGTGGCCGTACCACACGACTTCGTAATCCGGGTAGTGCTGCGCGACGATGGCATCGATATCACGCAGGAACGCGGGCACTTTCGACACGGTGACGGAAATGTCGTTCTTGTAGGGCGTCCAGTGCGAGATGGTTTCCGACAGGTACTCGCGCAGCTTCCACAGGTTTTTAAGCTGGGTGTCGCTCTGGCTCATCACCCCGTCCAGCACCCAGCCCTGCTCGACGCAATGCTCGAAGGTGGCCAACGCTTCGTTGGCGACTTCTTCAGTGCTGGCCTCGAACTCCAGCAGTGCATAGAACGGGCAGTCGGTCGCGAACGGGGCGGGTACATCGCCGCGCGCGAGAATCTTGGCCAGGCCCTTGTCGGAGAAGAACTCGAAGGCTGTAAGGTCAAGCTTGCCCTGGAAAGCGTGCAGCACCGGCATGATCGAGTCGAAGTCCGGGGTGCCCAGCACCATGGCGGTGAGGTTGCGCGGGGCACGGTCCAGGCGCATGGTGGCCTCGACCACGAAGCCCAGCGTGCCTTCGGCGCCGATGAACAGTTGACGCAAGTCGTAGCCGGTGGCGTTTTTTATCAGGTCTTTGTTCAGCTCCAGCAACTCGCCCTTGCCGGTGACCACCTTCAGCCCGGCCACCCAGTTGCGGGTCATGCCGTAGCGAATCACCTTGATGCCGCCCGCGTTGGTGCCGATGTTGCCGCCAATCTGGCTGGAGCCGCTGGAAGCGAAGTCCACCGGGTAATACAGGCCCTGCTCTTCAGCGTAGGTTTGCAGCTGCCGGGTGATTACCCCCGGCTGGCAGACCACGGTACGGTCGAAGGCATTGAAGCCGAGAATCTGGTTCATGTAATCGAAGGAAACGACAACCTCGCCACTGGCCGCCACGGCGCCGGCAGAAAGCCCGGTGCGCCCGCCCGATGGCACCAGGGCCACCTTGTGCGCATTGGCCCAGCGCACAATGGCCTGCACCTGTTCTACTGTCTTGGGGAAGACGATGGCGCTGGGCGCCGGGGGGTAATGCTTGGTCCAATCCTTGCCATACGCTTCGAGCGAAGCCGGGTCGGTCAGGACCTTGCCAGGGTCGACAAGGGTCATCAGTTCTTCAATAACAGCGGGGTGGGTCATCGCTGGAACTCTCGACTTATTCATAGTCACCCTGAGCACTCTTCACCTGTCGGGATAAGCTCAGATTGTGTCGCGTATGCTAGCATAGCCCTCCCGCTGTTCATGCTAAGGCTGCCCTCGCGCCTGGCATCACCCCTCGCCATTTTTTCTCCGGGATACAGGTTTACGCAGATGAGCAAGACTTCTCTCGACAAGAGCAAGATCCGGTTCCTTCTTCTTGAAGGTGTGCACCAGAACGCGGTCGATACCCTCAAGGCCGCCGGCTACACCAACATCGAATACCTCACTGGTTCGTTGCCGGAAGCCGAGCTGAAGGAAAAGATCGCCGATGCCCACTTCATCGGCATCCGTTCGCGCACCCAGCTCACCGAAGAGATCTTCGACTGCGCCAAGAAACTGGTAGCCGTTGGCTGCTTCTGCATCGGCACCAACCAGGTCGACCTGGAAGCTGCCCGCGAGCGCGGTATCGCCGTGTTCAACGCGCCATACTCCAACACCCGTTCGGTAGCCGAGCTGGTGCTGGCCGAGGCCATCCTGCTGCTGCGCGGCATCCCTGAGAAGAACGCCTCCTGCCACCGTGGCGGGTGGATCAAGAGCGCGGCCAACTCGTTCGAAATCCGCGGTAAGAAACTGGGCATCGTCGGCTACGGCTCGATCGGCACCCAGCTGTCGGTACTGGCCGAAAACCTGGGCATGCAGGTGTACTTCTACGACCCGCTGACCAAGCTGCCACTGGGCAACGCGGTGCAGGTCACCAGCCTGAACGAGCTGCTGGGCCTGGCCGACATCGTCTCGCTGCACGTGCCTGAGCTGCCATCCACCCAGTGGATGATCGGCGAGAAGGAAATCCGCGCGATGAAGAAGGGCGCGATCCTGATCAACGCCGCCCGTGGCACCGTGGTCGAGCTGGACCACCTGGCCGCCGCCATCAAGGACAAGCACCTGATCGGCGCCGCCATCGACGTGTTCCCGGTCGAGCCACGCTCCAACGACGAAGAGTTCGAGAGCCCGCTGCGCGGCCTGGACAACGTGATCCTGACCCCGCACATCGGCGGTTCCACTGCCGAAGCCCAGGCCAACATCGGCCTGGAAGTGGCCGAGAAGCTGGTCAAGTACAGCGACAACGGTACCTCGGTGTCCTCGGTCAACTTCCCGGAAGTGGCCCTGCCGGCCCACCCAGGCAAGCACCGCCTGCTGCACATCCACGAAAACATCCCGGGCGTGCTCAGCGAGATCAACAAAGTCTTCGCCGAGAACGGCATCAACATCTCCGGTCAGTTCCTGCAGACCAACGAGAAAGTCGGTTACGTGGTGATCGACGTCGACGCCGAGTACTCGGACCTGGCGCAAGAGAAGCTGCAGCAGGTCAAGGGCACCATCCGTTCCCGCGTCCTGTTCTAAGTTTGCTTGCAGCATGAAAAAAAGGGAGGCCATTGTGGCCTCCCTTTTTTTATTTCACTTCAACAGTGATCTTCTTCGACTCGACGCTTGGCTTGAACGGCACGTGATACTGGTCACCCAGGATCAGTTGCAGGGTGTGCTTGCCTGGCGTCAGGGTGATGCTGGTTTCGGTCTGCGCCTTGCCGAAGTGCAGCACTTGCGGGCCCGCTGGCAGTGCGGTGCCAGCCTCTGGCATCAGGCTGGTCGGCAGCGGCATGTCGGCCACGGGGTCTTTATCCACATCCACCAGCAGGTGGTGGTGGCCGCTGTGCGGGGTCTGGTCACCCGCAGGCTTGAGTGCAATACCCTCGATGCCGAACTTGACGGTGAAGGTCTTGTCGACCGTGGCACCGTCGACGGGGGAAACGATGAAGACCTTGGCATCCTTGGGCGGCTCCTTGCTCTTCAGGTCGTCCGCAGCAACGGCGAAAACCGACGCTCCCATCAGCAGACCGGCAACGGCAGCGCGCGAAAATAGGCTGTTCATTCACTTCTCCTGTGATTCACTTATTGACCGCCGCCCTTCATCCGGCGGCGACGGTAGTTCACCTTAGTTGAAATAATCGCCAAGGTGTTCACATTGCCTGACAGAAATATTTCAGTCAGGGTTAAACAATGCCGAGGCTTCAAGGTCATAGGCTGCGCTCGATCACGGCGAGGAAGAAAGCCGTGGCGAAAGTTTTTCATCTGTTAAAAGAAAAGGGGCAATCATGCGTTCGACCATAGGGGTACTGCTGGCAGTACTGATCAGTCCATTGGCCCAGGCGGAGCTGATCGACGAAATCGCCGACCGGGGCGAACTGCGCATTGCCGTACAGGCGGACAACTCGCCGTACGCGTTCAAACAAGACGACCACCTGACGGGTTTCGACATCGAGTTTGGCCAGGACCTTGCCAGGGAACTGGACTTGCGCGCCGAGTTCGTAGAAGCCCCGGCTGCCGACGTATTGAGCGGTGTCGAGAGTGGCAAGTACGACGTCGCACTCACGCCATCGAGTGATGCGCCCAAGGGCGACGGCCCGCTCGATGTGAGCCTGCCGTTTGGTGAGAAGAAGCTGGTGATCCCGTTCCAGAAGGACAACCCGGCGTTTGAAAGTGCGGTGAACAATGCGCTGCAACGCTTGAAAGACAGTGGCCGCACGGCCGAGCTTGAGCAGAAGTGGTTCAAGGGTGTGCAGGAGACTGCAGCCGGGCAATAAGATTTTTATTGCCTGTATCGGCCTCTTCGCAGCACAAGGCTGCTCCTACAAGGGTACGCGATCCCTGTAGGAGCAGCCTTGTGCTGCGAAGAGGCCGATACAGGTTTACCCCAAAGCCCGCTGCGCCTGTTCCAGCTCCAGCTCGCTGAACACCTGCACCCCGGCCCGCCGCAACAGCGCCGTGGTCACCCCTTCCCCCGCCACCTTCACCCCACTGAACGTGCCGTCATAGGTCAACCGGTTGCCACACGAGGGGCTGCCAGACTTCAGCACCGCCACACGGATGCCATGCCGACGCACCAGCTCCAGCGCCAGCTGCGCCCCGACCAGAAATTCGGCACTGACATCTTCGCCCGTTACCGTCAGCACCTGTGCAGTGCCATCAAGCACCTCGCCGCCCTGCCCGCCCGGGATCTCCGCTGGCGGGCGCGGGGTGGGCAAGCCTCCGGCCACCTCTGGGCACAACGGCACCACGCGCCCTTCGGCCTGCCATTGCTGCAACAGGTCCGGGTGCCCGCTGGCCCGGCCGTCATAGCGCACCGGCTGCCCCAGCAGGCAGGCGCTGACCAGCACCTTGGGCAAATCAGAACGGGTCATTGCCACGTCGCCTGAACCAACCCGTCAATGACAACCGTTCACGGCCGGCCGGCAGCACTTCGTGGGGCACTTCACCCGACAGAAACACCACCAGGCAACCCGCCACAGGCTCGACGTCGAGCGCCACGTCGTCTGCCAGGAACATGCGCAACTGGCCACCGTCCTGCGGCTGCCAGCCTTCATTCAGGTACAGCACGGCCGACACCATGCGCCGGTCATCGTCGCGAAAGCGGTCCAGGTGCCGGCGATAAAACGCCCCCGGTGGATACAGGGCAAAATGGCATTCGAAGTCTTCCAGGCCCAGGAACAGGCCCTGGTTGATGGCCAGGCGCAGCTGGTCCATGGCCGACAGGTACTGGTCGCAGGCGTCGTCCTGCCCCGGATCGATCCACTGGATCTGGTCGCCGCGAATGGCTTCGCGCACCTCCTGGGTAACACCGCGCCCAACCCCCGCAGGGTTGAGCTCGCCTTCGGCATCACGCCGCCGGCATTCGGCCGCCAGCGCGCGCACCAGTTCGCCAGGCAGAAAGAGTGCCTGCCGGGACCAGCCATGGGTGGCCAGATCGTCGACGACGGCCGCAAGCATCGGGTGTTCAGGGGAGATGTGCATGGCGCGCATCATATCCATTAGCCATGCCGGCGCACAGCGCCACTTGGCCGAGAAACACGCGGATAACTCGACAAACCGGCGCCGGGCCAAGGACAATAGCCACCTGCCGACAGGAGTCCTGAATGCGCCGTCTGTTTTCCCTGATTCTGCTGATGATCTGCACCATGCCTGTCTGGGCAGACAACCTGGATCAACTGTACAAGGCCGCCGGCTGGCCCGACCAGCGCGCCCACTTCAACGATGCCCTGAGCGCCGCCCAGGAACGCTACCGCAACAGTTTGCCACCCGCCGTCTACCAGGCGCTGGTCAACAACAGCAACCAGCGCTTCCAGGCCCAGGCGGTGGACCGCCGTGCCCAGGCAAAGCTGCGCGCCGCCCTGGCCAACCCGGCCCCGGCCCTGGCGTTCTTCCAGTCACCGCTGGGGCGCAAGGTGGTAGCCGCCGAACTCAAGGCCACCCGCAAGGACGAGCTGGCCAAGAACGCCAAGGGGCTGCCGAAGATCCAGGCCAGCGACGACCGCCTGCTGGTCATCGGCCACCTGGCCCAGGCCCTGCCGGCGCGTGAGGCTGGCGCCGAAGTGAGCCTGGCTATCGCCGGCGTGGCAGCCGATAGCCTCAGTTCGATGATCCCCGGCCTGTTCGGCGGCGGCCAGGCCCAGGGCCTGCTCGACGGCCAGCGCCAGCGGCTGATGGGGCAAATTGGCGAAGACCTCAACAACACGCTGCTGTACGTCTACCGCGACCTGTCCGATGCCGAGCTGGAACAGTTCGCCACCTTTGCCGAGTCGGCCGACGGCAAAGCCTACTACCAGGCGGCCCTGGCCGCTGTGCGTGCCGGCCTGGCAGTTGGCCAGAGCGCCAACGACCTGAAGTGATCAGCCCAGGCGCTGGTCGATGAAGTCGAAGTAGCGCTGGCGGATGCCCGGTAGCTCGTTAGCCAGATGGTGACGCGCTTCGGGCAGCATCAGGATCTGCGGCTCGGCAAACTTGGCCTTGAGCACTTCGAGGTTGTAGGGCCAGTCCACCGTGCCATCGGCCTCCCCCTGCACGATCAACGGCCGCCGCGCGCTACGCGGCGCGGCCTCGATGCGTTTGACCCAGGCGATCAATGCGCCCACCCAGGCGGTTGGCAAGCGACGCGGTTGCAGCGGGTCGGCCTCCAGGAACGGCAGGAATGCCGGGTCGTTGGTGTTTTCGCTGAAGCGCCGCTCGATGCCGTTGACGAAATGCCGCAGCACCCGGTAGCTGAACTTCGACCAACGCCAGGAACACGGCCGCACCAGCGGTGCCAACAGGATGACCTGACCGTTGACCGGGCTGCGCGCGCCCTGATGCAGCAAATGGTCCACGGCAATGGCGCCGCCCGTGCTCTGCCCGCACAGGTGCCAGGGGCACGGCAGTTGCAGCAAGCGTGCCTGTTCGAACAGGGCCTCCAGCACCTGCTGGTACACCGCAAAATCGCTGATGCTGGCCCGCTCCCCGCTGGACAGGCCGTGGCCGGGCAGGTCGCAGCTGATCACGGCGAAACCCTGCTTGAGTGCCCACTCGATCACATGCCGGTAGAGGCCCATGTGGTCGTAGTAGCCGTGCAGCAGGAACAGTGTCGCGGTTGGCTGGTCAGGCAACCAGGCCTGCCCGACCAGGTCGAAGCCCGCCGCCTGGAAACCGCCGAGCCAGCTATGTGCCGGCAGGTTCAGGCCATAGAAGCGCTGATAATCCTGCGCTTGCGCCGACAGCAGCTGGCGAGCGGTGAATGGCGCCAGGCTGGCGCGCAGGCGGTCGGGGTGAAAGGCAGCGGGCATCGGGTACATCCACAGCGAAGCAAGTATTGATCTGGGATATTCAGCTCTGGCTCGCGCCATGGCAAGCTTGCTCACCATCGAACATCAACCATCGATCCCCTGTAGGAGCGGCCTTGTGTCGCGATGGGGTGCGAAGCGCCCCCGGGATTTCTGCACCACGCTGATATTGCCGGGGCCGCTGTGCGGCCCTATCGCGACACAAGGCCGCTCCTACAGGGGGTCGCGGAACCTTCATGAAGACTCGGATCATCAAACCACTGTGCATGGCTCTCGCCCTCATGGTCGGCGCCGTCATCCTCTGGCAGGCCTATACCACCTTCCAGGCCCGCTACCTGCGCCCGTTCGACAACCAGACCACGCTGTTCGACGGCAGCCAGCTGCAACTGCCTGCCGGACTGGCCGGCCCCGGCCCGGTTCGTGTAGTGCATTTCTGGGACCCGGCGTGCCCGTGCAATGTCGGCAACCAGCAACACCTGGGCGACCTGATCAGCCAGTTCGCAGGCCACGGCGTTACCTTCCACGTGCTGCAAAAGCCCGGCAGCCATGGCCAACTGCCCGCCAACCTCACCGCCCTCAAGCCCATCGCCAACCTGCCGGGCAGCGAGCACCTGCCCGCCTCCCCGGCCGTGGCCATCTGGGACCGACAAGGCCGCCTGGCCTACTTTGGCCCATACAGCGAAGGCGCTGTGTGCAACGCCAGCAACAGCTTCATCGAGCCGATTCTCAAGGCCCTGCTCGACGGCCGCCAGGTCAGCGCTTCCAATACCCTGGCAGTGGGCTGCTACTGCCCTTGGGCGGGCTGACGCACCCGCGCCGGGTTACCCACCACCGTCGCACCCGCCGGCACATCCCGGGTCACCACACTGCCGGCGCCCACCACGGCGTTGTCGCCAATGGTCACCCCCGGCAGGATGATCGCCGCACCGCCAATCCACACGTTGTTGCCGATGGTCACCGGCCGCCCGCTCTCCAGCCCGCTGCGTCGCACCTCGGGGTCGAGCGGATGGTCGGCGGTGTAGATCTGAACGTTCGGGCCGATCTGGCAATCGTCGCCGATACGCACCTGTACCACGTCAAGGATCACGCAGTTGAAGTTCATGAAGGTATTGCGACCGACGCTGATGTTGTAGCCGTAGTCGCAATAGAACGGCGGGCGGATCACCGCGCCTGCGCCAACTTCATTGAAGTGTTCGGCCAACAGCCCGTGACGGGCATCGTTGAGCAGTTCGACGCTGCTGTTGTAACGGTGCATCCAGTGCTTGTTGGCGATCTGCTCGGCCTGTAGCTGCGGGCAGCCAGCGTGGTAGAGCTGGCCGGCCAGCATTTTCTGTTTTTCGCTGAGGGACATGGAAACTCCTTCCTGGGGCTATGCTCTGTTCGCGAATCCGCCGATGATCGGACCACATTTTTTGCTTGAACGCACAAGGAGTCTGCATGAAGCGCAGCCTGACCCTGTTGGCCGTGGTTGTGGCCGTGGCCGCTGGAGCCGGTTACTGGTACGTGCAGGGCAAACTGCCACAACGCGAGGGCGAGGTGGCGATGGCCGGCCTGCAAGCGCCGGTCAGTGTGCGCTACGACGGCCGCGGCGTGCCGCACCTGCAGGCGCAGAGCGAGCCAGACCTGTATCGCGCCCTGGGCTATGTGCATGCCCAGGACCGGCTGTTCCAGATGGAGATCCTGCGCCGCCTTGCCCGTGGCGAGCTGGCAGAAGTGCTGGGCGACAAGCTGCTGCCCACCGATACCCTGTTCCGCAGCCTGCGCATTCGCGAACAGGCCGCACTGATGGCCAAGCGTCAGGACCCGCAATCACCTGCCTGGCAGGCCCTGCAAGCCTACCTCGACGGGGTAAACAGCTGGCAGGCCAGCCATGCCAAGCCCATGGAGTTCGACCTGCTCGGCATCACCCCGCGCCCGTTCACCGCCGAAGACACCCTGAGTATCGCCGGTTACCTGGCCTACAGCTTCGCGGCCGCGTTTCGCACCGAGCCCGCGCTTACCTACATCCGCGACCAACTAGGGCCTGAATACCTGAACATCTTCGACCTCGGTTGGCAACCCGAAGGCGCCTTGGGCACGCCACTGGCGGCTGCCGACTGGCAAAGCCTGGAGGCACTTGCCCGGCTCAGTCACGAAGCACTGGGCGACGCCGGTATCCCGCAGTTCGAAGGCAGTAACGCCTGGGCGGTGGCCGGCAGCCACACCCGCAGTGGCAAGCCGCTGCTGGCCGGCGACCCGCACATCGGCTTCGCGGTGCCAGCGGTGTGGTACGAGGCCGAACTGTCGGCACCCGGCTTCAACCTGTATGGCTACTTCCAGGCGCTCAACCCGTTCGCCTTGCTGGGCCATAACCGCGACTTCGGCTGGAGCCTGACCATGTTCCAGAACGACGACGTCGACCTGATCGCCGAGCGCACCAACCCAGCCGACGCCAACCAGGTCATGGTCGACGGCAAATGGCAGGCGCTGGAAAAGACCGAACAGCAGATTGCGGTGAAAGGCGAAGCGCCGGTCACCCTCAGCCTGCGCCGCTCGCCCCATGGCCCAATCGTCAACGACGTGCTGGGCGCCACGGCCGGGCCCACGCCAATCGCCATGTGGTGGGCGTTTCTGGAAACCGAAAACCCGATCCTCGAAGGCTTTTACCAGCTCAACCGTGCCGATACCCTGGGCAAGATGCGCGAAGCCGCTGCCAAGGTTCACTCGCCGGGGCTGAACTTTGTCTGGGCCAATACCCGTGGCGATATCGGCTGGTGGGCGGCGGCAAAGCTGCCAATCCGCCCAGACGGCGTCGACCCCGCGTTCATACTCGACGGTGCCAGCGCGCAGGCCGACAAGCTCGGGTTCTACCCCTTCAACGCCAACCCACAACAGGAAAACCCGGCGCGCGGCTACATCGTCTCGGCCAACTACCAGCCCCCGGCAGCGTTGCCGATACCGGGCTACTACAACTTGCCCGACCGTGGCCGCCAGCTCGACCGCCAACTGGCCAACCCTGAGGTGAAATGGGACACGCAGAACAGCCAGGCACTGCAGCTGGACACCGCCAGCGACCATGGCCCGCGCACCCTAGCCCCGCTGCTGGCAACGCTGCGCGCGGTGGCCGAAGGTGACGAAGAGAAGGAACTGGTCGAGCAGCTGGCTGCCTGGCGCGGCGACTACCCGCTGGACTCGACCAGCGCCACGCTGTTCAACCAGTTCCTCTACGAACTGGCATTTGCTGCCCTGCATGACGAACTGGGTGACACGTGGTTCCCGGTACTGATCAGCACCCGCGCCATCGATGCCGCCTTGCCGCGCCTGGCGGCGGATGCCGATTCACCCTGGTGGAACACCCGCGGTGGCAACCAGCGTACCGACCGTACCGCAGTCGTGCGCACAGCTTGGCAGCACAGCTTGAAGCACCTGCGTGACACCCTGGGCAGCGACCCGGCCAGCTGGCAATGGGGCAAGGCGCATACCCTGACCCACAACCACCCGCTGGGGGTGAAAAAGCCGCTGAACCTGCTGTTCAACGTCGGGCCGTTCGCCGCACCCGGTACCCATGAAGTGCCGAACAACCTCTCAGCGAAGATCGGCCCGGCGCCATGGCCGGTCACCTATGGGCCATCGACCCGCCGGCTGATCGACTTTGCCGATGCCGGGCAGGCACTGACCATCAACCCGGTCGGCCAGAGTGGCGTGCCGTTCGACAGGTATTATGCGGACCAAGCGAAGGGGTATGTGCAGGGAGAGTATCAGCGGGCGCAGATGGGGGTGATACCGGCGCAAAGTACCCTGAGGCTGGTACCGGGCGGGTGATCGATGGGGCTGCTTTGCAGCCCATTCGCAGCACAAGGCTGCTCCTACACAGGACCGCGCAATCCTGTAGGAGCAGCCTTGTGCTGCGAATGGGCCGCAAAGCGGCCCCAATCACACTGTCAGCCCTGCCATTTGCCGCCTTCGACAATCACGCTTTCCGGCTTGGTGTCATCGCTCAGTTCCTTGCGCACATACTGGTCATACAGTTTCAGCAAGAACTTCTCTTCCCCAAGCTTGGCCAGCTCGGCATTCACCCAGTCACGCAGCTCGGTGTTGCCCTTCTTCACCGCCGGCGCAATCGGCGCTTCGTCACCCAGCAGCTCAGGCAGCACGCGGAAACCCGGGTTCTGCTTGGCCCAGCTGAACAGGATCAGGTTGTCCTGGGCATAGGCATCGCCACGGCCGGTGGCCAGGGCTTGCAGCGACTCACTGTTCTTCTCGAACTTGAGCAGTTTCCAGTCAGGGTGATTTTTGGTCAGCCAGATATCTGCCGTGGTGCCGGTGGTGACGATGATGGTCTTGTCGGCCAGGTCGTCGAGCTTCTGTACCGGGCTGCCATCCGCCACGATGGCCTGCACGGCAACGCGCAGGTTGGGGTTGGTGAAGTCCACCGCTTCCTTGCGCTCCGGGGTCACAGTCATGTTGGCGAGGATCAGGTCGACCTTGTCGCTCTGCAGGAACGGAATACGGCTGGCCGGTTCCACGGCCACGAACTCGACCTTGTTTTCATCACCCAGCAGGTCCTTGGCCAGGCGCCGGCCAATGTCGGTGTCAAAGCCCACATAGCGGCCTTTTTCATCGACGAAGCCGAACGGCGGCTTGTCGGTGAACACCCCGACAATCAGCTTGTCGCGGGCCTTGATGGTTTCCAGGTAGCTGGTGGCTGGCGATGCCGCTGCCGGCTTGGGCGGTTCTTCGGCCTTGTTGCAGCCGGCCAGCAGGGCCAGGCCGAACAACGGCGCCAGCAGTTTGGTGAGGTTGGCAGTTTTCATGACAGTTCCTTGTGCAGTGTCTTTGGCAGGCTTTCTACGAAGGAGAATTTCTCCAGGAACTGCTGCGCGCGTGCGGTCTGCGGTTTGGTGAAGAAGCTCTCGGGGTCGCCCTGTTCAAGGATCCTGCCGGCCTCCATGAACACGATGCGGTCGGCCACCGCGCGAGCGAAGGCCATTTCGTGGGTAACAATGAGCAGGGTCATGCCGTCGCGGGCCAGGCCCTGAATCACCTGCAGCACCTCCTTGACCATTTCCGGGTCGAGGGCGGCGGTAACCTCGTCGAACAGCATCACCTCGGGGTTCATGCACAGTGAGCGCACGATGGCGATGCGCTGCTGCTGGCCCCCGGACAATTGCCGGGGGAAGGCGTCGCGTTTGTCCAGCAGGCCGACCCGCGCCAGCAGCGCCTCGGCCTGGGCCTGCGCTTCGGCTCGTTCGCGTTTTTGCACCTTGAGCGGGCCGAGCAGCAGGTTGTCGATCACGCTCATGTGGCCGAACAGGTGGTAGCTCTGGAACACCATGCCCACCCGCTGGCGAACGTCGCGCCAGTCGGTGCGCGGGTCAAGCAGCTCTTGCCCGGCCAGCCGCAGGTGGCCGCTGTGGGCCTGCTCCAGGCCATTGAGGCAGCGCAGCAGCGTGCTCTTGCCGCAACCGCTGGGGCCGAGGATGACCACCACTTCGCCGGCCGCCACCTTGAGGTCGACGTCCTTGAGCACCTGTTGCTCGCCAAAAAACTTGTTGAAACCCTGGAATTCGATCAATGCGCTCATGAGTGTGCCCAACGGCGTTCCAGCACGCGCGAAGCGGCGGACAGCGGATAACAGACGATGAAGAAGAACAGGAACAAGGCGCCGTAGATCAGCACCGATTCGTAGGTGCGTTCGATGATCTGCTGGCCGGCCTTGATCACCTCGACCACGCCGATCAGCACCGCCAGCGAGCTGGTCTTGATGATCCGCGTGTAGATGTTGATAGTCGGTGGGGTCATGCGCTTGAGCGCCTGCGGCAGCAGCACGTAGCCATACAGCTGCCAGCCGGCCAGGCCGATCGACAACCCGGCCTCGCGCTGGCCCCGCGGCAGCGAGGCCAGTGCACCGCGCACCACCTCGCCTACCTCGCTGGCGCCCCACAGCGCCAGTACCAGCACGGCGCACCAGAAGCTGGGGATGCTCAGGGCAAAGAAGATCGGCAGGCCGAAGAACACCAGGTACAGCCAGACCAGCACCGGGATGGCGCGGAACAGCTCCAGGTACACCTGCAAGGCGATGTTCAGGGCACGGTTGCCCAGGGTTGCCAGCACGCCGTACAGCACGCCACCCAGCGTTGCGAACAGAATGCCCAGCGCCGAGATGGCCAAGGTCTGCGCGGCGCCGCCGGCCAGCTGCGGCAGCGCCTGCAGCAACAGGTCAAATCCCGAACTGGCCATGTTGCAGCCTCCTTTCCACATAGCGCAGCAGCAACGACAGCGGCAGGAACAGCAGCACGCAGAGCAGGGTCAGCACGGTGAGCATTTCGTAGGTCTTGTAGTACAGCGCGATGTAGTTCTTGGTGGTGTAGAGGATTTCCGGCACGGCCACCGCCGACACCACGGTGGTTTCCTTGAGCAGGAAGATGAAATTGGCGAACAGTGCCGGCAGGCTGAGGATCCCGGCCTGGGGCAGCACCACATGACGCAGCAGCTGGCCCTCGGACAGGCCGATGGAGCGCCCGGACTCAAGCTGGGCACGCGGCACGGCTTCGATGCCTGCCCGCAACACTTCGGTGAGGTAGGCACCGCCCATGAAGGTCATGGTGATGATCGCAGCGGAAAAACCGGAAATCTTCAGGCCCAGGCTCGGCAGTGCGAAGTAGACGAAGAACAGCTGGATCAGCAGCGGCGTGTTGCGGGCCAGCTCCACGTAGGCTTTGACCAGGCGCCACAGGTAGGGGGTGCGGAGTACCAGCAGGGTGGCATTGACCAGGGCGACCAGTAGCGAGGCGGCAATGGCGATCAGGCCTACCTGCAAGGTCACGCCCACGGCCTTGAGGAAGGCGGGTAGCGTGCTGAGGATGAATGCGGTGTCGAGGGTCATGGGTAGAGCAAGTCTGCAGGGTGCGCGGGGGCACGATTGCTAGACTTTAATGATCTAAAAAATTTTTAATAAATATCTTTATTGCATATGCATAGTACAGGCAAACACGCCCTTTGTAGGAGCGGCCTTGTGTCGCGAAAGGGCCGCAAAGCGGCCCCGGCGATGGCAGGTTTAACGCAAACATCCTGGGGGCGCTTCGCACCCCTTTCGCGACACAAGGCCGCTCCTACAGGGGGATCGCATCTCACCCAAATGCATGATCCCGGAAATGAAAACGCCGACACAGGGGTGTCGGCGTTGGGTTATGCAGTGTATCGCAAGCGAATCAGAACGCCGGCAGTACAGCGCCCTGATACTTCTTGGCGATGAATTCCTTCACTTCCGGGCTGGTCAGGGCCTTGGCCAGTTTCTGGATGGCGTCGCTGTCCTTGTTGTCCGGGCGGGCAACCAGGAAGTTCACGTACGGCGAGTCGGCACCTTCGATCACCAGCGCATCCTTGGCCGGGTTCAGGCCGGCTTCCAGGGCGTAGTTGGTGTTGATCATGTCCAGGTCGACCTGGTCCAGCACACGCGGCAGCATGGCCGACTCAAGCTCGCGGAACTTCAGCTTTTTCGGGTTCTCGGCGATGTCCTTGGGGGTGGCCAGGGCATTCTTCGGGTCTTTCAGGGTGATCAGGCCAGCCTTCTGCAGCAGGATCAGGGCGCGGCCGCTGTTGCTGCCTTCGTTAGGGATGGCAACGGTAGCGCCTTCCTTCAGCTCGGACAGGTTCTTGATCTTCTTCGAGTAGCCACCGAAGGGTTCGACGTGTACGCCAATGACCGTTTCCAGGTGGGTGCCTTTACCTTCGTTGAAGCTCTTCAGGTAGGGCAGGGTCTGGAAGTAGTTGGCGTCCAGACGCTTCTGGTCTACCTGCACGTTCGGCTGTACGTAGTCGGTAAAGACCTTGATCTGCAGGTCCACGCCCTCTTTGGCCAGGGTCGGCTTGATCAGTTCAAGGATTTCGGCGTGCGGTACCGGGGTAGCGGCAACCACCAGTTTCTCGGCAGCGGCGGCCAGGCCGGAGAACGACAGGGCAGCGGCCAGGGCGGTGGTCAGCAGGGTCTTCTTCATGGTGGTCCTTGTTCTGAATCTGGGCCATCGGCGATGGCGAATCGGTTGCCCAACCGGTTCACCAGCGGGCGTGAAGCGGACAATACCTAGATTTTTTATTCCGTAACAATATCTTTTACTTAGCTGCTTATTCCAAAATCAAACTGCCACCAGCCACTTTGCTTATGAGCGATGTCTAGCGCGCGGTGTTGGGCAAGTCGAGGTCTTCTGGCTGGATCTCTTCGCTGTCATTCACCAGCAAGGCAAAGTGGATGACGTTCTCCAGTTCGCGGGTATTGCCGGGCCAGAAATGCGCTTCCAGCACCTGCTGCGCAGCCTCGCTTACCAACGGCACAGGCCGCTGCAGACGCACGCTGTAGATACCCACAAAGTACTCGGCCAGCGGCAGGATATCGCCCGGCCGCTCGCGCAGCGGCGGCAGTTCCAGCGCGCCCTCGCGCAGGTACTGGTACAAGCGCTCGTTGAAGCGCCCCGCACGTACCACCCGCGCCAGGTCGATGCTGGTGGCGGCGACCAGGCGGACATCCACCGGCTGTGGCTGCTGCGCGCCCACCCGGGTGACCTCGCGGTTTTCCAGGGCCGCCAGCAGCTTGCCCTGGATTGCCAGCGGCAAGTCGGCAATCTCGTCCAGGTACAGCGTGCCGCCGTTGGCCGAACCGAACCAGCCGGCGCGGCTGCTGGCCGTACCGCCCTGGCTGCCGGCGCTGTAGCCGAACAGCTCGGCATCGGCGTAAGTGGGGCTGATGGCTGCGCAGTTGACCGACACGAACAGCCCGCCACGGTCGCTGGCACGGTGGATCTGCCGGGCCAGCAGCTCCTTGCCGGTGCCGGTTTCGCCACGGATCAGCACAGGCAAAGGTTGCGGCGCCAGGCGCTCGAGGTCTTCGCGCAACTGCTGCGAACGCGGGTCGATGAACACCAGGGCCTTGGCACGGATGCTCAGGGGGCTCTTGTCCAGCTCGGGGAAGGTCAGCAGTGGCTGGCCAAACGGGTTTTGAAACGTCATGACGAACTCCCGCCCCAGGCCTTCATTGGCCGGGCGTCAGGTAAACGGAAAACGCTAAGGCCTATCAGGCGCGACGCAGTGCGCGCTGCTCGACCCGGCTCTGCAAGCGATACAAGTAGGCGAAGCCTTGTTCCCAACGCTCATGGCCGGACTTGACGTTGATGTGCCCGGCATTGCTCAGCAACCCCGCTTCGGCGCCCCAGGCCTGGGCCAGGTACAGTGCCCGCGGTACGCTCACGGCCGGGTCGTTGTCCGAGCTGACTAGCTGGCTGGGGAACGGCAGCGCCTCGGCCGGGATCGGCGCAAAGTTACGCAGCGCTGGCGCGCAGGTGGGCCGCTCGACGTCTGCCGGCGCTACCAGCAGTGCACCCCGCACCCTGCGCCGCAAGGCCGGGCTGGCCTGCGCGGCCCAATGGGCGACCGTGATGCAGCCAAGGCTGTGAGCAATCAGGATCACCGGCGAACGCTCGGCGGCAATCGCCTGTTCCAGCGCCTGCACCCAGTCCTGCCGTTGCGGGGTGAGCCAGTCGTGCTGCTCGACCCGCGCACTATTGGGCAGGGTGCGCTGCCAGTGACTTTGCCAATGGTTGTCTGGCGATCCTTGCCAGCCCGGCACAATCAGGTAACGAATTGACTCATTGCGCATGGGGACGCCTCCAGTAAGTTTGCGTGCTTGGAGACAAGTATAGGGAGGGAGTTATATTCGTAAAGGAATAAGAAGCTATTTATTAATAACCAAATTCTTGTTCCAGGCACGGCCCCCTGTAGGAGCGGCCTTGTGTCGCGATGGGCCGCAAAGCGGCCCCAAACCCAGCGAATGCGGTCTATCAGGAATATGCGGGGTGCAGGTTTCGGGGCCGCTTTGCGGCCCATCGCGACACAAGGCCGCTCCTACAGGGAACGCGAAGTACCCGGGCAAAAAAAAGGGCCATCCCCTGCCAAGAGATATGGCCCCAACGCACTTGCGAGAATCACTTGCCTGAAGAGGTTTTGCAGGTATCAGCGCGCGGTTATCACCGCCAGTTTGCTGATCCCCGCACGTTCGATGGCTGCCATGGCCCGCGCCACTTCGCCGTAGTTCACGCCGTCATCGGCCTGCAGCTGCACGCGCACGTCCGCATCCTTGTCCTTGGCAGCCTTGAGGTTGGTTTCCAGCAAATCGGGCTGGATCTGGTCCTTGTTGATGAACAGCTTGCCTTCTCCGTCGATGCTGACCACCAGCGGGTCCTTCTGCTCCACCGGGGCCACGGCCTCGGTCTTGGGCAGGTTGATAGGGATGGCGTTGGTCAGCAGCGGCGCGGTGACGATGAACACCACCAGCAGCACCAGCATGACGTCTACCAAAGGCGTGACGTTGATTTCACTGAGGACTTCGTCGCTGTCCTGGGTCGAAAAGGCCATATCAGGACGCCTCCTTCACTGGCTGGGTGAAACCAGCCTGGGCTTTTTGCACAGCAGGGTGCACCAGCACACGGAACGCACTCTTCTGCGCCAAGCTGTAGAAGTCGTGGGCGAAGTCATCCAGGTCGGCAGCGGTCAGCTTGAGGCGACGCAGGAAGTAGTTGTACACCAGCACAGCAGGCACCGCGACGGCGATACCCACACCGGTAGCCACCAGTGCCGCACCGATGGGCCCAGCAACAGTTTCCAGGCTGGCGGAACCGGCCGCACTGATGCCCTTGAGCGCTTCCATGATGCCCCACACGGTACCGAACAGGCCGATGAAGGGCGAGGTGCTACCGATACTGGCGACCACCGCCAGGCCGGTTTCCAGCGAGCGGCGCTCACGCACGATCTGCTGACGCAGGGCGCGCTCCAGGCGGTCCTGGTGGTTGATGGCGTGGCTCAGGTCATTGGCCTGAGTCTCGCCAACGGCAATCGCGGCGTACCCGGCCTGGGCAACGCGGGCAGCCGGGCCGGGCAGCTCATGGCTGAGTTCGGCGGCCGAGTCCAGGCTGGAGGCAGCCCAGAACTGCTTGTGGAAGCGCTTGTCCTGGTTTTTCAGCCGCACGAACTGCGCAACCTTGACCAGGGCCAGGCCCCAGGTGACGACAGAGAAACCGACCAGCAGCCAGATGACTGCGCTTTCAACGGATTCGAGGGGGGATGCCAGCAGGCTCATGATGGTGTCTTCCTGTGTTCTGCGAAATAGTTAGCGAAGCTTGAAATCGATCGGCACGCTGACCCAGCCGGTCTGGGCCACGTCGCCCTGCTTGGCGGGTACGAAGCTCCAGCGCTTGACCGCGGCCAGCGCGGCAGCGTCGAGGGCGTCACGGCCACTGCTTTTCTGTACCTGGATCTGCCCGGGCTTGCCGCTTGGCAGCACCTCTACGCGCAACAGCACGGTGCCTTCCCAGCCACGGCGCTGGGCCATTTGCGGGTATTCCGGTGCCGGGTTCTTCAGGTACGCGGCGTTGGCCGATGCCGGGGTTACCGGGGCCGGCGCGGGTGGCGCTGGCGCAGGCGGTGCGGGGGCGGCCACCGGCGCTGGCGGTGGTGCCTCGACAGGCTTGGGCTGTGGCTTGGGCGCTTGCTTAACCACCGGCTTTGGCACGGGCTTTGGCTTGGGTTTGGGCTTGGCGGCCAGTTCGTCGACCACCGGTGGTGGCGGTGGCGGCTCGACCACAGGCGGTGCGGGCGCTGGCGGCGGCTCGACCACAGGTGGTGCAGGCGCTGCGAACTCGATGGTCATGGGTGGCACCTGTGGTGGCACCACTGGCAGCTCGGGCGTTGGCGCCTGGCTGACCCAGTACGCTGCAGCGCCATGCAGCACCAGCACCAGCAGGCCCAACACCAGCTTGTCGCGGCGCTTGAGCCCGCTGACGGGCGTGCGTTGCAGGCGCAGCTGGCCAAGCGGGAGGCGAAGCGTGCGTCCAAGCTCGACCAGGTCACCCGGGGCCGGGCGCCATGGCTGGTCGTAGGCCCGAACGGCCGACTGGACATTACCCATTGATCAAACTCCTGGGGTCTCGATTCAGGTGTGTGGCTGAATCATCGGGGCCAGAGGCTTATCTCTTAAAGTAATGTTTAAAATTATGGTTAGAACTGAATTGAATATTGTTTTCCAGGAAGGGCGTGGAAGCCACGAACTGCGCGGGCTGCGGCTGTCGGGGTTAAACGCGATGCATTGGGGGCATGCAAAATATTCGCGTAAGGCATGAGGTTGCAGTTCCCTGTGGGAGCGGCCTTGTGCCGCGATGGGCTGCAAAGCAGCCCCGGCAATCCGTCAGGCAAAAAAAAAGCCCGGAACCAAGCCCGGGCTTTTTCATCATCAAGGGCGGCTCAGATATCCGCCACCTTCTGCCAAACCTTCGGCCGGAAGAACAAGGTCTCGCCCCGCGCCAACCCGGTCAGGCTGTCATGGTCCTTGACCACCTCGGCCTCGATCAACTCGCTCTGCCCTTCCACCTTCAAGGTCACCCGCGTGGTAGCGCCCAGCGGCCGGATATCCCGCACCTCGGCAGCATGGTGCCCTTCGGTCTCATGCCGCGACAGCGACACCTCGTGCGGGCGGAACAGCACATGGTGCCCTTCGCTCACAGCCAGGCGGTTGGAGTCGCCCAGGAAGTGGTAGACGAAATCGTTGGCCGGCTGCTCGTACACCTCGCCCGGCGAGCCGATCTGCTCGATCACGCCCTTGTTCATGACCACGATGCGGTCAGCCACTTCCATGGCCTCTTCCTGGTCGTGGGTGACGAACACCGACGTCAGGTTGATATCCTCGTGCAGCCGCGCCAGCCAGCGGCGCAGCTCCTTGCGCACCTTGGCGTCCAGCGCACCGAATGGCTCGTCCAGCAGCAGCACCTTGGGCTCCACTGCCAAGGCGCGGGCCAGGGCGATACGCTGGCGCTGGCCGCCAGACAGTTGCTCCGGGTAGCGGTCGGACAACCAGTCCAGCTGCACCATGTTCAGCAGCTCGTGCACTTTTTCGGCGATCTTGCTCTCGCTCGGGCGCTCGCCCTTGGGCTTCATGCGCAGGCCGAAGGCGACGTTGTCGAACACGCTCATGTGGCGGAACAGCGCGTAGTGCTGGAATACGAACCCGACGTTGCGGTCACGCACGTCGTGGCCGGAAACATCCTCGCCATGGAACACGATTTTGCCCTGGTCCGGGGTTTCCAGGCCGGCGATGATGCGCAACAGGGTGGTCTTGCCACAGCCGGACGGGCCCAGCAGCGCCACCAGCTCGCCGCTGTTGATGTCCAGGTTGATGTTGTTCAGGGCCTGGAAGCTGTTGAAGCGCTTGCTGACATTACGAACTTCGATCGACATGAATCATTCCTCCGCGGCGCTGTGGCGCAGGCGGTTAATACGGTTCTCGCTCCACTGCTTGAGCAGCAGGATGAAGAGCGCCAGGATCAGCAACAGGCTGGCCACGCTGAAGGCTGCGACGTGGTTGTACTCGTTGTAGAGGATCTCTACGTGCAGCGGCAAGGTGTTGGTCACGCCACGAATGTGGCCCGACACCACCGACACCGCGCCAAACTCGCCCATGGCCCGTGCAGTACACAGCACCACGCCATAGATCAGGCCCCATTTGATGTTGGGCAAGGTCACGTGCCAGAACATCTGCCAGCCATTGGCACCGAGCAGGCGCGCGGCCTCCTCTTCTTGCGTGCCCTGCTCCTGCATCAGCGGGATCAGCTCACGGGCCACAAACGGCACGGTGACGAAGATGGTTGCCAGGACGATGCCCGGCAGGGCGAAGACGATCTGGATGTCATGGTCCTGCAGCCAGGGCCCGAACAGGCCCTGTGCGCCGAACATCAGCACGTAGACCAGGCCGGCGATTACCGGCGACACCGAGAACGGCAGGTCGATCAGGGTGACCAGGATACTTTTGCCACGGAAGGTGTACTTGCTCACGCACCAGGCGGCGCTGACACCAAACACCAGGTTCAGCGGTACCGAAATGGCTACGGCGAGCAGGGTCAGCTTCAGCGCCGACAAGGCATCAGGCTCGAAGATCGCCTCGAAGAAGGTGCCAAAACCGTTCTTCAGCGCCTGCGACACCACGATCACCAGCGGCAGCAGCAGGAACAGGGCGAACACCAGCCAGCCAAGGCCGATAAGAATGCGCCGCGACGTAGCACTGCCACGGCGGGCGGCGTTGGCGGCGGCGCTTGCACTCAGGGATGAACTGGACATGCCGGCCTCCTTCAAGGGGTTTCGATGCGGCGCTGCAGCAGGTTGATCAGCAGCAGCAGGATGAAGGAAACCACCAGCATCAGCACGCCGATGGCGGTCGCGCCGGTGTAGTCGTACTGGTCGAGCTTGACCATGATCAGCAGCGGCAGGATCTCGGTCTTCATCGGCATGTTGCCGGCAATGAAGATTACCGAACCATACTCGCCCACGCCGCGGGCGAAGGCCAGGGCAAAGCCGGTGAGCCAGGCTGGCAGCAGGGCTGGCGCCAGTATGTGGCGGAACACCTGCAGCGGCTTGGCCCCCAGGCAGGCAGCGGCCTCCTCCACTTCACGCGGGATGTCGGCCAGTACCGGCTGCACCGTGCGCACCACAAACGGCAGGGTGACGAAGGTCAACGCCAAGGTGATGCCCAACGGGGTGTAGGCGATCTTGAAGCCCAGGTCGGTGGCGAACTGGCCAACCCAGCCCGCAGGCGCGTACAGGGCGGTCAGGGCGATACCGGCTACGGCGGTGGGCAAGGCGAACGGCAGGTCGATCATCGCGTCGATGATCTTGCGCCCAGGGAAGGTGTAGCGCACCAGCACCCAGGCCAGCAGGGTGCCGATCACCCCGTTGATGATGGCGGCGAACAGGGCGGTGCCGAAACTCAGCTTGAGCGCGGCGATCACCCGCGGCGCACTGATGATGTTCCAGAACTGCTCCCAGGTCAGCTGCGAGGCATGAATGAACATGGCTGCCAGCGGTATCAGCACGATCAGGCTGAGGTACACCAAGGTGTAGCCCAGCGTCAGCCCGAAGCCGGGTATGACGGGGGAAATACGACGTGACATAAGTATCCCTGGTTGAACGCACGAAGCCCGGGAACAATCCCGGGCCGGTGCAAGCTTTTGAATCCTGGGGCTGCGTTGCAGCCCATTCGCGGCACAAGGCCGCTCCTACAGAGGGTTGCGATTCCTGTGGCAGCGGCCTTGTCTCGCGATTGGGCCGCAACGCGGCCCCGCTTTTCCCTGGCGTTTACTGTGCCTGATAGATCTGGTCGAACACACCGCCATCATTGAAGAATTTGGGTTGTGCAGTTTTCCAGCCACCGAAGTCCTTGTCGATGGTTACCAGATCCAGTTTCGGGAATTGCTTGCCGAATTCGGCAGCGACCTTCTCGTCACGCGGGCGATAGAAGTTCTCGGCGGCAATCTTCTGCCCGGCCGGGCTGTACAGGTGCTTGAGGTATTCGGTGGCAATGTCGGTATTGCCCTTCTTCTCGGCGTTTTTGTCCACCACCGCCACGGGCGGTTCGGCCAGGATCGACAGCGATGGTACGACGATGTCGAACTTGTCGGCGCCACCGTCTTCCTTCAGCGCCAGGAACGCTTCGTTTTCCCAGGCCAGCAACACGTCGCCCTGGCCGTTGTTGACGAAGGTGATAGTCGAGCCACGGGCGCCGGTATCCAGCACCGGTACGTGCTTGAACAGCTCCTGCACGTAGGCCTTGGCCTTGTCTTCGCTACCACCGGCTTTCAGGCCATAGGCCCAGGCCGCCAGGAAGTTCCAGCGTGCACCGCCGGAGGTTTTCGGGTTGGGGGTAATGACCGAAACGTCCTTCTTGATCAGGTCGCCCCAGTCCTTGATGCCTTTCGGGTTGCCCTTGCGCACCAGGAACACGATGGTCGAGGTGTACGGGGTGCTGGCGTCCGGCAGGCGCGTCTGCCAGTTGTCCGGCAGGGTCTTGCCAAGCTTGGCCACTTCATCGATGTCGCCGGCCAGGGCCAGGGTCACCACGTCGGCGCGCAGGCCGTCGATCACCGCACGGGCCTGCTTGCCCGAGCCGCCATGGGATTGCTGGATCTTCACCTTGTCGCCCGGGTGGGCCTGCTGCCAGTGCTTGATGAACTCGGCGTTGTACTGCTGGTACAGCTCGCGGGTCGGGTCGTAGGACACGTTCAGCAGTTCGTAGTCCTTGGCGATGGCGGAACCGGCAAAAACAGCACTGGCCAGAGCGGCAAGCGCATAACGGCGAATGGACATGGTGAAGCTCCCGATTGGCATTTTTCTAATTTTGGATGTAAGGCGTGATCAGCCGGACTTGTTGCCGGGCTGTTGCAGGCGGAACTTCTCCTTGCGCTCGATCTGTACGACCTGAGCGTTGTGCACAGTGATCTCCACCGCACCAAACCGCAGGTCGCGCAAGGCGCTCTGGATTTCACGCAGAATGGTGGCTTCGTCCTGACCGTCGATGCTACGCAGAGATGCACTCATGCTCGTTCTCCTTGGAGTGAGGGTGCCGGGCAGAGGTTTGAAGGGGATTTGCGCCTGGCTTGAGGGCAATAGTAGTGAGGCGGAGTTATTCTTAAAAATACTGTTTAAGAATGTTTATATAACCAAATTAAAATCGCGATTCTGCAGCCGACGCAAAGCCCTGTGGGAGCGGGTTCACCCGCGAATGCGATGGTGGAGCTACCGTCGCATTCGCGGGTGAACCCGCTCCCACAAGGTCCGTACAAGGCTTCAGTTTTGTTTCTGCGGCTCGCGAATCTTGTACCAGGCCACATACAGCGCCGGCAGGAACAGCAGCGTCAGCAGCGTTGCCACGATGATCCCGCCAATCATGGCGTAGGCCATCGGCCCCCAGAACACCTCGCGGGCAATCGGGATCATGCCCAGGCTCGCCGCCGCTGCGGTCAGCAGGATCGGCCGACGACGGTGGTTGGTGGCCTCCACCACCGCATCCCACGGCGAGAAGCCCTGGGCTTCGAACTCGTCGATCTGGGTTACCAGGATCACCGAGTTACGAATGATGATGCCCGCCAGCGCCAGGATGCCAAGAATCGCCACAAAGCCCATCGGTGTACCCGTGGGCACCAGCGCCAGCACCACGCCGATCAACCCCAGCGGCGCCACGCTGACCACGAGGAACAGCTTCTGCACGCTGTGCAGCTGGATCATCAGGAAGGTCGCCATGAGGAAAAGCATCAGCGGAATGACCTTGGCGATCGGGCCCTGGGCCTTGCTGCTCTCCTCCACCGTACCGCCCGTGGCCACTTCGTAACCGACCGGCAATTGGCTGGCGAACTCATCGATCTTCGGCTTGAGCTGCGCCACCAGGTCAGTGGGCTGGATCTCGCCATTGACCGAAGCCTTGATGGTGATGGTCGGCTTGCGGTCACGGCGCCACACCAGCGGTTGCTCCAGCTCGTAACGCACGGTGGCGAACGACAGCAGCGGGATCGAGGTGCCGTTGGGGGTAAGAATCTGCAGGTTCTGCAGCGTATCGGGCGAGCCGCGCTCGCTGTCTTCGGCGCGGGCGACCACGTCCACCAGGTAGATGTTGTCGTTGACCTGGGTGATCTGCACGCCACTGACGATGCTGTTCATCACATTGGCTACGTCTTCTGACGATAGCCCCAGCTGGCGGGCCTTGTCCTGGGCGATTTCCACGCGCAGCACCTTACCCGGCTCGTTCCAGTCGTAGATCATCTCGCCGATGTGCTCGTTCTGGTCGAGCAAGGTGGCCAGCTCGATGGCGTGCTTGCGCACCTGGTCGATGTTGGCGCCGCTGACCCGGTACTGGATCGGCCGGCCCACCGGCGGGCCCATCTCCAGCGACTGCACGTTGGTACCGATGCCGACGAAGTCTTCATGCAGGATCTTCTGCAGGCGGTCGATCATGCCCTGGCGCTCTTCGAAGCCCTTGCTGACGATCACCAACTGCGCGTAGTACGGGTTCTGCAGCTGCTGGTCGAGGGGCAGGTAGAAGCGAATCGCGCCTTGCCCGATGTAGGTGCTCCAGCGCACCAGGTCCGGGTCGTCCTTGATCCGCGCCTCGAGGCGGTCGACCACCTTGCGCGTTTCCTCGATCGAGGCGTTCTGCGGCAGGTTGAGGTCGACGAGAATTTCCGGGCGGTCCGAGGACGGGAAGAACTGGTTCTGCACAAAGCGCATGCAGAAGATCGACAGGGCGAACAGCACAACGGTGCCGATGATGGTCAACCAGCGGTTGCGCATGCACCACAGCAACCCGCCCTCGAATGCCCGCCCGACCCGGCCAGGCTCGGCGTCGTGGGCCTTGAGCTTGTCGCCTTTGAGGATATGCACCCCGAGCACTGGCGCGAAGAACACCGCCACCACCCAGGACACGATCAGCGCCACGGCGATCACCGCGAACAGGGTGAAGGTGTATTCACCCGCAGAGCTGGCGTTGAGGCCAATGGGCACGAAGCCAGCCACGGTTACCAAGGTGCCGGTAAGCATGGGGAAAGCTGTAGAGGTGTAGGCGAACGTCGCCGCCTGCTCCTTGCTTTCGCCCATTTCCAGCCGCGTGACCATCACCTCCACGGTGATCATCGCATCGTCCACCAGCAGGCCCAGCGCAATGATCAGGGCACCCAGCGAAATCCGCTGCATGGTGATGCCGCTGTACTCCATGAACACGAACACCATGGCCAGCACCAGCGGGATCGAGCAGGCAACCACCAGGCCGGCGCGTACGCCAAGGCTGACAAAACTCACTGCCAGCACAATTACCACCGCCTCGAACAGCGCACTGGTAAAGCCGCCGACCGCCTCCTTGACCACCACCGACTGGTCGGAGACGGTGTGTACCCCGACACCTACCGGCAGGTCTTCGATTACCTGGTCCATGCGCTTTTTCAGTGCTGCACCAAACACCTGGATATTGCCGCCGGCCTTCATGCCGATGGCCAGGCCGATTGCCGTCTGGCCGTTGTAGCGAAACATGGGCGAAGGCGGGTCGACGTAGCCACGCTCGATGTCGGCGATATCGGCCAGACGGAAGAAGCGATCGTTGATCCTCAAGTTGACGGTTTGCAGGTCCTTCTCCGAGGCAAACTGCCCGGACGTTCGCACCGAGATACGCTCCGGGCCGGCTTCGATCATGCCGGCCGGCGTCACCGCGTTCTGCGCTTGCAGTGCCTGCATCACCTGGCGCTGGTCAATGCCCAAGGCAGCCAGCTTACGGGTGGAGAAGTTCAGGTACAGTACTTCGTCCTGGGTGCCGACCAGCTCGATCTTGCCAATGTTGGGTACATCGCGGACCTCGGCCCGCGCCTGTTCCACGTAGTCACGCAGCTGGCGCAAGGTAAGGCCGTCGGCGGTAAAGGCATAGATGGAGCCGAATACGTCACCGAATTCGTCGTTGAAGCCCGGCCCCTGGATGCCCGCCGGGAATTCGCCACGAATGTCCTGGATCTTCTTGCGCACCTGGTACCAGATATCCGGGATGTCCTTGGCCTTGGTGGTGTCGCGCAGGTACACGTAGACCGTGGACTCACCGGGGCGGGTGTAGCTTTTGGTGTAGTCGAGCGAGTCGAGTTCTTCGAGCTTCTTCTCGATGCGGTCGGTGACCTGGTACAGGGTTTCGTCCTGGGTCGCGCCGGGCCAGCGGGTCTGGATGACCATGGTCTTGATGGTGAACGACGGGTCTTCCTCACGGCCCAGGTTGAAGTAGGAGAAAATCCCCATCAACAAGCCAACGAACATCAGGTACCAGACGAACGATTGATGCTTGAGTGCCCAGTCGGACAGGTTGAAGCTTCCTTTCATTGCGCATCCTCGTCGAAGGTGACCTTCTGGCCAGGCTTGAGGCTGTTGACGCCCGCGGTGACCACGCGCTCACCGGGCTGCACGCCGGCGCTCAGCACGATGCTGTCAGCGGTGCGCTCGATCAGCGCCACGTCACGGGTGGCCACGGTCTTCTGCTGCGTATCGATCACCCACACTTGGGTCTTGCCGTCGCGCTCGAGCAAGGCACTCAAGGGCAATTCGCTTCGCGGGGATACCTGCGAGCTGAGGGTCACACTGATAGCTGTGCCGAGGTGAAAGGCCGCCGGCGTGCTGGCCAGGGTCAGGCGGGCGCGGCGGGTACGGGTGGTGGCATCGGCCTGGGGCTCCAGTTCGCGCAGGCTTGCCGTAGTGCTGATGGTCGGGTCCAGTTGCGAGGCCACGGTGAAGGTCAGGCTTTTGCTCAACTGCTCGGCCAGGCCGATTGGCAGGTCGATGACCGCTTCCTTCACATCCGGTCGGGCCAGGGTCACCACGGCTTGCCCCGCCGTTACGGTTTGCCCGGCTTCGGCCTGCCAGGCGGTAATCACGGCGGCGTGGTCGGTGCGCAGGGTGCTGTAGTCAAGCTGGTCACGGGCCTGGCTGAGCGCAGAGCGCGCCTGCTCCAGCGCTGCGCTGGTGGTTTTCAGGTTGGTCTGGGCGATATCCAGCTGGGCCTGGGCGCCAACGCCGCGGTCATACAGCTGTTGCTGGCGACGGGCATCGGCCTGGGCGTTGATCCACTGCGCCTGCACCTTGGCCAAGTCGCCTTCGGCGGCGCGCAGCTGGTTCTGCTGGTCAGTCGGGTCGAGGGTGGCCAAGGTGTCGCCCGGCTTTACCTGGGCGCCCACATCCAGCCAACGCCGGGCAATGCGCCCGGAAACACGAAAGCCCAGGGTACTTTCGAAACGCGCCTGGATACTGCCGGCGAAGCGGCCCAGTTGCGACTGCACCTGGGGTTCGACCTTGACCGACAGCACCGGCCGAATCGGCTCTGGTGCTTCTTCCTCGCTACTGCAGCCGGCCAGCAATACGCCGGCCGACAGCATCAGCAGCAGGCGTTTCATAGCTCACCCCCTTGGGCCTTGGCGTCGACCTTCTGCACTTGCATGCCGGGGTGCAGCAGCTGCCCGCCAGTGACCACCACGGTTTCGCCGCCCTTCAGGCCGCTGGCGACCACAATCTTGCCGGTGAGGTAACGGCTGACTTCGACTTTGCGCAATTCCACCTTGTCGCCCTCGCCCACCACCCACACGGCGGGCTCATGCAGGGCCTTGGTCAGTGCCGACCATGGCAGTTCGATGCTGGGCCGGCCCTGGGCATTGGTGGTGGCGGTGACTGGTGCACCCAGTTGCATCCCTGCTGGCACGTCTTTCAGGCCCACCTTGACCTGCACCGTGCCGCTTTGTGCCGACACCGTGGGGGTGATTTCGCGCACGAAGCCATGTGCCTGGACCTTGGGGTCGTCCAGCAGGCTGACGATCACCCCGGCATCGCTGGGCGGCGCTACCAGCAGCGATTCGTAGACGTTGAACACTGCATCACGGTCGCCATCGGTGGCCAGGCTGAAGATCGGCATGGTCGCCTGCACCACCTGGCCGACTTCGGCCTGACGCTCGGTGATAACCCCGGCGGCCTCGGAGACCAGTGCGGTATAGCTGAGTTGCTCGTTGGCGTTGGCCAACTGGGCCTGGGCGGCCTTCAGCGCGCTCTGATTGCTGCGCAGCGCGGCTTCGGCAGCATCGTATTCGCTCTGGCTGGTGTAGCCCTTGGGCAACAGTTTTTGCTGGCGCACGAAGGCGGCGCTGGTCTGGGTGACCCGCGCCTGCGCAGCGAAGACTTCGGCCTTGGCCGAGTCGACGTTGTTCTGCAGGTCTTTCGGGTCCAGCCGGGCCAGCACCTGGTTGGCCTTGACGTGATCGCCAACATCCACACTGCGCGAAATGATCTTGCCGCCAACGCGGAACGACAAATCGGTCTGCACCCGCGCCTGTACATCGCCGGTCAGGGTGACCCTGGCAGCGAAATCGGTGGGCTGGACCTGCTGCACACCTACCCGAGGCAACGTCTCGGGTACCTCTTCCTTGCTACAGCCGCTGAGCATGTAAAGCAGCCCCAGGCAGACGACCGACAGCGGACGCATCAACGCCATGCTGGCTCCTTGCTTGTGCACAAATGATTTGTGGAATGCGACTGTGAGCGTAGTTCAGGGTTCGATAAACATCACTGACGCGGATCAGTTCGGCATTTTCACAGCCTGTGCCGGCCTCTTCGCGGGTGAACCCGCTCCCACAAAGATCGTGCATAGGCTGAATCCTGTGCAGTACCTGTGGGAGCGGGTTCACCCGCGAAAGGGCCGGTCCTGCCATATCCAGAAATCATCTGCTTCCCTGGGGGGGCAACACAGCCACTACCTTGGGAGGTTGATCTCTATCCAAGGAAGAACCTGATGCCCAGGGCCCAATCCCATCTGCTTCGTCGTGGTCGCTATTCAGAACTTGGCAGGCTGTATCTGCTGACTACTGTTACCCATCAGCGCAAGCCGCTATTCGATGACTTCCACCATGCCCGGTTAGTCATTCACCAATTGCGGCAAGCCGATCAGGAGCACGCCTGCCGCTCACTGGCGTGGGTGCTGATGCCAGACCATCTGCATTGGCTGATCGAGCTGAAAGGAAGTCCCGCTCCAGTCTCGCATTACATCAGGCAGGGGTTGAGCATGACCCGGTATGGCAGCCTGGGTATCAGGACCGGGCATTGAGAAGGGAGGAAAGCATGGTGCACGCAGCCCGGTACATTGTTGCCAATCCATTGAGGGCTGGATTGGTCAGAAGTGTCCGGGAATATCCACACTGGGATGCAGTATGGCTTTGATTCGATGCTGGAGCCTTCGCGGCGGTTCGGCGCGAAAGGGCCGAACCGCCGCGAAAGGGCCGGGTCAGGCCGACGCAGCTACCTGCGTCGGGCGCTTGACCTGCGGCTGCGAAGCATTGGCCGCGGCGCCTTCCTCGATCGCCTGCTGAATCGCCTTGCGACGACGTTCTTCGCTGCGGCGGCTGAAGTACCAGACAAAGAAGGTCACCAGCGACACCGACAGCAGGATCAGGCTGGCCACGGCGTTGATCTCCGGCTTCACGCCCAGGCGCACTGCCGAGAACACTTCCATCGGCAAGGTGGTCGAACCCGGGCCGGACACGAAGCTGGCCAGCACCAGGTCGTCCAGCGACAGCGCGAACGACATCATGCCGCCCGCCGCAAGCGACGGCGCGATCATCGGGATGGTGATCAGGAAGAACACCTTCCACGGCTTGGCACCCAGGTCCATTGCCGCTTCTTCGATCGACAGGTCCAGCTCACGCAGCCGCGCCGATACAACCACCGCCACATACGCCGCACAGAACGTGGTGTGGGCGATCCAGATGGTGACGATGCCGCGCTCCTGCGGCCAGCCGATCATCTGCGCCATGGCCACGAACAGCAGCAACAGCGACAGGCCGGTAATCACTTCAGGCATTACCAGCGGCGCGGTGACCAGGCCACCGAACAGCGTGCGGCCCTTGAAGCGGGTGACCCGGGTCAGCACGAAGGCCGCCAGGGTACCCAGCGCCACCGCCGCCACCGCCGTGTAGCAGGCGATTTCCAGCGAGCGCATCACCGACCCCATCAGCTGGGTGTTGTCGAGCAGGCCGACGTACCACTTGATCGACCAGCCCCCCCATACCGTCACCAGCTTGGAGGCGTTGAACGAGTAGATCACCAGGATCAGCATCGGCAGGTAGATGAACAGCAAGCCGAGCACCAGCATCAGCTTGGAGAAACTGAAGCGTTTCATGCGCGGCCCTCCATTTCTTTGGCCTGGCTGCGGTTGAACAGCAGGATCGGCACGATCAGGATCGCCAGCATCACTACCGCCAGCGCAGAGGCTACCGGCCAGTCACGGTTGTTGAAGAACTCCTGCCACAGCACTTTACCGATCATCAGGGTTTCCGGGCCGCCGAGCAGTTCAGGGATCACGAACTCGCCCACCACCGGGATGAACACCAGCATGCAGCCGGCGATGATGCCGTTTTTCGACAGCGGCACGGTGATTTTCCAGAAGCTGTTGAAGGTGCTCGAACCCAGGTCGGATGCCGCTTCTAGCAGACTCGGGTCATGCTTCACCAGGTTGGCGAACAGCGGCAGGATCATGAACGGCAGGTACGAATAGACAACGCCGATGTACACCGCCAGGTTGGTGTTGAGGATCTGCAGCGGCTGGTCGATCAACCCGGTCCATAGCAGGAAGCCGTTGAGCAGGCCGTTGTTGCTGAGAATGCCCATCCAGGCATAGACGCGGATCAGGATCGCGGTCCAGGTCGGCATCATGATCAGCAGCAGCAGGACGGTCTGGGTTTCCTTCTTGGCGTTGGCAATGGCGTAGGCCATCGGGAAGCCGATCAGCAGGCACAGCAGGGTGCTGAAGAACGCCATCTTCAACGAGCCCAGGTAAGCCGAGAGGTACAGCTCATCCTCGGTCAACAAGCCATAGTTGGCCAGGTTGAGTACCAACTGGATCTTGTCTTCGACGTAGCTGTAGATCTCGGTATACGGCGGGATCGCCACGTCGGCTTCGGCGAAGCTGATCTTCAGCACGATGAAGAACGGCAGCATGAAGAACAGGAACAGCCAGATGAACGGCACGCCGATCACCACGTGCCGCCCCCGCGGGGTCAGGCGCTGGAAGGCTCGCTTGAGCTTGCGCAGTTTCATGACCGCAGTACCACGCCGCTGTCGTCTTCCCACCACACGTACACTTCATCGCCCCAGGTCGGGCGGGTGCCCTGGCGCTCGGCGTTGGCGACGAACGACTGGACAACCTTGCCGCTCGGCAGCTCCACGTAGAACACCGAGTGGCCACCCAGGTAGGCGATGTCGTGCACCTTGCCGCGCGACCAGTTGTGCTCGCAGGTCGGTTGCTGAGTAGTGACCAGCATCTTTTCCGGGCGCAGGGCGTAGGTGATGTGCTTGTCTTCCACCGACGTAGTGATGCCGTGGCCGACGTAGATCTTGCGCTCCAGCTCCGGGCTGGCAATGATCGCGTGGCCTTCGGCGTCGTCGACCACGTCACCTTCGAACAGGTTGACGTTGCCGATGAACTCGCACACCAGGCGGCTGGTCGGGGTTTCGTAGATGTCCACAGGCGAGCCGATCTGGGCGATCCAGCCCAGGTGCATGATGGCGATGCGCTGGGCCATGGTCATGGCTTCTTCCTGGTCGTGGGTCACCATCACGCAGGTCACGCCCACGCGTTCGATGATCTCCACCAGTTCCAGCTGCATCTGCGAACGCAGTTTCTTGTCCAGCGCACCCATCGGCTCGTCGAGCAGCAGCAGCTTGGGCCGCTTGGCCAAGGAGCGGGCCAGGGCCACGCGCTGACGCTGGCCACCGGACAGCTGGTGCGGCTTGCGCTTGGCGTACTGGGTCATGTGCACCAGCTTGAGCATCTCGGCCACGCGGGCGTCGATGTCAGCCTTGGGCAGCTTGTCCTGCTGCAGGCCGAAGGCGATGTTCTGCGCCACGGTCATGTGCGGGAACAGCGCGTAGGACTGGAACATCATGTTGATCGGCCGCTCGTAGGGCGGCATGTCGGTGATGTCGACGCCATCGAGGAAGATTCGCCCTTCAGTCGGGCGCTCGAAGCCGGCCAGCATGCGCAGCAAGGTGGACTTGCCAGAACCGGAGCCACCCAGCAGGGCAAAGATCTCGCCTTTGCGGATTTCCAGCGACACATCGTCTACGGCGATGGTTTCGTCGAATTTTTTTGTAACCCGGTCGATCTTGACCAGCACCTGCTTGGGTTGCTGGCCACCCTCGAGGGCTTTCTTATAGGCACCGGAGGCAACTGCCATGAGTGAAACTCCCAACAAGATTTGTGTGCCCGCCCCTGTTTTTGCGGCGGGCCTGGATTGTTACTTGCCCGACTTGACCTTGGTCCAACTGCGGGTCATCAAACGTTGCACCTTGGGTGGCAACTCACTGTTGACGAACATCTTGTCCAGCACTTCCTGCGGTGGGTATACCGCGGCGTCAGTCCTCACGGCCTGGTCCATCAGGTCGCCAGCCTTGGGGTTCGGGTTGGCGTAACCGACGTAATCACTGACCTGGGCGATAACCTCAGGTTTCAGCAAATAGTTGATGAAGGCGTGGGCCTCTTTGACGTTTTTGGCATCTGCAGGGATCGCCAGCACGTCGAACCAGAGGTTGCCGCCTTCCTTGGGAATGGCGTAGGCCAGGTTCACGCCCTTCTTCGCTTCTTCAGCGCGGGCCTTGGCCTGGAAGATATCGCCCGAGAAGCCTGCCGCGACGCAGATGTCGCCGTTGGCCAGGTCGGTGATGTACTTGGACGAGTGGAAGTAGGTCACGTACGGGCGCACGGCCAGCAGCTTCTGCTCGGCTTTTGCATAGTCCTTGGGGTCGGTGCTGTTGGGGTTCAGGCCCATGTAGTTGAGCACCGCCGGCAGCATTTCGTCCGCCGAGTCGAGGAAGGCCACGCCGCACTTGGAGAGCTTCTTCATGTTCTCGGGTTCGAACAGCACGGCCCAGGAGTCGATGGTGTCCACGCCCAGCGCGGCCTTCACCTTGTCGACGTTGTAACCGATGCCGTTGGTGCCCCACAGGTAAGGCACGGCGTACTGGTTGCCCGGGTCGTTTTTTTCCAGGCGTTTCATCAACGCCGGGTCCAGGTTGGCATAATTGGGCAGCAGGTTCTTGTCGAGCTTCTGGAACGCGCCCGCCTTGATCTGCTTGCCGAGGAAATGGTTGGACGGCACGACCACGTCATAGCCGGTGTTACCGGCCAGCAGCTTGCCTTCCAGGGTTTCGTTGGAGTCGAACACGTCCTGCACGGGCTTGATGCCCGTTGCTTTCTCGAAGTCCGCGAGTGTGGTCGGGCCGATATAGTCGGACCAGTTGTAAAAGTGCACCGTAGGCGCCGCTTGGACGCTGCATGCCAGCGTCAGGCCCGCACCGGCCATCAAGGCCTTGCGGAATACAGAAATAGACAAGTGGGTGCTCCTCACAATCAGTGCCTGAGTCGCGACAATGCTGCCGCACACGCAAAACCGGCGCGCAACTTACCTTCGCAGCTTCGATGCCGCAATCATCAATTGCCTTTCACTGGCTCCGGGCCGGAAAAGCCCGGCCCAGAGGTGTCGCATCGGGCTTATTTGCCCGACTTGATCTTGGTCCAGCTGCGGGTGATCACACGCTGCACAGAAGCGTCAGGCGCAGCGATCGCGTACAGCTGCTTCTTCACTTCGGCAGGCGGATAAATGCTCGGGTCACCGCTGATGTCTTTGTCCACAAGCGCAGTGGCAGCCTGGTTGCCGTTCGGGAAGCGCACGGCGTTGGTGATCTCGGCCATGATTTCCGGCTGCAGCAGGAAGTTCATGAACTGGTAGGCGGCGTCTTTATGCTCGGCATCTTTCGGGATGGCGACCATGTCGTAGAAAGTACCGGCGCCTTCTTTCGGAATGACGTAGTCCACTTTGACCTTGTCGCCGGCTTCGTGGGCGCGGGCCTTGGACTGCTCCAGGTCACCCGAGTAACCGACGGCTACACAGATGTTGCCGTTGGCCATGTCACCGATGTACTTGGAGGAGTGGAAATAGGTGATCGAAGGACGAATCTTGAGGAACAGGTCCTCGGCGGCCTTCAGGTCTTCTTTCTTGGTGCTGTCGCTCGGCAGGCCCAGGTAGTGCAGCGCGGCCGGGATCATTTCGGTCGGTGCATCCAGGAAGCTCACACCGCAGCTTTTGAGCTTGGCGATGTTCTCAGGCTTGAACACGACGTCCCACGAGTCGATCTTGTCCACGCCCAGCGCGGCCTTGACCTTCTCCGGGTTGTAGCCGATGCCGATCGAGCCCCACATGTACGGGAAGGCGTGCTTGTTGTCCTTGTCGCTGGCATCGCCAACGGCTTTGAGCAGGTCCGGATCGAGGTTTTTCCAGTTCGCCAGCTTGGAACGGTCCAGTTCCTCGTACACCCCCGCCTTGATCTGCTTGGCCAGGAAGTTGTTGGACGGCACCACGATGTCGTAGCCCGACTTGCCTGCCAGCAGCTTGGCTTCGAGGGTTTCGTTGCTGTCGAAGACGTCGTACTTGACCTTGATACCGGTCTGCTTCTCGAACTTGGCGATGGTGTCCGGCGCGATGTAGTCCGACCAGTTGTAGACGTTCAACACCTTGTCGTCAGCCTGTGCAGCAGTAGCCATGGCACCCATCAGGGCTGCGGCCAGCAACGTCTTGCCCACTTTATTCATGCGTCATGCTCCAGAATTTTTATTTAGCCATCTGTTCAGCAGCCAGGACCTACGGTGCAGAGCGCGCGGCGACTGAATCAGTCGCTAGTCTGGCAAGTTACAAGGCTCTGTTTCAAGGAGAGCAGAACCTTGTAACGACTTAATGTCACATCGCTAGCCTAGCAGGTGATCAGTTGATCGCCTCCAAGGTCAGATCGAGGCATTTGCGGGCCTTTTCCACCAGTTCGTCGATTTCCGCATGGCTGATGACCAGCGGCGGCGCGATGATCATGGTGTCCCCCACCGCACGCATGATCAGGCCGTTTTCGAAGCAGAAGGTGCGGCAGATCATGCCCACGCCCTTGCCCTCGTAACGGCTGCGGGTGGCCTTGTCCTTGACCAGCTCGATCGCGCCAAGCATGCCAAGGCCGCGCACTTCACCTACCAGCGGGTGGTCCTGCAGCTCACGCAAACGCTTTTGCAAATACGGTGCCGCTTCAGTGCGCGCCTTCTCGACAATTTTCTCGTCGCGCAGGATGCGCAGGTTTTCCAGGCCCACCGCGGCCGCTACCGGGTGGCCCGAATAGGTGAAGCCGTGGTTGAAGTCACCGCCTTCGCTGATCACCTTGGCCACTTTGTCACGCACGATCACACCGCCCATGGGGATGTAACCGGAGGTCAGGCCCTTGGCGATGGTCATCAGGTCGGGCTTGAGGTCGTAGTAGTCAGAGCCGAACCACTCGCCGGTACGGCCGAAACCACAGATGACTTCGTCGGCAACGAACAGGATGTCGTACTTGGCGAGAATCTCCTTCACCTTCGGCCAGTAGGTTTCTGGCGGGATGATCACGCCGCCAGCGCCCTGGATAGGCTCGGCGATGAAGGCGGCGACGTTGTCTTCGCCCACTTCGAGGATTTTCTTTTCCAGCTGTTCGGCCGCCCAGATACCGAACGCATCCGGGGTCATGTCACCGCCTTCGCCGAACCAGTACGGCTGCGGGATGTGCACGATGCCCGGGATCGGCAGGCCGCCCTGCTCGTGCATGCCGCTCATGCCGCCCAGGCAGGCACCGGCGAAGGTGGAGCCGTGGTAGCCGTTGATACGGCCGATGATGGTCTGCTTGTGCGGCTTGCCCTTCAACGCCCAGTAGTGGCGCACCATGCGCAGCACGGTGTCGTTGCCTTCGGAGCCGGAGCCGGTGAAGAACACATGGGTCATGCCCTCGGGCGCCACATCGGTAATGGCCTTGGCCAGTTCCAGTGCAGGCGGGTGGGCCGTCTGGAAGAACAGGTTGTAGTACGGCAGCTCGCGCATCTGCTTTTCTGCTGCCTGCACCAGCTCTTCACGGCCGTAACCGACCGCCACGCACCACAGGCCCGCCATGCCGTCGAGGATCTTGTGCCCCTCGCTGTCCCACAAATGCACCCCCTGGGCCTTGGTGATGATGCGCGGCCCCTTCTCCTTCAGCTGCTTGTAGTCACTGAAAGGTGCGAGATGGTGCTCCCCGCTCAGGGTTTGCCATTCACGGGTTTGCGGGTTGTTGGTGCTCATGTGCTTCTCCGTTGTTCGACAGCCGCGCTCCAGCGGCCCCAGGGTTTATCAGACAGCGAACAGCAGGAACTCTCGCTCCCAGGAACTGATGACGCGTTTGAAGTTTTCGTGCTCGGCGCGCTTGGTTGCGACGTAGCCGGTGATGAACTTCTTGCCCAGGTACTGCACCAGCGCACGGCTGTTTTCCATGCGCTCCAGGGCGTCTTCGATGGTCAGCGGCAAGCGCAGGTTGCGGCGTTCGTAGCCACGGCCCTGCACCGGCGCGCTGGCCTCGATGCCTTCGACCATGCCGATGTAGCCACACAGCAGGCTGGCGGCAATGGCCAGGTAAGGGTTGGCGTCAGCGCCCGGCAGGCGGTTCTCCACCCGACGGCTTTGCGGGCCGGCATCCGGCACGCGCAGGCCGACGGTGCGGTTTTCTTCGCCCCACTCCACGTTCACCGGCGCCGAAGTGTCGGGCAGGAAGCGGCGGAACGAGTTGACGTTGGGGGCGAACAGCGGCAGCGCCTCGGGGATGAACTTCTGCAGGCCACCGATGTGGTGGAGGAACAGCTCGCTCATGCTGCCGTCTTCATTGCTGAAGATGTTCTTGCCGGTGGCCAGGTCGACCACGCTCTGGTGCAGGTGCATGGCACTGCCCGGCTCGCCGGTCATCGGCTTGGCCATGAAGGTGGCCGCCACGTTGTGCTTGAGCGCCGCCTCGCGCATTGTGCGCTTGAACACCAAAATCTGGTCGGCCAGGTGCAGGGCATCGCCGTGACGGAAGTTGATTTCCATCTGCGCCGTGCCGTCTTCGTGGATCAGCGTGTCCAGGTCCAGCTGCTGCAGTTCGCACCAGTCATAGACGTCTTCGAACAGCGGGTCGAATTCGTTGGCGGCTTCGATCGAGAACGACTGGCGGCCGGTTTCCGGGCGGCCCGAACGGCCTACCGGGGGCTGCAACGGGAAGTCCGGGTCTTCGCTGCGCTTGGTCAGGTAGAACTCCATCTCAGGCGCGACAATCGGCTGCCAGCCCTTGTCGGCGTAGAGCTTGAGGACTTTTTTCAACACGTTGCGCGGCGACAGTTCGACCGGGTTGCCCTTCTTGTCGTAGGTGTCGTGGATCACCTGCGCTGTTGGCTCGATGGCCCACGGCACAAGGAACACGGCGTTCTCGTCGGGCCGGCAGATCATGTCGATGTCGGCCGGGTCGAGCAGTTCGTAATAGATGTCGTCGTCGACGTAGTCGCCGGTCACGGTCTGCAGCAGCACGCTCTCGGGCAGGCGCATGCCTTTTTCGGCGATGAATTTGTTGGTGGGCGAAATCTTGCCGCGCGTGATGCCGGTCAGGTCACTGATCATGCATTCGACTTCGGTGATCTTGTGCTCTTTCAACCAATCGGTGAGCTGGTCGAGGTTGTTACTCATAAATACCTCAGGAGGTAAGGTGGGCCGCGCATTGATTCTGGATGGAGTAGGTTGCTAAAGCAAAAACCCCCGCGCAGCGCCGCAGTGGATACACTGAAAACACGTGTGTCCGTAATGAGTTGGAAGGGCAGGAAGACGAAGCGAAGGGCGGCAAGCTGCTACGAGGGCGGGCCCGAAAACGCCAAACGTCAATTATTGCGGCCAGGGCGACCACGCCATTGACGAAGCTTGAAAAACCGACAAAGGTACCCGATGGCGCTGCGCAGGCAGTGCTTTCAGGTCGCGGCAAGCGGACCATGTGACCCTCGTATTATTGTGTTCTGGGTTGTGACCGAGCTTAGCCTTGTTCATTTTTTTACACAACACCCGCGTAAAAAATAAAAGACGGTACGCTTGAGATAGCCCTTCACACGTGAAATAGCGGATAATGGCACGCCCCGATTTGCAGCAAATCTGCCGTAGATGTGCCATTTCAGGGCATCATGGGGTTGGCTTGACATCAGTATGGCTTTTCGATTGACTGGTCCTGCAAGCCCCCCTTGATTGATATTTTTAACAACAAAGGTGTTGCATCATGTCGGTACCCCCGCGTGCCGTTCAGCTTAACGAAGCGAACGCGTTCCTTAAGGAACATCCTGAGGTTCTCTACGTTGACCTTCTGATTGCAGATATGAATGGTGTGGTGCGCGGCAAGCGCATTGAGCGCACCAGCCTCCACAAGGTTTACGAGAAAGGCATCAACCTGCCGGCCTCCCTCTTCGCCCTGGACATCAACGGTTCTACCGTCGAAAGTACCGGGCTTGGCCTGGACATCGGCGATGCTGACCGCATCTGCTACCCGATCCCCGACACGCTCTGTAATGAGCCGTGGCAAAAGCGCCCCACTGCCCAACTGCTGATGACCATGCACGAGATCGAAGGCGAGCCGTTCTTCGCCGACCCTCGTGAAGTACTGCGTCAAGTGGTGAGCAAGTTCGACGAGCTGGGCCTTACCATTTGCGCTGCATTCGAGCTTGAGTTCTACCTGATCGACCAGGAGAACGTGAACGGCCGCCCACAGCCGCCGCGCTCGCCCATTTCGGGCAAACGCCCGCAGTCGACCCAGGTTTACCTGATCGACGACCTCGACGAATATGCCGACTGCCTGCAGGACATCCTTGAAGGCGCGAAAGAACAAGGCATCCCGGCCGACGCCATCGTCAAGGAAAGCGCCCCGGCGCAGTTCGAAGTCAACCTGCACCACGTGCCCGACCCGCTCAAGGCCTGTGACTACGCAGTACTGCTCAAGCGGTTGATCAAGAACATCGCCTACGACCATGAAATGGACACCACCTTCATGGCCAAGCCCTACCCGGGCCAGGCAGGCAACGGCCTGCATGTACACATTTCCGTGCTGGACAAAGATGGCCACAACATCTTCACCAGCGAGGATCCCGAGCAGAACGCCGCGCTACGTCACGCTGTCGGCGGTGTGCTCGAGACCCTGCCCGCGTCCATGGCGTTCCTTTGCCCGAACGTCAACTCGTACCGCCGCTTTGGCGCGCAGTTCTATGTACCGAACGCGCCAAGCTGGGGCCTGGACAACCGCACCGTAGCGCTGCGTGTGCCTACAGGCTCTGCCGATGCCGTGCGCCTCGAGCACCGGGTAGCCGGCGCCGATGCCAACCCGTACCTGATGATGGCGGCCGTGCTGGCTGGCGTGCACCATGGCCTGACCAACAAGATCGAGCCGGGCAAGCCGATCGAAGGCAACTCGTACGAACAGCTGGAGCAGAGCCTGCCGAACAACCTGCGCGATGCCCTGCGCGAGCTGGACGACAGCGAGATCCTCAACAAGTACATCGATCCGAAGTACATCGACATCTTTGTCGCGTGCAAGGAAAGCGAGCTGGAGGAGTTCGAGCACTCGATCTCCGACCTCGAGTACAACTGGTACCTGCACACCGTGTAAAAAAACGCCGCCCACAAGGGCGGCGTTTTTCATTCCGGACCGCGCCGCTTGCTTCGCGGGTAAACCCGCTCCCACAGGTATTGCACAGCATTCAGAACCTGCGAGGTCCTTGTGGGAGCGGGTTTACCCGCGAAGAGGCCGGCACAGGTTTACAGGGGCTTCTCGAAAATCTTGGAGTTGCGCTGGTAGTTGTACAGCGAGGCCCGCGCCGACGGAAGGCGCTCCACGCCGCTGGGTGCAAAACCGCGCTCGCGGAACCAGTGCGCAGTGCGCGTCGTCAGCACGAACAGGGTATTCAACCCCATCTGCCGCGCCCGGCTCTCGATGCGCTCCAGCAATTCATCCCCACGCCCGCCGTGGCGGTATTCCGGGTTGACCGCCAGGCACGCCAGCTCCCCTGCTTCGGAGTCGGCAATCGGGTACAGCGCCGCACAAGCGATGATCATGCCCTCGCGCTCCACCACGCTGAACTGCTCGATCTCCCGCTCCAGCACTTCACGCGAGCGGCGCACCAGGATGCCCTGTTCTTCCAGCGGGCTGATCAGCTCCAGCAAGCCGCCCACATCCTCGATGGTCGCCTCGCGCACCACTTCGAACTGTTCCTGCGACACCAGCGTACCGCCACCGCCACGGGTGAACAGCTCGGTGAGCAGCGCGCCGTCCTCGGCATAACTGACAATGTGGCTGCGTGCCACGCCGCCCTTGCAGGCCTCGGCGGCGGCATCCAGCAGCTCGCCCTGGTAGTCGCTGCCCAGGCGCTGCAGGTGCGGGGCAACCTGCTGCGGGCGCAGTTCCCGCACCAGCTTGCCGTCGGCGTCCAGCAGGCCCGGCTCGGCGCCGAACAGCAGCAACTTGTCCGCCCCCAGTTCAATGGCGGCACGGGTGGCCACGTCTTCGCAGGCCAGGTTGAAGATTTCGCCGGTGGGCGAGTAGCCCAACGGCGACAGCAGCACGATGGAGCGCTCGTCGAGCAGGCGGCTGATGCCCTTGCGGTCAACCCGGCGCACTTCACCGGTGTGGTGGTAGTCCACCCCTTCGAGCACGCCGATCGGCCGTGCGGTAACCAAGTTGCCGGACGCCACGCGCAGGCGCGAGCCCTGCATCGGCGACGCGGCGATGTCCATCGACAGGCGTGCCTCGATGGCCAGGCGCAGGGCGCCTACGGCGTCGATCACGCAGTCCAGGGTGGCGGCATCGGTAATACGCAAGCCATGGTGGTAGTGCGGGGTCAGCCCGCGATCGGCCAGGCGGCTTTCGATCTGCGGGCGCGAGCCATGCACCAGCACCAGGCGCACGCCAAGGCTGTGCAGCAACACCAGGTCGTGGACGATGTTGCCGAAATTAGGGTGTTCCACACCATCGCCAGGGAGCATGACCACGAAGGTGCAGTCGCGATGGGCATTGATGTACGGGGAGGCATGACGCAGCCAGTTGACGTAGTCGGGCATGACAGGGCCTGTGGATAAGTGGACGGAGAACGGCGATAAAAGGGGCGTTCAAGATCATCGTCGGAACAGGCTTGCGGTCACGCGCGGTCTCCTCTAGGCAGGAACGAATCAACTCGATTGACGTTTAGTGCAGGCAATAGTGCCGGATCAGGTCACGCAATAGACGCACGGTAGGCTCGATTCGTGACATTTCAAGGTATTCGCCGGGCTGGTGGGCGCAGGCGATGTCGCCAGGGCCCAGCACGATGGTCTGGCAACCCAGCTGCTGAAGATAAGGCGCTTCGGTGCCGAACGCCACCGCTTCGGCGCGATGGCCGGTCAGGCGTTCCGCCACTTGCACCAGCTCGGCATCGGCAGCCTGCTCGAACGGCGGCACCTCCGGGAACAGGGGGGCGTAGTCGATGCGCACATCATGGCGTTCGGCCACGGGCACCAGCTTCTCGCGAATGGCGGCGCGCAGTTGCTCTACATCCATGCCCGGCAGCGGCCGCAGGTCGAATTCAAGCGCGCACTGGCCGCAGATGCGGTTGGGGTTGTCGCCGCCGTGGATGCAGCCAAAGTTCATGGTCGGGGTCGGCACGGTGAACTGGGGGTTGCGATAGGTTTGCTGCCATTGCTGGCGCAGGCCCATCAGCTCGCCCATTACCGCATGCATGGCCTCCATGGCGCTGCGGCCCAGGTTCGGGTCCGACGAATGGCCGCTGCGCCCGAGGATGTCGATGCGGTCCATGAGAATGCCTTTGTGCATGCGGATCGGCCGCAGCCCGGTAGGCTCGCCGATGACCGCCGCACGGCCCAGCGGCTGGCCGGCCTCGGCCAGGGCGCGGGCACCGGACATGGAGCTTTCTTCGTCGCAGGTGGCGAGGATCAGCAGTGGCTGCTTGAAGTCGTGCTCCAACAGCGGGATGACAGCTTCGATGACCAGAGCAAAAAAGCCCTTCATGTCGCAACTGCCCAGGCCGACCCAGCGGCCATCGACCTCGGTCAGCTTCAACGGGTCGCTGGCCCACAGTTGTTCGTCATAGGGCACAGTGTCGCTGTGCCCGGCCAGCACCAGGCCACCCGGGCCGCTGCCACGGCTGGCCAGGAGGTTGAACTTGCCCGGCGTGACCTGCTGGATGTCGCATGTGAAGCCCAGGTCGCCCAGCCACCCCGCCAGCAGGTCGATGACCTGGCGGTTGGACTGATCCAGCGCGGGCTGGGTGCAACTGACCGAGGGCGCGGCGATCAAGGCGGCAAACTGGTCTTTCAGCGTCGGCAACGGCATGCGCAAACTCCTCGGAAGCGTTGCCCATCATAGGACTATCCGCCGTCTGGAATAAACCGTTGGCGGCTGACTGCTGTAGACTCTCCGCCAACCACGCCCCTCTTTCGAGTCTGTGATGCACAAAGAAACCGAACTGAAGCTCCGCGCCAGCCGCGAGACCCTTGCCGCCCTGCGCGAGCACCCTCTGCTGAAAAAGCGCAACAAGTCCGGCTGGCAGACCCGTGAACTGCTCAACCAGTACTTCGACACCCCCGAGCGTGAGCTGTCCGCCGCCCGTGTCGCCCTGCGCCTGCGCCGCGATGGCGATGCCGTCATCCAGACCCTCAAGTGCCGCGGCACCAGCGTGGCGGGCCTGTCCGAGCGCAACGAGTACGAATGGAACCTGGACAAGGTCAAGCTCGATCTGAAGAAGCTGGACGCCACCTGCTGGCCCGAGCAACTGGCAGGCCTGGACAAGAAAACCATCAAGCCGCTGTTCACCACCGACTTCAGCCGTGAATACGCCGAAATCGCCTGGGGCCGTGGCAAGAGCAAAGTGGTGATCGAGGCCGCGCTGGACCAAGGCTTCGTGATTGCCGGCAAGCGCAAGGAAGAGATTTGCGAGCTGGAGCTGGAACTGCGCGAAGGTGACCCGCAAGCGCTGCTGGAGCTGGCCGCCGAGCTAGCCGCCAGCCTGCCGCTGATGCCCTGCGACATCAGCAAGGCCGAGCGTGGCTACCGCCTGCTGGAGCCGGACAGCTACGAGCTGGGCCTGCCGCACACCGAGCTGGAAGCCGAAATGGCCCTGGACGACGCCTACGCCGCATTGGCCTGGCAACTGCTGGGCAGCAGCCAGCGCCTGGCCGAGCAGTACCGCCACAACGGCCACTGGCGCCTGCTGCAGGACTGGGTCGAGTGCCTGAGCGAACTGCGCGCACTCACCGCCAGCCTTGGCCAGGCGGCGCCGCGTGCCAGCACCCGTGACCTGCGCAGCAGCCTCGATGCCCTGCTGGAAGACTGGCGCCCGCTGGTGCAGGCCGGCAACGACGACGAGGACATCCGCCGCGCCGCGCCCGAGCAGTTTGCCGAAGAGCTGGAAGACGTGCGCTGGGGCCAGTTCTCGCTGGAAACCTCGCGCTGGCTGCTGGCCCGTGCCTGGACCGTGGAGCGCAAAGGCCGTGGCGAGCGTCAGGGCAAGGCGCAACTGGCCAGCTGGCTGGCTCACCTGCTGGGCGAGGAAGGCCGTGCGTTGAAGCTGCCACTGTACACCCAGCGCCCGGAAGACCTGGCCGAGCAGCTGCCACGTATCGAGCAACTGCTGGGCTGGCTGCACCACGCCCGCCAGGTGCTGGAAGCGCCGCAGATGGACCGCCTGTATGGCGACTTGAAGAAGCTGCACGAGCTGGCCGAACTGCCGATCAGCGATGAAGTGCTGGAAGCCCGTATCGAACAGGCCCGGGCAGTGGATCAGAGCCGCGGCTGGAAGCACCTGATCAAGGCTTGATACCACATCGCCTTTTTTGCAGCACAAGGCTTACAGGTGGACGCAATCCCTGTAGGAGCAGCCTTGTGCTGCGAAGAGGCCCGTTTTGCCACAGATTTTTTCATGTCAGACCGGCCCCTTCGCAGCGCAAGGCTGCTCCTACAGTTACCGCATCTGCCTTGCAATGTGTGTCCTACCGCGACAGCGGCAGGCTGGTGGTGGACTTGATCTCCGACAGCGCCACAATCGAGTTGACTTCCTGAATGCCCGGCACGTTCGACAGCTTTTCGAAGAAGAACCGTTCGTAGGCCTCGATGTCCGACGTGACGATGCGCAGCAGAAAGTCCACCGCCCCCATCAGCACGTAACACTCAAGCACCTCCGGAAACCCGCGGATCGCCTCGGTGAATTCGGTAAAGTTGGAGCGCCCGTGAGCATTTAGCTTCACCTCGGCGAAAATCTGCGTGTTAAGGCCGACCTTCTTGCGGTCCAGCAAGGTCACCTGCCCGCGAATCACCCCCTCTTCCTTCAAGCGTTGTATGCGCCGCCAGCACGGCGATTGCGACAGCCCCACGCGCTCGGCGACCTGCGCGCTGGACAGCGAAGCGTCCTCTTGCAGCAGTTCGAGAATTCGGCGGTCGTAGGCGTCCAGCTCGCTATGCATTATTCAATCTCCCGAGCGACATTATTTGAATTGATCAATTCATCAATACAGCGAAATGATCAGATCATAGCGAAAAAATACCGCCCCTGACGTGCAAGAATTTCTCCCACATTTGCGGAGACCAGCATGAACGCACAACCCCGTACCGACGCCTGGGCCGCCAGCAACGCCCACAGCACCGTGCACTACCGCCTGCAGGCCGACGCCGAGCCCGACAGCCTGTGCCGCGTGCTCAACCTGTTTGCCCTTCAGTTCCTGACCCCGCACAGCGTGCACGTCAGCCAGCAGGAAGACTGGCTGGATATCGAAGTCGGCATTGGCGGCCTGAGCTGGCACCGGGCCGAGGTGATTGCGCAGAAACTGCGTAACCTGGTGTGTGTGGGTGAAGTGAGCCTGACAAATGTGCATCGGGTGGCGTTGGCAGTGGTCTGAACCCTCTGCTGTCCTGCGCCGGCCTCTTCGCGGGTAAACCCGCTCCCACAGGGATCGCGCAGACCTTGTAACCTGTGCAGTACCTGTGGGAGCGGGTTTTACCCGCGAAGAGGCCGGCACAGGCGCTGCAAAACCCTGAAATCCTTCACCTTCGATGCCCTCCCGCCGCCCGGCTAGCCTTGACCAGCACTCCCCATCAGGCACGGACGCCAACCATGCACACCCCCGACAACCTGGAACTCGACCTGAAGCACGTGCTCCAGGCCCTGCTAGCCGATCAGTACCTGCACGCCACCGACACCCTGCAAGTACTCGAACACGCCGCCGCACACCCCACCGCCCACCCCTTGGAACAAGTCGCCGCCTGCTGCCTGAAAGACCGCCGACAACCCGGCCAACTGCTGGACTTGGACAGCCTCTGCCAATGGCTGGCCAACAAGGTCGGCCAACCCTACCTGCGCATCGACCCCATGCAGCTCGACCTGCCCCAGGTCGCCGGCCTGGTATCCCCCGCCTTCGCCCAGCGCCATGGCATCCTCATCGTCGCCGACGCCCCCTCCGGCATCACCGTGGCCAGCGCCCAGCCCTACCAGGACGACTGGCAGGCTGACCTGGCTCGCAGCCTGGGTCGACCGATTCGTCGCGTGCTGGCCAGCCCAATACAGATCCGCCAGTCAGGGCAGGCGTTTCACCGCCTGGCCCAGTCGGTAAAGGGCGCACAGCACCAGCAATCGGCCAGCCTGGGCGAACTCGAACAGTGGCTGGAACTGGGCAAGCGCCAGACCGAGGCCAGCGCCGACGACGCGCACATCGTGCATATCGTCGACTGGCTGCTGCAATACGCCATTGAGCAGCGCGCCAGCGATATCCACCTGGAGCCCCGACGCGCACAGGGCCAGTTGCGCTACCGCATCGATGGCCTGCTGCACACCGTCTATGCCTTCCCCGCCGGGGTCACCCTGGCGCTGGTCAGCCGCCTGAAACACCTGGGCCGCCTGGACGTTGCAGAAAAGCGCCGCCCGCAGGACGGCCGCCTGCAAAGCCGGCTACCGGGTGGCGGCGAAGTGGAGCTAAGGCTGTCGACCCTGCCGACCCCGTTCGGCGAAAAGCTGGTACTGCGCCTGTTCGACCCGCACCAACTGCACGAGGGCTTCGAGCGCCTCGGTCTGCAGGGGCCACAGTTGGCCCAGTGGCAAGGCCTGCTGCGCCAGCGCCAAGGCATCATCCTGGTCACCGGCCCCACCGGTTCCGGCAAGACCAGCACGCTGTACGCCAGCCTCAAGCTGCTGGCCACGCCGCAGGTCAACCTGTGCACCATCGAAGACCCGATCGAGCGCCTGGAACCGGCCTTCAACCAGCTGCAGGTGCAGCCCGCGCTGGACCTGGGTTTTGCCAGTGCCGTGCGGGCCATGCTGCGCCAGGACCCGGACATCATCATGATCGGCGAGATCCGCGACCGCGAAACCGCGCTGGTGGCGGTGCAGGCGGCCCTGACCGGGCACCTGGTACTGTCGACCCTGCATACCAACGACGCCTGCGCCGCAATCACCCGCCTGCAAGAGCTGGGTGTGGCCGACTACCTGATCAAGGCCACGCTGGTCGGGGTCATGGCCCAGCGCCTGGTGCGTACAGTGTGCCCAGACTGTGTGGCGAACCCATCAGCCAGTTGCCTGACCTGCCGTGGCACCGGTTTTCATGGGCGTACGGGGCTGTTCGAACTGCTGCAGCCCAGCGAAACCCTGCGTGCATTGATTGGCCCGAACGCCGACCTGGCCCATTTGCGGCGCCAGGCGCTGGCCGATGGCCTGGTTGACCTGCGCCGTTGCGGCGAGGCCAAAGTGGCGTGCGGGCAGACCCGTGCCGAGGAAGTGCTGCGCGTCTGCAGCTGACGAAAAGTCCTTTGTATTCAAGGAACTTGCCTTGCCCAGAAAGATCCAACCGCGCATCTTCAACCCTCACCCTTCGAGGTGTTTCAACATGCGTCTCAAAACCGCCATCGCTGCCGCTGCCTTGCTTTCGCTGCCAATCGGCTCGGCCATGGCCGATACCTTCTGGCGTAACGTGATGACTTCCGGTGCAACCACTGGATCGAGCTACCTGACCTCACGAGATCACAAACTGGTTGTGGCCGCGCAGGACGACGCCAGCAGCTTCGTCGCCAGCGAAGGCACAATCCGCGGGCCGTTCCTGGAAGCGGCCATGCGCCAGGCGCGGGCAGAGCACCCAGGGATGCAGGCTTCCGACATGGAGCTGGCCAATGCCATCCTGGCCAAGAATGCGGTAGCCGAGTAATTCCTTGGGGGTGCTTCGCACCCCAATCGCGGCACAAGGCCGCTCCTACAGGGTATCGCGTTCCCTTGTAGGAGCGGCCTTGTGTCGCGATGGGCCGCAAAGCGGCCCCTGTTCTCAGCGGTAAGCCTCCACCGGCACACACGCGCAGAACAGGTTCCTGTCCCCATATACGTTGTCGACCCGGTTCACCGCTGGCCAGTATTTGTGCTGGCGCACGTGAGCACTGGGCGCCACCGCTTGCTCCAGGCTATACGGCCTGTCCCACACCCCCAGCACATCTGCCAGGGTATGCGGCGCATGCTTGAGCGGGTTGTTCTCCGCCGGCCAGTTGCCCTCCTGCACCTCGCCAATCTCTGCACGAATCGCCAGCATCGCCTCGACGAACCGGTCCAGCTCGGCTTTCGACTCACTTTCGGTCGGCTCCACCATCAGCGTACCGGGCACCGGGAATGACATGGTGGGGGCATGGAAGCCATAGTCCATCAGGCGCTTCGCCACGTCCTCCTCGCTGATACCAGTCAGTGCCTTCAACGGCCGCAGGTCGAGGATGCACTCATGCGCCACCCGCTGGTTGCGCCCGCGGTAGAGCACCGGGAAGGCGCCGCCCAGCTGGCTGGCCAGGTAGTTGGCCGAAAGGATCGCCACCTCGCTGGCATCGGCCAGCTGCGGCCCCATCATGGCAATGTACATCCAGCTGATCGGCAAGATGCTTGCGCTACCCCAGGGCGCAGCGCTGACCGCGCTGTTGTTCGGGTCCAGGCCGGGCACCGGTACCACCGGGTGGCTGGCGACAAACGGCGTGAGGTGCGCGCGGATACCGATCGGCCCCATGCCCGGCCCACCACCGCCGTGTGGGATGCAGAAGGTCTTGTGCAGGTTCATGTGCGAGACATCGGCACCAATGTCGGCCGGACGCGTCAGGCCCACCTGGGCATTGAGGTTGGCGCCATCCATGTACACCTGGCCGCCGTGCTGATGGACCACTTCGCAGATTTCGCGAATGCCCTCTTCGTACACCCCGTGGGTGGACGGGTACGTGACCATCAGGCATGACAGGCGCTCCCCGGCCGCGTGGGCCTTGGCCTTGAGGTCGGCCAGGTCGACGTTGCCGTGCTCGTCGCAATCCACGATCACCACCTCCATGCCCGCCATTTGCGCCGACGCCGGGTTGGTGCCGTGGGCCGACGACGGAATCAGGCACAGCGTGCGCTGTGGCTGGTGGCGGCTGCGATGGTAGCGAGTAATGGCCATCAGGCCTGCGTACTCGCCCTGGGCACCGGAGTTGGGCTGCATGCAAATGGCATCGAAGCCGGTAATTGCGCACAGCCAGCGTTCCAGCTCATCGATCATCGCCTTGTAACCCGTGGCCTGGGCCGCCGGCGCAAAGGGGTGCATCTGGGCAAAACCGGGCCAGGTGATGGGGATCATTTCACTGCTGGCGTTGAGCTTCATGGTGCACGAACCCAGCGGGATCATCGACTGGTTCAGGGCCAGGTCCTTGTTCTCCAGCTGCTTGAGGTAGCGCAGCATCTCGGTTTCGCTGTGGTGCAGGTTGAACACCGGGTGAGCGAGAAACGGCGTGCGCCGCACCAGGCCGGCAGGAATGCCTTCGGGCAGGGCCAACTGGTCGAGGGCGGCAATCTCCAGGCCGTGGTCCACACCCAGGAAGATATCGAGCAGGCGCAACACCGTGTGCTCGTTACAGGTTTCGTCCAGGCTCACGCCCAGGTGCCCGCGACCAAGAATGCGCAAGTTGATGTGCGCGGCTTCGGCGCTTTCGATAATGGCCGCCTGGGCACCGCCTACATCCAGGGTGAGGGTGTCGAAGAAATGCTGGTTGAGCCGCTGGATGCCTTTGGCTTCCAGGCCAGCCGCCAGGATGAAGGTCAGCCGGTGCACGCGCTGGGCGATGCGCTGCAGGCCTTCAGGGCCGTGGTACACCGCGTAGAAGCCGGCAATATTGGCCAACAACACCTGGGCCGTGCAGATATTGGAGTTGGCCTTCTCGCGGCGGATATGCTGCTCGCGGGTTTGCAGGGCCATGCGCAGCGCCGTGTTGCCACGGGCATCGCGCGACACGCCAATGATGCGCCCCGGCATGGCACGCTTGTAGTCGTCGCGGCAGGCGAAGTAGGCCGCGTGGGGGCCGCCGTAGCCCATCGGCACGCCGAAGCGCTGGGTCGAGCCCAGTACCACATCGGCGCCCATCTCGCCGGGGGGCGCCAGCACCACCAGGCTGAGCAGGTCGGCAGCCACGCAGGCCAGCGCCTGCTGGCTGTGCAGATGGTCGATCAGCGGGCGCAGGTCGCGCACCTCGCCGTGGGTGTCGGGATACTGCAGCAACGCGCCGAACACGGCGTGATTACCAAGGTTATCCACAGCGTCGACGATCAGTTCGAAGCCAAAGCCCTCGGCGCGGGTCTTCAGCACCGACAGGGTCTGCGGGTGGCAGTGCTGGTCGGCAAAGAAGGCGTTGCTCTTGTTGCGCGCCATCCGCTTGGCCAAGGCCATGGCCTCGGCGGCGGCGGTGGCTTCATCGAGCAGCGAGGCATTGGCCAGCGCCAGCCCGGTAAGGTCGATGACCATTTGCTGGAAGTTCAGCAACGCCTCCAGCCGGCCTTGGGCGATTTCGGGTTGATACGGCGTATAGGCGGTGTACCAGCCGGGGTTTTCCAGCACGTTACGCAGGATGACCGTGGGGGTGATGGTGCCGTGGTAGCCCATGCCGATGAGGCTGGTCCAGACCTGGTTCTGCGCGGCGTATCCGGCGAGCTTGGCCAGGGCGCCCTGTTCGTCCAGCGCCGCTGGCAGGTCGAGGGGGCGATTGAGGCGGATGTCTGGCGGTACGGTCTGCTCGATCAGCTCATTGCGGCTGGCAACACCCAACACGTTGAGCATGGCCTGCTGCTCTGCGGCATCGGGGCCCAGGTGGCGACGCAGGAAAGGGTTGAGCTCTTGCAGTTGATGCAGGGATGGCGACTGGGACATGACGACGCTCTCTTCCTAGACCAGGTCTCATGGAGACTTACAAGTCTAGGAAGGGATTGCCGATTCTGCGGGGAAACTTGCTTTGGCCTGGCGAAAGCCGGGGGCGCGTTGCGCACCTATCGCGACACAAGGCCTCTCCTACAAGGGATCGAGATCTCCTGTAGGAGCGGCCTTGTGTCGCGATAGGGCTGCAAAGCAGCCCCAAGATCTATCAGTTACTCGCCGATGGCAGCTGCATAGCCAGCAGCATCCAGCAGCTTTTCCAGCTCGGCCGGGTTGCTTGGCTTCAGTTTGAAGATCCAAGCGCCGTAAGGTTCTTCGTTGAGCTGCTCCGGGCTGTCAGCCAGCTCTTCGTTGACTGCGATCACTTCGCCACCGATCGGGGCGTAGATGTCCGAAGCGGCCTTGACCGACTCGACCACACCGGCGGCGTCGCCAGCGGCGAATACCTTGCCGACTTCGGCCAGCTCGACGAACACTACGTCACCCAGGGCTTGCTGGGCGTGGTCGCTGATACCCACGGTCACGCTGCCGTCGGCTTCCAGGCGAGCCCACTCGTGGCTTTCGGCAAAACGCAGGTCGGCGGGGATATTGCTCATGTCTTGAATTCCTCGATTGGCTCAGCGGTAGGCCCGCCGGTTAAAAAATGTTCAGATCAGGATTTTGCCGTGGCGCACGAAGGTCGGTTTGACCACCCGCACCGGGTACCATTTGCCGCGGATTTCCACCTCGGCCCGGTCACCGGTAGCCATGGGTACGCGCGCAAGGGCAATAGACTTGCTCAGCGTAGGTGAGAAACTACCACTGGTGATCTCCCCTTCGCCAATCCCGGCCACACGCACCACCTGGTGGGCACGCAACACGCCGCGCTCTTCCAGCACCAGGCCGACCAGTTTTTCCTGCACACCCTGTTCGATTTCCGCCAGCAGGCCGGCGCGGCCGATGAAGTCGCGCTCGGCCGGCTCCCAGGCGATGCTCCAGCCCAGGTTGGAGGTCAGCGGGGTGTGGGCTTCGTCGATGTCCTGGCCGTACAGGTTCATGCCGGCTTCCAGGCGCAGGGTGTCGCGGGCGCCGAGGCCACTGGGGGCGATGCCGGCGCCGACCAGGTCGTTGAAGAATGCCACCGCCTGATCGCCCGGGAAGATGATCTCCAGGCCGTCTTCACCGGTATACCCGGTGCGGGCAATAAACCAGTCGCCCTCGGCAACGCCTTCGAACGGGCGCAGTTCGCGAATCAATGCTGCGCGCGTGGGGCTGAGCAGGGCTGCCACCTTTTCGCGTGCACGCGGGCCCTGGATGGCGAGAATGGCAAGATCGGGGCGGACCTGGAAGTCCACGGCAAACCCGGCCCGCTGCTGTTGCAGCCAATCCAGCACTCTGGCCCGGGTGGCGGCGTTGGTGACCAGGCGGTAGCCGTTTTCCGTGCGGTAGACGATCAAGTCGTCGATCACCCCGCCCTGCTCATGGAGCAGCGGGCTGTATAGCGCCTTGCCGGTTTCTTCGAGGCGGGTCACGTCGTTGGCCAAGAGGCGTTGCAGCCAGGCAGTGGCATCGCTGCCATCGACGTCGACCACGGTCATGTGGGACACATCGAAAACCCCGCAATCGCTGCGCACCTGGTGGTGCTCCTCGACCTGCGAGCCATAGTGCAGGGGCATGTCCCAGCCACCGAAATCGACCGTTTTGGCGCCAAGCGCCAGGTGCAGGTCATACAAAAGCGTGCGCTGTCCCATGGGTTTCTCCTTCCGGGCGTGGCGAAGCGGCGGCGGTCGATGACGTTTGATCGTCAGCTCTTCTTGTAGGACCCACCGCGCGAATGCCGCGCATTGTAGCCGCAAGGACGCAGGCTGGCACCCTCAGTGACTGCGACCGGGTCGATGTGCCGAACGGCGGATCAGGCCGATGACCGGCAGCAGGCCCACCAGCACCAGCGTCAATGCGGGCAGCGAGGCACGTGCCCATTCGCCCTCGCTGGTCATCTCGAACACCCGTACCGCCAAGGTGTCCCAGCCGAACGGTCGCATCAGCAAGGTGGCCGGCATTTCCTTGAGCACGTCGACGAACACCAGCAGGGCGGCGCTGAGGGCACCGGGCACCAGCAGCGGCAGATACACCTTGAAAAACAATCTGGGCCCACCCACGCCCAGGCTACGGGAGGCCTCGGGCAGTGACGGGCGGATACGCTCCAGGCTGCTTTCCAGCGGCCCGTAGGCCACGGCGATGAAGCGCACCAGATAGGCCAACAGCAAGGCCGCAAGGCTGCCCAGCAGCAGCGGCTTGCCTGCCCCGCCCAACCAGCTGGACAGCGGGATGACCAAGTGGTTATCGAGGTAACTGAAGGCCAGCATGATCGACACTGCCAGCACCGAGCCCGGCAAGGCATAGCCCAGATTGGCCAGGCCGACCCCGGAGCGGATACCCCCCGTCGGCGCCTGCCGCCGGGCAAAGGCCAGCACCAGCGCCACGCTCACCGTGACCAGTGCCGCCATGCTGCCCAGGTACAGGGTGTGCAACACCAGGCCGACATAGCGCTCGTCCAGGTCATGCCGGCCGCGTTGCCAGAACCACGCCAGCAGCTGCAGCAGCGGGATGACGAAGGCGCAGGCAAACACCAGCAGGCACCAGCCACTGGCCAGCAACGCCTTCATCCCACGCAGGTGGTACAACGCCTGCACCCGCGGCCGCTCGTTGCCGCTGCGGCTGGCACCCCGGGCACGGCGCTCGCCGTACAGCACCAGCATCACTGCCAGCAGCAACAGGCTGGCCAGCTGGGCGGCGCTGGACAGGCTGAAGAAGCCGTACCAGGTCTTGTAGATGGCGGTGGTGAAGGTGTCGAAATTGAACACGGCCACCGCGCCGAAGTCGGCCAGGGTTTCCATCAAGGCCAGGGCAATGCCGGCACCGATCGCCGGCCGCGCCATGGGCAGGGCCACGCGCCAGAACGCTTGCAGGGGCGATAGCCCGAGTACGCGCGCCGCTTCCATCAGGCCTTTGCCCTGGGCCAGGAAGGCCGTGCGCGCCAGCAGGTAGACGTAGGGGTAGAACACCAGCACCAGCACGATGATCACCCCGCCGGTGGAGCGCACCCGCGGCAGGCGCATCGGCCCGAACACCTCACGCAGCGCGCTTTGCACCGGGCCGGCGAAGTCCAGCAGGCCGACGAAGACGAACGCCAGCACATAGGCCGGGATGGCGAACGGCAGCATCAGCGCCCAGTCCAGCCAGCGCCGGCCAGGGAATTCGCAGAGGCTGGTGAGCCAGGCGAGGCTGACGCCCAGTACGGTGACGCCGATGCCCACACCCACCACCAGCGTCAGGGTATTGCCCAACAGGCGGCTCATCTGGGTGTCGAGCAGGTGCGACCAGATCTGCGTATCGATCGACTGCCACGACAGCAGCAGAACGCTCAGGGGCAGCAGCACCAGGGCGGCGATCAGGGAGACCGGGAGGTACCAGCGGCGTTGGGGGGTGTGGGGCAAGGCTGAAATCTCGAGTGCGATGGCGACCGCTGCGCGGTCGTTCGCGGGTGAACCCGCTCCCACAGGGGCTGCACAAGATACAAGTATTGTGCGATCCCTGTGGGAGCGGATTCACCCGCGAAGAGGCCCTGAAAGGCCCCGGAAGGATAAGGCCTGGCGCTTAGTTGTAGCCAGCCCGATCCATCAGGCGGATGGCTTCGGCCTGGCGCTTGCCGGCGATTTCCACCGGAATGCTGTCAGCCTTGAAGCTGCCCCACGCCGCCACTTCCTCGGAAGGCTTCACCTTCGGGTTGGCCGGGAACTCCTGGTTGATGTCGGCGAACAGCTTTTGCGCGTCTTCGCCCGTCATCCATTCCACCAGCTTTTTCGCCGCTTCCGGGTGTGGCGCGTGCTTGGTCAGGCCAATACCCGACAGGTTGACGTGCACACCACGGTCACCCTGGTTGGGCCAGAAGATCTTCACCGGCAGGTTCGGGTTCTGCTTGTGCAGGCGGCCGTAGTAGTAAGTGTTGACCACGCCCACGTCGCACTGGCCGGCCTCGATGGCCTGGATCACCGCGTTGTCATCGGAGAACACATCGGTGGACAGGTTGTTGACCCAGCCTTTGACGATTTGCTCGGTCTTTGCCTCGCCATGGGTCTCGATCAGGGTGGCGGTGAGCGACTGGTTGTACACCTTCTTCGCCGTGCGCAGGCACAGGCGCCCTTCCCACTGTTTGTCGGCCAGGGCTTCGTAGGTGCTCAACTCCTCGGGTTTGACCCGCTCGGTGGAGTAGATGATGGTGCGGGCGCGCAGGCTCAGGCCGGTCCAGTCATGGGACGAGGCGCGGTACTGCGGCGGAATGTTCTGGTCGATGATGTCGGACTTGATCGGCTGCAGGATGCCCATCTGCTCGGCTTGCCACAGGTTGCCGGCATCGACGGTCAAAAGCAGGTCGGCCACGCCGTTGTCGCCCTCGGCCTTGATGCGCTGCATCAGCGGGGCTTCCTTGTCGGTGATGAACTTGATCTTGACCCCGGTCTTGGCGGTATAGGCATCGAACACCGGCTTGATCAGCTCGTCGATGCGCGAGGAGTACACCACCACTTCGTCCGCCGCTTGGGCAGTGCCGCCGAACAGGGTCAGGGCCAGGGCGGCCAGTAGGGGCTTGCGTGGCAACATGGGAAGCACTCCTCGGAACGTTTGAGAGGTGCGAATGGTAGTGAATCCCATTTTCTGGCTCATCTACCTAGCAGTTACCGGATGTTGCAGAGCTTGCACCGCCCATTGTAGGAGCAGCCTTGCGCTGCGAAAGGGCCGGCAGCCAACCGAGCAAAACTGGCTGGTTTCACTGGCCTCTTCGCAGCACAAGGCTGCTCCTACAAAGCATCGCGCACAGCCTTCAGGCTTTGGCCAGATCCGGCAGATCACCACTCAAACCCAATGCCTGGCGCACAAACAGCGCCTTGGCCTCCGGCATCTGCTCCACCAGTTTCAACCCGCTGTTACGCAACCAGCGCAATGGCAGCGGGTTGGCCTGGAACAACCGCTCAAAGCCCTCCATGGCCGCCATCAGCGCCAGGTTGTGCGGCATGCGTCGCCGCTCGTAACGGCTCAACACCTTCACATCCGCCAGCCGCTCACCCCGCTCGCAGGCATTGACCAGCACTTCGGCCAGCACCGCAGCATCGAGGAAGCCCAGGTTGACGCCCTGCCCCGCCAGCGGGTGGATGGTGTGCGCAGCATCGCCGATCAAGGCCAGGCCCTCGTCCACATAGCGCTTGGCGTGGCGCTGGCGCAGCGGCACGCACACCCGCGGATCGGCCTGCAGCACGTCACCCAGGCGCCCCTCGAAAGCACGCTCCAGGGCCTGCAGGAAGGCGGCTTCACCCAGCGCCATCAACTGCTCGGCATGCTCCGGGGTGGTCGACCACACAATCGAGCACCAATCCTGCTGGCCATCGCGGGTCAACGGCAGAAATGCCAACGGCCCCTCATCGGTGAAGCGCTGCCAGGCCGTGGCCTGGTGCCCGGCACTGCAGCGCACGCTGGTGACGATGGCATGGTGCAGGTAATCCCATTCGCGAGTTTCGCAGCCAGCCAGGCGCCGCACCGCCGAATTGGCACCGTCGGCGGCGATCACCAGCGGAGCACGCAGTTGCCGGCCATCCGCCAGGGTCAGCAACCACTCGTCCCCCGAGCGACGCAACTGCTCCAGCCGCGCGTTGGGCAGCAGGCCGATGTCGCTGTCGTGCAGGCGCTCCAGCAGGCCATCCTGCACCACCCGGTTCTCGACGATATGGCCAAGCACCTGGGCGTGCACGCTGGCAGCCGAGAAGTGAATCTGCCCGGTGCCGCTGCCATCCCACACATGCATGTCGGAATACGGCGTAGCGCGCCGCTGGGCGATGCCGTCCCACGCGCCGAGGCGCTCGAGGATGCGCTGGCTGGCCGCCGACAGCGCGCTGACACGTGGCTCGAACGGCGCCTGGGCGTCGAAGGGCTTGACCGTCAGCGGGCCGCCATCGAGCAAGAGGATTTGCAAGCCACTGTGGCGCAACGCCAGGGCCAGTGCGCTGCCAACCATACCGGCACCGACAATCAACAGATCTGCGCGCATTTCCATGCCTTACGCCAGCCTCGCTTGCGGCTTGAGCCGCACGTATAGGGTTTTATCGACCCGCGCCACCAGCTCGCCGGCGCCATCGCGGATATCGACCTGCAAACGCGGCAGGCACTTCTTGCCGGTGGCGGTCTGCTGGCGGATGTCGTCCAGCAGCGCGTCATCGACGTGGAATTCGGCATACACCGGGCCTTTGCCCGGCGAGATGAAATCGATGCTGGCGGCCTTGTCCCAGACGATATAGTCGCGGCCCAACTGCTCGATCAGCAGCAACATGTAGAAAGGGTCGACCATCGAATACAGGCTGCCGCCAAACTGGGTACCGACATAGTTGCGGTTCCAGCGGGTCAGCTTCATCGCCACCTTGACGCTGCGCAGGTCGGGGCTGATGGACTGCACGCGGATGCCCGCCCCCAGGTACGGCGGGTACAGGTTCAGCATCCAGCGCAACATACGCGCACGACGTGCCAGTTTACGCGGGTTGCTCATGCCTGCCCCCGCGGATCGGGGCGGGTGCCCAGGCCCATGGCCTGGCGGGCGAACCAGCTTTTGGCGGGCGGCAGCAGGTCGAGCCCGAGCAGGCCCAGGTTACGCCCGGCGGCCAGCAAGGGCTGGTTGCTGCCGAACAACCGGGTGACCTGGTCGGAAAAGCCGATGGTCATGGCCTGGTCCAGACGCTGGCGCTGGGCGTAAGCCTGCAGCGTGGCCAGGTCGCCAGGCTGCTGCGGGCCGGCCAGCAACGCCTCGGCCAGCGACTGCACATCGCGCAGCGACAGGTTGAAGCCCTGGCCGGCAATAGGGTGCAGGCTGTGCGCGGCATTACCCAGGACCACCAGGTGCGGCCGCACCTGCTCCTGGGCCTCGATCAGCGACAAGGGGTAAAGGTGCCGTGCGCCGACCTGGCGCAACGCGCCCAGGCGATAACCAAACACGCCTTGCAGCTCGCGCAGGAAGCTGCGCTCGTCGATGTCGGCCAGGCGCCGCGCATCCATGCCCTGGCGGGTCCACACCAGCGCACAGCGGTTTTCCGGCAACGGCAGCAGGGCCATGGGGCCTTCTTCGGTGAAGCGCTCGAACGCCTGGCCACCGTGGGCCTCACCCGGGGTGATGTTGGCGATCAACGCGCTCTGCTGGTACGGCGTGTGGCGTACGTGAATGCCCAACTGCTCGCGCAGACCGGAACGGCCACCGTCGGCCAGTACCGCCAGGTCGCATTCCAGCTGGGTGTCATCATTCAACCCCAGGCGGTAACCGCCTTCGATCGCCTGCATCGAGGTCACTTCCGCCGGGCAGCGCCAGCTCACCACGTCGCTGTCCAGCCCTTGCCACAGGCACTGGCCAAGCCAGGCGTTTTCCACCACGTAGCCCAGCGCCGGTACGCCTTCTTCCTGGGCATCCAGACGGGTGGCGCCGAAGCGGCCGCGGTCGGACACGTGAATTTGCCGGATCGGCTCGGCTCGGCGGCCGATGGCCTGCCACAGGCCGTGCTGCTGGTAGATCTGCTGAGTACCGAACGACAACGCCGAAGAGCGCGCATCGTAGCTGGGCTGGAAGCTGTCGCCAGGGGCGAACGGCTCGATCAGCAAGATCTTCCAGCCGCGTGCCTTGGCCCCGGCCTGCAGGGTCAAGGCCAGGCTTGCGCCCACCAGGCCACCGCCAATGATCGCCAGGTTCACGCGACTCATGCCGCGTCCTTGCGGGCGGCCTGCATCAGCGCCTCGATCTCGGCAACCGTGCGCGGCACGCCCGAAGTCAGGATTTCACAACCTTGCCTGGTCACCACCACGTCGTCCTCGATCCTTACACCAATGCCGCGCCATTTCTTGGCCACGGCCTGATTGTCGGCGCCTATGTAGATGCCCGGCTCGACGGTCAGCGCCATGCCGGGCTCCAGCACACGCCACTCGCCACCCACCTTGTACTCGCCCACGTCGTGCACATCCATGCCCAGCCAATGCCCGGCACGGTGCATGTAGAAAGCGCGATAGGCCTCGCTGTCGATCAGCGCCTGCACCTCGCCCGAAAGCAGGCCAAGCTCGACCAGGCCTTCGGTAATGACCTTCACGGTCGCCTCGTGGGCGTGGTTCCAGTGTTTGCCCGGGGCGATTTCGGCAAACGCCGCGGCCTGGGCCTTGAGCACCAGCTCGTAGATGGCCTTCTGCTCGGGCGAAAAGCGCCCGCTGACCGGGAAGGTGCGGGTGATGTCGCTGGCGTAGCAGTCGATTTCGCAACCGGCGTCGATCAGCACCAGGTCGCCATCCTTGAGCGGGGCGTCATTCTGCTGATAGTGCAGGATGCAGCCATTGCGCCCAGCCGCGACAATCGAGCCGTAGGCCGGCATCTTCGCGCCGCCCTTGCGGAACTCGTAATCCAGTTCGGCTTCCAGGCTGTATTCGTGCAGCCCGGCCCGGCAGGCCTGCATGGCCCGCACGTGTGCCCGCGCCGAGATGGCTGCGGCGGTACGCATCACCTTCACTTCCGCTGCCGATTTATACAGGCGCATGTCGTGCAGCAGATGATCCAGCGCAACGAACTCGTTCGGCGGCTGCGCGCCCAGGCGGGCCTTGGAGCGGATCACGTTGATCCAGTCCATCAGCCGCCGGTCGAACTCGGGGTTGCTGCCCATGGCGCTGTACACCCGCTCGCGGCCTTCGATCAGTCCCGGCAGGATCTCGTCGATGTCGGTGATGGGGAAGGCATCGTCGGCGCCGAAATCGCGCACCGCGCCTTCCTGGCCGGCCCGTAGCCCGTCCCACAGTTCGCGCTCCGGGTTGCGCTCACGGCAAAACAGCACGTACTCGCCGTGTTCACGCCCCGGGATCAGCGCAATGACCGCCTCAGGTTCCGGAAAGCCGCTGAGGTACTGGAAGTCGCTGTCCTGTCGATACACGTGCTCGACGTCGCGGTTGCGGATGGCAACAGCGGCGGCGGGCAGGATGGCGATGCTGTTGGGGACCATCTGCGCCATCAGCGCCTTGCGCCGACGGGCATACTCGCCCTTGGGAATGTGGCTCATGGGCAGACTACCCCCGGTTGATCAGTGCAGCGATGGCTTGGGCGCGGGTGCGGCCGGCTTGGCCAGCTCGGAGAACAGCAGCAGAGGCGCCACGCGCAGGTATTCCATGACTTCCATGTAGTCGCTCTCGCCGTCTTCGGACTCTTCGAGGGCTTCCTGTACCTGGGAAATGGCCACCAGGTCCTGCAGCACATCCTTGGCTTCGTCAGACAAGTCCTTGCCGCCGGCATTCAGGCCGAAACCGGTAATGAAGCCTTGGCACCACTGGCCCAGCGCGGTGGCGCGGTCGCTCAGGGCGGCGTCGTCGGACGGCAGCAACAGGACGATGGCCATGTCGTCGCTGGTGAGCTCGCCCTTGACCATTTCCTGCAGGCCGATCAGGGCGTTGCGCACGGTGTCCCCGGGCTCGTTTTCCAGCAACTGGGCGGCATCGGCCAGCCAGGCATCGGCGTCGAAGCCGGCGCCGGCGCAGCTACGGCCGATCAGCAGGCCGTGCAGTTCGGCCGGGGTGACAGGATGACCATTGCTAGAGAGCAGCATGGCGAAGGCGATGTAAGGCGATTGGGTATTGGGCATGGGCAGCTAGGCGCCAGACGGCGCAATGACTAGAATGGAGACCTTGTATCCTAGCACCGGCAGACGCGCCAAGACCATCGGCACTGGCCGTCGCCGCCCAGGGAGAGGCATCATCGCCAGGTGACTCAACGACGGAGCGAATCGAGTGCAACCCACGCAAGAGAACGACCTTCAGGCACTGATGAGCCGATTCGAGTTGCTGATCGAACGCGTCGAGCAACTAAAACGGCAAAATGCACTCCTAGTAGCTCAGGAAAAATCCTGGCGCGAAGAGCGCGCCCACCTCATCGAAAAGAACGAGATCGCCAAGCGCAAGGTCGAGTCGATGATCTTACGCCTCAAGGCTCTGGAGCAAGACTCATGAGTTCAAGCAATAGCGTCACCGTGCAGATCCTCGACAAAGAGTACTCGATCATCTGCCCGCCGGAAGAGCGCAGCAACCTGGTCAGCGCCGCGCGCTACCTGGACGGCAAGATGCGCGAGATCCGCAGCAGCGGCAAGGTGATTGGCGCCGACCGCATCGCGGTCATGGCGGCATTGAACATTACCCACGAAATGCTGCATCGCCAGGAAGACCGCGCCGAAGCCCCGGCCAGCGGCACCAACCGCGAACAGGTGCGTGACCTGCTGGATCGGGTAGACAAGGCTTTGTCCGACGACACGGATACCAAAATCGGCTGAGATTGGTATACTGGCGCCACTCCCTGGTGGATGCGCCAGTCGGTTATGTCCCTGAGCCGATACGCACAACCACGGGGGTTGCACGCTGGGGCCGGTGTGCATGTCCGCCCGACGGAAAGCCTTAACGCCCCCTGCAATCTCCACCTTGAACTTTCGGGTTCAAGGGCTACACCGACAGCGGTCTGATCGGGGAGCCTGAATTTTTTTTGCCCGCCCCTTCAGGCGGGCAATTCGTTTTGGCCGACCGTCCAGTGCCGGCCAGTAGATCTGGGATCGCCCGTGCCATGACCGACACCGCGCCGCTCACCCGCCCCCAGCTCCGTCGCCTGCTTCGCAATGCCCGCCGCGCCCTTACCCCTGCCCAGCAACGCAAGGCCACCCTCGGCCTGTATCGCCAGCTGGCGCAACACCCATTGTTCCGCCGCGCCCGCCACATTGCCTTGTACCTGCCCAACGACGGCGAAATCGACCCTTGCCTGCTGCTGCGCGAAGCCCAGCGTCGCGGCAAGCGCACCTACCTGCCGGTGCTGCACGCCTGGCCGCGCACGCGCATGGTATTCCAGCGGTTCGAGCAGGGCGAAAAGCTCAAGCCCAACCGCTTCCGTATTCCCGAGCCGGTGACGGACCGCAAGCGCCAGCGACCGATCTGGGCGCTGGACCTGATCCTGCTACCGCTGGTCGGTTTTGACGAAGTGGGCGGGCGTCTGGGAATGGGCGGGGGCTTTTATGATCGCAGCCTGGCCTACCAGGCGCGTCGGCAAACCTGGAAAAAACCATTGCTGCTGGGGCTGGCGCACGAATGCCAGAAGGTCGAGCGGCTGGCGCAGGCCAGCTGGGATGTACCGCTGCAAGGGACGGTCTCGGACCGTGGCTGGTACCTGGCACCGCGTTGAGCGGCGCCAGCGGGGGCATCAACGTTGTGGCTGGCTGGCGTCGACCGGCATCTGGTAGGCGCTGTCCAGCTTGCGCTCCCACAAACCCTGCGCATAACCGGTAGTGACCACACCCAGGCCAAAAATGAACACCAGGATCCACAGCAGATCCGGCTTTTTGCGTTGATTCATCGAAGATTGCCCCCCAGGCAAACTGTTCAGTGCGTGGCGATTTTCTGGGTATCGCCAGCGCATCGCGCTTTAAACGGGGCGCATTTTCCGACAACCTGCGTCCGCACGCAAACCTTGACGCCAACCGGCTGTCGGTTTCGTGCAACAGGTTATTTCAAACCTTTTCAGGAGCAGCATCCATGGCCTACTGGCTGATGAAATCCGAGCCCGACGAACTCTCCATCGAAGACCTCGGCCGCCTTGGCGAAGCGCGCTGGGACGGCGTGCGCAACTATCAGGCGCGTAATTTCCTGCGGGCCATGAATGTGGGTGACGAATTCTTCTTCTATCACTCCAGCTGCCCGCAACCGGGCATCGCCGGTATTGCCAGAATCACCCGCGCAGCGTACCCCGACCCCACCGCGCTGGACCCACACAGCCACTACTACGATGCCAAGGCCACGCCCGACAAGAACCCGTGGAGTGCGGTGGATGTGGCCCATGTGCAAACACTGCCACGGGTGCTGGAACTGGGCAGGCTGAAGCAGCAGTCCGGCCTGGCCGAGCTGCCGCTGGTGCAAAAAGGCAGCCGCCTGTCGGTGATGCCGGTGACACCCGAACAATGGGCGGTGATTGTCGCGTTGCGTTGAAACACTGGCTATGGTCAAGGGTTTGACCGATATCAACACGCCACGAATGGCCCCGCGCCATGATGTGGTGTGCAGAACCGCAAGGATGCAGATCGATGAACCGATACGCCCCCAGAATCTTCGCCACCGCGCTGATCGCCCTGCTCGCTGCAGCCGCAGGGCTGGGGTACTGGAAGTCGCTCCACGACCAGCTGCCCGAAGGCCTGAGCATGGGCAACGGCCGCCTCGAAGCCACCGAAGTGCAGATCGCCAGCAAGGTCCCCGGCCGCCTGGCCGAAGTGCTGGTCGACGAAGGCGACAATGTCACCCGTGGCCAGCTGCTGGCACGCATTGACACCCGCACCATGCAAGCCCAGCGCACCCAGGCCGAAGCCGAAGTGCTGCGCGCGCGGGAAAACTACGCCGCCGCCCAGGCCAGCGTGCAGCTGCGCCAGAGCGAACTGTTGCTGGCCAGCCAGGACCTCAAGCGCGTGCGCGAAATCTTCCAGCGCAAATACGCCAGCCAGCAACTGCTCGACCAGCAACAGGCACGCTTTGACACCGCCAACGCCGCCGTGGTCGCCGCCCGCGCCCAGCTGGCAGCGATCAAGGCCGCCATCGGCGCAGCCGAAGCCCAGGTGGCCCAGCTTACCAGCGAAATCGACGACAGCAGCCTGCGTGCGCCCATCAACGGCATTATCCAGCTGCGCCTGGCCGAGCCAGGTGAAGTACTGGGTGCCGGCGGCCGCGTGCTGATGCTGATCGACCCCAGCGACCAGTACATGAACCTGTACCTGCCGGCTTCCACCAGCGGCAAGCTGACCGTAGGTGACCAGGCGCGCATCGTGCTGGACGCCCTGCCCGAACGCGCCTTGCCAGCCAAGGTGGCCTTTGTCGCAGCCAAGGCCCAGTTCACCCCCAAGCAGGTCGAAACCCGCGACGAGCGGCAAAAGCTGGTGTTCCGCGTCAAGCTTCGCCTGACCGACCCCGGCGCAGTGCCGCAGGCCAAACCGGGTATGCCAGGCGCCGGCTATGTGCGCACGGCTGAGGTGGACTGGCCGGCCAACCTGCAATGAACGCCCCGGCACTGCTGGCTGAGGGCATCGGCCACCGCTACGGCGACCTGGTGGCCCTGCACACCCTCGGCTTCAGCCTGCCTGCGGGCACCCGCTGCGCGCTGATCGGCCCTGACGGCGCCGGCAAATCGACCCTGCTGGGGTTGATCGCCGGCGTCAAACGCCTGCAACAGGGCGAGCTGCAGGTGCTGGGTGGCTCGATCCGCCAGCGCCGTCATCGCGCGGCGCTGTACCCGAAAGTGGCGTTCATGCCGCAGGGGCTGGGCAATAACCTGTACCCGGAGCTGTCGATCAGCGAGAACATCCGCTTTTTCGCCACCCTATTCGGCCTGGGCCGCCGCGAGTGCGAACAGCGCATGGCCAACCTGCTGCAGGCCACCGACCTGCAACGCTTTGCCGAGCGCCCGGCCGGCAAGCTGTCGGGTGGCATGAAGCAGAAGCTGGGGCTGTGCTGCGCGCTGATCCACGAGCCGGACCTGCTGATCCTCGACGAACCCACCACTGGCGTCGACCCGCTGTCGCGGCGGCGCTTCTGGGAGCTGGTCGAACAGGTTCGCGCACAGCGCCCGCAACTGACCCTGCTAGTGGCTACCGCCTACATGGAAGAGGCCGAACAGTTCGAGCATTGCCTTATGCTCGATGGCGGCCGACTGCTGGCCGCAGGGCCAAGCCACGAACTGGCCGCAGTCACCCCCAGCGGCAAGCTGGACGACGCCTTCACCCACTACCAGGGCGCGGGCAAGGCGCAGCAGCAACCCTTGCGCATCCCGCCGCGCCCGGCCACGGACAGCCCGGTCGCCATCGAGGCCCACGACCTGACGCTGCGCTTTGGCGACTTCACGGCGGTGAACAAGGTCAGTTTCGCCATTGGCCGTGGCGAGATCTTCGGTTTCCTCGGCTCCAACGGCTGCGGCAAGACCACCACCATGAAAGTGCTCACCGGGCTGATGCCGGCCAGCGAGGGCAGCGCCAGCCTGCTCGGCCGCCCGGTGGACGCCAGTGACCTGGCCACGCGAAAGCGGGTCGGTTTCATGTCGCAGAGTTTCTCGCTGTATGGCGAGCTCAGCACCCGGCAGAACCTGGCCTTGCATGCCCGCCTGTTCGACTTGCCCAAAGCCGAGAGCGCCCAGCGCATCGATGAGCTGATCGAGCGCTTCGACCTGGCCGCTATCGCCGACCAGCCGTCCGGCGCCCTGCCCCTTGGCCTGCGCCAGCGCCTGTCGCTGGCGGTGGCGGTGCTGCATCGCCCGGAAGTATTGATCCTCGATGAACCGACCTCCGGCGTCGATCCGGCCGCTCGCGACGACTTCTGGCGGCTGTTGGTGGAACTGTCACGCGAACAGGGCGTGACCATTTTCCTCTCCACCCACTTCATGAACGAAGCCCAGCGCTGCGACCGCATCTCGTTGATGCATGCCGGGCGGGTACTGGCCTGCGACACACCCGATGCCCTGCAGCGCCAGTACCACGGTGACACTTTGGAGGACGCGTTCGTGCGTTGCCTGGAGCAGGCCCAGGAGCTCGCGCCGCCAGCCACGGACAACGCCGTGCTGGAGCAGGCAGCCACGCCCGCTCCGCCGCTGCGCCAGGGTTTCAGCCTGCGCCGCCTGCTGGCGGTGGCCAGCCGTGAGGGCAAGGAACTGCTGCGCGACAAGGTGCGCCTGGCCTTCGCCCTGGCAGGCGCGTTGTTCATGATGGTGATCTTCGGCTACGGCATTTCGCTGGATGTAGAAAACCTTGCCTTCGCCGTGCACGATCAGGACCAGAGCCCACAAAGCCGGGCCTACCTTGAGGCCTTCCGTGGCTCACGCTATTTTGCCGAACAGTCGCCGATTCGTGACAGCCGCGAGATGCACGAGCGCTTGCAACGCTCGGACATCAAACTGGCGCTGGAGATTCCGCCCGGCTTTGGCCGCGACCTGTATGCCGGGCGCCAACCGGTGGTGGCGGCCTGGCTCGACGGCGGCATGCCGTTCCGCGCAGAAACCAGCCGCAATTATGTGGAAGCCGTGCACCAGGCCAACCTTGAGCAATTGGCCAAGGCCAGCCCACAGCCGCAAGCGCGTCAGGAGCTGGTGCGCCTGGAAACACGTTTTCGTTACAACCAGGACGTGGTCAGCGTGAATGCCATCGGCCCGGGCGTAATGGCGCTGATCCTCGCCTTCATCCCGGCCATGCTCACCGCGCTGGGCATTGTCCGCGAGAAAGAACTCGGCTCCATCACCAACTTCTACGCCACCCCCCTCACCCGCCTGGAGTTCCTGCTTGGCAAGCAGATGCCTTACCTGGCCGTGAGCCTGGTCAACCTGGCGCTGCTGGTGGCAATGAACCGCTGGCTGTTCGCCGTGCCGCTCAAGGGCAGCGTGCTGGCCCTGGCCTGTGGTGGCGTGGCCTACCTGCTGGCCACCACCAGCCTGGGGCTGCTGATCTCGGCCTTCACCCGCACCCAGATCGCGGCCATCCTGGGCACCATGATCATCACCAGCCTGCCGACCATCCAGTTTTCCGGCCTGATCGTGCCACGCTCGTCGCTGGACGGCGCAGCGGCGGTGATGGGCCAACTGTTCCCGGCGGGCTACTTCCTCGATATCGCGGTCGGCACCTTCACCAAGGCGCTGGGGCTGCGCGAGCTGTGGCCGCAGTGCCTTATCCTGCTGGGCTTCTTCGCAGCGTTCACCGGCCTTAGCCTGGCCATGCTGAAGAAGCAGGAGGCCTGACATGTCGCGCCTGAACCACACCCTGCGCCTGGGCCTGAAAGAACTGACCAGCCTGCGTCACGACAGCGTGTTGCTGCTGTTCTTGCTGTATGCCTTCAGCGTGGCGATCTACATGCCGGCCGCCGGCTCGGTGATCGGCGTACACAACGCCAGCGTCGCGGTAGTGGACGAAGACCACAGCCTGCTGTCGCGCAAATTGACCCAAGCCCTGCAACCGCCCGAGTTCCAGCCCGCCGTGTCGCTGCCCGCAGAACGCCTGGACCAGGCCATGGACAGCGGCGAGTACACCTTCGTGATAAACGTACCGGTGAACTTCCAGAGCGACCTGCTGGCCGGGCGCTCGCCGGAGCTGCAGGTCAACGTCGACGCCACGGCCATGAGCCAGGCGTTCATGGGCGCCGGCTACATCGGCCGCATCTTCGAGCGCGAGCTGCTCGACTACAGCCAGCGCGGCAACGGGCAAAGCCCGGTGCTGATCAACCCCAAGGCGCTGTTCAACCCCAACCTTGAGGGGGGCTGGTTCCTGGCGGTAATCCAGATCGTCAACAACATCACCATCCTGGCGATCATCCTCACCGGCACCGCGCTGCTGCGCGAGCGTGAGCATGGCACCCTCGACCACCTGCTGGTGCTGCCGCTCACCGCACTGGAAATCATGCTGGCAAAAATCGGCAGCAACGCGCTGGTGGTGGTGATCTGCACGTGGGTTTCGCTGGTGGTGGTCGTGAAAGGCGCGCTGGGTGTGCCGCTGTCCGGCTCGATGGGGCTGTTTCTGGCCGTGACCGCGCTGTACCTGTTCGCCAGTACCGCGCTGGGCATCTTCCTCGCCACCCTGGCACGCTCGACGCCGCAGTTCGGCCTGCTGGCAATCCCGGTGATCATCCCGATGCTGTTGCTGTCTGGCGGCAGCACACCCCTGGACAGCATGCCGCAATGGCTGCAATGGGTGATGCAGGGGTCACCGTCGACGCACTTTGTCAGCCTGGGTACCGCGATCCTGTTCCGGGATGCCGGATGGGCGGTGGTATGGCCGGATATTTTGGCGCTGGCGCTGATCGGCCTGGTGTTTTTCAGCGTCGCCCTGGCGCGGTTTCGCCGTAGCCTGGCGTCATGAGGGCGTGCGATATCATTCCGGTCAGGAAATTGGAAAACTGGCACAAAGACAAAGGGCGCCTTTCGGCGCCCTGATCACAGACAGGTTGGCTTGTCATCGCCATTTACCTGCCCGGCTCTGTAATAGCTGGTTGAACCAGGATCCACAGAGTCTCGCAAGTCCCTTGCGGGAACAGGGCGATTATGGCTTAGCATACGCACGATTGATAATAGGCAGCCCTGTTTCTGGATATGTGCACAGGAGGGTCCGCCATGATTATTTTAGCGCCTTCGCGATCCAGCGCCGCGCGGGCGGCGCTCGATGTACGCCTCCCTGAAAACTCAAGACAGCCAATTGGCAGCCACCACGCAATCACTTGATACCCCTTCATGCGAACTGCGCAGCGATTGGCCTCATAAGGTTTCAGTTCATTGCACGATCAGGTTGTTGAACAGCAGGTCCTCGACGATCGGCTTGCCCTCTTCTGCTTCCAGCACCTGCTGCACCTGCTTCAACGCCTCCTGGCGAAGGTGTTCCTTGGCCTCGACGTTGCTCATGTTGTCCACGGTCTGCTGGGTGAACAGTGCTACCAGCTGGTTGCGGATCAGCGGTTCGTGGTGCTTTACCGCCTTGGCCGCTTCGTCGCCGGTCACGCGCAGGGCCACGTCGGCCTTGTACACGCGCAGCCGCGGGCCGCCGTCGAGGGCATAGTTGCCGACAAAGGGCGGGCTCAGGCTGATGTAGGCGACCTTGGGCGCCCCTTCCTTGGCTTCTTCGGCCATGGCCGCAGCCGGCAGCAGCAGCGCCAGTACCATCAAGATCCACGCTTTCACGAATTCGCTCCTCAATACAGTTGGCGCCAGCTTACCCAGCACGCCGCTCAAACCCAAGCCCGGGCTTATGCCGGCCCATCAGGGCGGGCCATGCTCGTTGACCCGGCAAGCCGCCCTCCTACACTTATCGGCCACTACCCGCAAAGGAATAGCCCCGATGAAAGCTGTGTTGTGCAAAACCCTGGGTCCGGCGCGTGATCTGGTACTGGAAGACGTGGCCAGCCCGCAGCCGAAGAAAAACGAGATTCTGCTGGATGTGCAGGCCGCCGGTGTCAACTTCCCCGACACCCTGATCATCGAAGGCAAATACCAGTTCCAGCCACCACTGCCGTTCTCACCCGGCGGCGAAGCAGCGGGCGTGGTGGCCGCGGTCGGGGAAAAAGCCGGCGCGCTCAAGGTCGGCGACCGGGTCATGGCACTCACCGGCTGGGGTGCTTTCGCCGAGCAGGTGGCGGTGCCGTTCTACAACGTGCTGCCGATCCCGGCCAGCATGGACTTCACCACCGCTGCCGCCTTCGGCATGACCTATGGCACCTCGATGCACGCGCTGCGCCAGCGCGGCCAATTGCAAGCAGGCGAGACGCTGCTGGTACTGGGCGCATCCGGCGGGGTCGGCCTGGCGGCGGTGGAAATCGGCAAGGCCATGGGCGCGCGGGTGATCGCGGCAGCCAGCAGTGCCGAGAAACTGGCCGTGGCCAAGGCAGCCGGGGCAGATGAGCTGATCGACTACAGCCAGGCCAGCCTGCGCGAAGAAATCAAGCGGCTGACCGGTGGCCAGGGCGTGGACGTCATTTACGACCCAGTGGGCGGAGAGCTGTTCGAGCAGGCAGTGCGCGGGCTGGCCTGGAATGGCAGGCTGCTGGTGGTGGGTTTTGCCAGCGGCAGCATTCCACAGCTGGCGACCAACCTGGTGCTGCTCAAAGGCGCGGCGGTGCTGGGGGTGTTCTGGGGGGCGTTTGCACAGCGCCAGCCCGAGGATAATGCGGCCAACTTCAAGCAGCTGTTTGCCTGGCATGCCGAAGGCAAGTTGAAGCCGCTGGTGTCGCAGACTTATCCACTGGCCGAGGCTGGGGCTGCCATCGAGAAGCTGGGGCAGCGGCAGGCTGTGGGTAAGTTGGTGGTGTTGATGCATTGATTTTTCTGGGGCTGCTGTGCAGCCCATCGCGACACAAGGCCGCTCCTACAATTGAACGCAAATCCCTGTAGGAGCGGCCTTGTGCCGCGATGGGCCGCACAGCGGCCCCAAAAACTCAAACTTCACGCAGGTTATGGCAACGCCTGAACCGCGCCTCCAGGTTGCGATCGGGCATCTGGTGGCTGCGCAAGGCATTCAAGGTCTGCTCGACATAATCGCGCGTGGTGCCATAACGCCCCTTGGCACTGGCCAGGATCTGGCTGAGCAAGGTATCCGGCAGGTTGCCCGCATAGCACGGCAAATGCCGCTCCAGTACAAAGCCCAAGGCCTGTACCTTGCTGCCATCGCCCAGCCGGCAATTGAGCCAGTGCGGCCGATAGGCCGGGTACGGCATCTCGCGTTGCCACAGGGCCATCAGCGAGTCGTCCAGGTTGCTCTCCTCCAGCCGGTAGGCAAAACCGCTGCAGGAACCACCACGGTCCAGGCCGAACACCAGGCCGGGGGTTTCCGGGGTGCCGCGATGCTCGTGCGACCACAAGTAAAGGCCACGGTGATATCCATGTACCCGCGCGCGCTGGCGCTCCACCGAATTGCACTCAGGGCGCCAGATCAGCGAACCGTAGGCAAACAGCCACACCGGCCCGCCCTGATGCCGAGACATGGTCGTTTTCATGGAGTTGAACAACTGGTCGCGAGTATGTTGCTGACCAAAGTCGAGTGAAGGAGGATATGAAACTTGCCAAGACATACTTTCAATTGCCGACATAAGCTGCCGCCATTATCCCTGTGAACTACGGATGTAGCGAGATTCGCTCAAGCTGCGGCCCCAAGCCGTGTACCAAGGGCGCTTGCAGTAACCATAGGCCAGAAATGCAGGAATACTCAAGCCCTGGGGCAATACTTTAATGCGCGGTTCCGACGACTGGGGAAGTACTGTTTCGGCAACGGTTAAAGTTATTAGCCAAGGCGGTAACAATTACCGCCTTATACCCACTTGTTCCAACTTCGGTTATTAACCGCGTGGGGCGTAGGCAAACACATCCGCACGCATGCGGTGTGCATCCATGCCGGCTTCGACCAGGGCGTCGAGGGTGGCGTAGATCATGTTCGGTGAGCCGCTGGCATACACATGCACTGTATTGAGGTCGGCGATGTCCTCGCAGACCGCCTCATGCAGCATGCCGCAACGGCCCTCCCAGCCGCACAGGTCACTGACGACCTGGTGCAGGAACAGGTTGGGCAGGCGCTGCCATTCGTCCCAGTGCTCGATCTGGTAGAAGTCTTCGGGCCGGCGCACACCCCAGTACAGGTGTACCGGGTATTTGAAACCGTTGGCGCGGCAATGCTCGAGCAGGCTGTGCATCTGGCCCATTCCGGTGCCGGCGGCAATCAGCACCAGCGGCCCGTCGGGCAGCTCGGCCAGGTGGGTGTCGCCAAACGGCATTTCGATGCGTGCCAGGCCGTCACGCTTGAGCTGCTCGATCAGTTGCAATGCACTGGGCTCACGCGCCAGCACGTGCAGCTCCAGTTCACGCCCGGCGTGGGGTGCGGAGGCCAGCGAGAACGCGGCCTGTTTGCCGCCCTCGCGCTCGATCATCAGGTACTGCCCGGCGTGGTAACGCAGCGGCTTGCCGGCCGGCGCGCGCAAACGCACCCGCCAGACGTCGCCACCCACGTCGACGCATTCACTGACGCTGCACGCCAGCTTGCGGACCGGCAGCTCACCCAAGGCGAGCACACCATCCCAGAGCAACACACAGTCCTCCAGCGGCTCGGCAATGCAGGTAAACAGCTCGCCATGGTCACGGACTTCGCCGTCCTGGCGTACCCGCCCTTCGACCAACAACGCGGCGCAGACATGGCAATTGCCATTGCGGCAGCTATTCGGGCAGTCATAGCCCAACCGCCGCGCTCCATCCAGGATCCGTTCCCCGGGTTCGAGCGCCAGCACCGCCCCGGACGGCTGCAACGTTACCTGCATCAATCTATTCCCAACTGATCCCACAGCTCATCGATACGGCGGGTGACGGCTTCGTCCTTGACGATGACCCGTCCCCATTCGCGTGTAGTCTCGCCCGGCCACTTGTGCGTGGCGTCCAGGCCCATCTTCGACCCCAGCCCCGATACCGGCGACGCGAAGTCCAGGTAGTCGATCGGCGTGTTGTCGATCATCACCGTATCACGCTTGGGGTCCATGCGTGTGGTGATGGCCCAGATCACATCGTTCCAGTCACGGGCGTTGATATCGTCATCGGTGACAATAACGAACTTGGTGTACATGAACTGTCGCAGGAACGACCACACACCCAGCATCACGCGCTTGGCGTGGCCTGGGTACTGCTTTTTCATGGTCACAACCGCCATGCGGTACGAGCAGCCTTCCGGCGGCAGGTAGAAGTCGGTGATTTCCGGGAACTGCTTCTGCAAAATTGGCACGAACACTTCGTTCAGCGCCACACCGAGAATCGCCGGCTCATCTGGCGGGCGGCCGGTGTAGGTGCTGTGGTAGATCGGTTTCTGCCGGTGGGTGATGCGCTCGACGGTGAACACCGGGAAGCTGTCCACCTCGTTGTAGTAGCCCGTGTGGTCGCCGTACGGGCCTTCCGGGGCCATTTCGCCCGGGTGGATCACGCCTTCCAGGATGATCTCGGCGGTGGCCGGTACCTGCAGGTTGCTGCCACGGCACTTGACCAGCTCGGTGCGGTTGCCGCGCAGCAGGCCGGCGAAGGCATACTCGGAAAGGGTGTCCGGCACCGGGGTCACGGCACCCAGGATGGTCGCCGGGTCAGCACCCAGGGCCACGGCAACCGGGAACGGCTGGCCGGGGTTTTTCTCGCACCACTCACGGTAGTCGAGGGCGCCGCCACGGTGGCTCAGCCAGCGCATGATGACCTTGTTGCGGCCGATGACCTGCTGGCGGTAGATGCCCAGGTTCTGGCGGTCCTTGTTCGGGCCACGGGTAACGGTAAGGCCCCAGGTAATCAGCGGCGCCACGTCGCCTGGCCAGCAATGCTGGATCGGCAGTGCGCCGAGGTCGACATCGTCACCCTCGACCACCACTTCCTGGCACACCGCGTCCTTGACTACCTTCGGCGCCATCGACACGACCTTCTTGAAGATCGGCAGCTTGGACCAGGCGTCCTTCAGGCCCTTGGGTGGCTCGGGCTCCTTGAGGAAGGCCAGCAGCTTGCCGATTTCGCGCAGTTCATCGACCGACTCGGCGCCCATGCCCATGGCCACGCGCTCTGGCGTGCCGAACAGGTTGCCCAGCACCGGGATGTCGAAGCCGGTGGGCTTTTCGAACAGCAATGCCGGGCCCTTCGCACGCAGGGTGCGGTCGCAGACCTCGGTCATTTCCAGGACAGGGGAGATCGGTACCTGGATGCGCTTGAGCTCGCCGCGCTGTTCCAGGCCACGGATGAAGTCGCGCAAGTCGCGATACTGCATGCAAAAGCCTCGTGTTGGCCGTATCGGTCGGGGTGCAGAGTGTAGCGCCGTTCGGCACCTAATGGCCAAAAATGACTTGGGGCCGCTTCGCGCCCCATCGCGACACAAGGCCGCTCCTACAGGTAATGCGTAATCCTGTAGGAGCGGCCTTGTGTCGCGATGGGCTGCAAAGCAGCCCCAATCGATTCCTGCTTGCGAAGCTTACTTGCGCTTCATCGACAAGAAGAACTCGTCGTTGGTCTTGGTCTGCTTGAGCTTGTCGACCAGGAACTCGATGGCGGCGATTTCGTCCATCGGGTGCAGCAGCTTGCGCAGGATCCACATGCGCTGCAGTTCGTCGTCGGCTGTCAGCAGCTCTTCGCGGCGGGTACCGGAACGGTTGATGTTGATGGCCGGGAACACGCGCTTCTCGGCGATGCGGCGGTCCAGCGGCAGCTCCATGTTGCCGGTGCCTTTGAACTCTTCGTAGATCACTTCGTCCATCTTCGAGCCGGTTTCGACCAGCGCGGTGGCGATGATGGTCAGCGAACCGCCTTCTTCGATGTTACGCGCGGCGCCGAAGAAGCGCTTCGGCTTCTCCAGGGCGTGGGCGTCGACACCACCGGTCAGCACCTTGCCCGAGCTCGGGATCACGGTGTTGTAGGCACGCGCCAGACGGGTGATGGAGTCCAGCAGGATGACCACATCCTTCTTGTGCTCGACCAGGCGTTTGGCCTTCTCGATCACCATTTCGGCAACCTGCACGTGGCGGGTTGGCGGCTCGTCGAAGGTGGAAGCAACCACTTCGCCGCGCACGGTGCGCTGCATTTCGGTCACTTCTTCCGGGCGCTCGTCGATCAGCAGGACGATCAGGTGGCACTCGGGGTTGTTACGGGTGATGTTGGCCGCGATGTTCTGCAGCATGATGGTCTTGCCCGCTTTTGGCGGGGCGACGATCAGGCCACGCTGGCCTTTGCCGATCGGGGCGCACAGGTCGATGACGCGACCGGTCAGGTCTTCGGTGGAGCCGTTACCGGCTTCCATCTTCAGGCGCTTGTTCGGGAACAGCGGCGTCAGGTTTTCGAACAGGATCTTGTTCTTCGCGTTTTCCGGACGGTCGAAGTTGATGGTATCAACCTTCAGCAGGGCGAAGTAACGCTCCCCTTCCTTCGGCGGGCGGATCTTGCCGACGATGGTGTCGCCGGTACGCAGGTTGAAACGGCGGATCTGGCTGGGCGAGACGTAGATATCGTCCGGGCCGGCCAGGTAGGACGCATCAGCCGAGCGCAGGAAACCGAAACCATCCTGGAGAATCTCCAGCACGCCGTCACCCGAAATCTCTTCGCCGCTCTTCGCGTGCTTCTTCAGCAGGGCGAAGATCACGTCCTGTTTGCGCGAACGGGCCATGTTCTCGATGCCCATCTGTTCGGCCATTTCCAAAAGATCGGTAATCGGCTTTTGCTTGAGTTCAGTCAGGTTCATAAGGGGAGTGACGTAATCATGTAAGAAGGGAGAATTAAGCTTCTGGCTTAATGAGGCCGCGCCGCTAGATGGCGACAGGATCGCGTACTGATTCGAATTAGGGATGCTTCGGCGACGGCGTGTAGAGGGCACTGGAAAAGCAGTGCGAGGCCGAATGTAACACTTGCTTTTTTCTGCGTCTAGTGCTCTGAAAAAGAAAAACCCCGCATTTGCGGGGCTTTTTTCACATCACAGGTGGGCGTCGAGGAACGCGGCCAGCTGCGACTTGGACAGCGCGCCAACCTTGGTGGCTTCGACGTTGCCGTTCTTGAACAGCATCAGCGTCGGGATACCACGCACGCCGTGCTTGGCTGGGGTTTCCTGGTTCTCGTCGATATTCAGCTTGGCGACGGTCAGCTTGCCCTCGTAGGTGGTAGCGATATCGTCCAGAACCGGAGCGATCATCTTGCATGGGCCGCACCACTCAGCCCAGTAGTCGACCAGCACCGGGCCTTGAGCCTGCAGTACGTCGGCTTCGAAGCTGGCGTCGGTGACGTGTTTGATTTTGTCGCTCATGGAAATCTCCAAGGTCGTAAGCAATAAAAAACGTTGCCCATCATAGCTGCCCCCGCCGCCGACAGGAAGCCACGGACGATTGAGTGTAACTATAGTTGCGCAAGACGCCGCGAATCGAAACTGTCATACAGCGGTCATAGAATCGAATGGCACATTGCCTTGCATCAAGGCCAGCACATCGGCTGCGTGTCACGCGTTGGCGTCAGCCTGCTATCGTGGCACGATTGCCGGGTTAACGACCGAGAACAACCAGATCATGCCGCATACCATCGCGAAGAACCTGTCCCTGATCGCCGCCATCGACCTTGGCTCCAACAGTTTTCACATGGTCGTGGCCAAGGCCCACCATACCGAAATCCGCATTCTCGAGCGGCTCGGCGAGAAGGTTCAGCTTGCCGCCGGCATCGACGAAGAGCGCAAACTCAGTGAAGAGGCAATGGAACGAGGCCTGGATTGCCTCAAGCGCTTTTCGCAGCTGATCAACGGCATGCCGGCAGGCTCCGTGCGTATCGTCGGTACCAACGCCTTGCGCGAAGCGCGCAACCGTAACCAGTTCATCCAGCGCGCCGAAGCCATCCTCGGCCACCCGGTGGAGGTCATCTCCGGCCGTGAAGAGGCGCGCCTGATCTACCTGGGCGTGTCGCACACCCTGGCCGACACCCCCGGCAAGCGCCTGGTGGCGGACATCGGCGGCGGCAGCACCGAGTTCATCATCGGCCAGCGCTTCGAGCCGCTGCTACGCGAAAGCCTGCAAATGGGCTGCGTCAGCTTCACCCAGCGCTACTTCCGTGACGGCAAGATTACCCCGGCCCGCTACGCCCAGGCCTATACGGCCGCGCGCCTGGAACTGATGAGCATCGAGCATGCCCTGCATCGCCTGACCTGGGACGAGGCCATTGGCTCGTCCGGCACCATTCGCGCCATCGGCGCCGCCATCAAGGCCGGTGGCCTGGGCAATGGTGAGGTCAACGCCGAGGGCCTGGCCTGGGTCAAACGCAAGCTGTTCAAGCTGGGCGAGGTCGACAAGATCGACTTCGACGGCGTCAAGCCGGATCGCCGCACCATCTTCCCCGCAGGCCTGGCCATTCTCGAAGCGATCTTCGATGCGCTGGAGCTGCAGCGCATGGACCACTGCGACGGCGCCCTGCGCGAAGGCGTGCTGTTCGACCTGCTTGGCCGACACCACCACGAGGACGTGCGCGAGCGCACCCTTAACTCGCTGATGGAGCGCTACCACGTGGACCAGGGCCAGGCTGCACGGGTCGAGCGCAAGGCTTTGCACGCCTTCGACCAGGTGGCCGACGCTTGGGACCTGAAAGACGGAAACTGGCGCGATCTTCTGGGCTGGTCAGCGAAAGTGCACGAAATCGGGCTGGACATTGCCCATTACCACTACCACAAGCACGGCGCCTATCTGATCGAACACTCCGACCTGTCGGGCTTTTCCAGGGAAGATCAGCAGATGATGGCCCTGCTGGTTCGCGGCCACCGTCGCAACATTCCCAAAGACCGTTACGCCGAACTGGGTGACGAAGGGGTCAAGCTGCTGCGCCTGTGCGTGCTGCTGCGCTTTGCCATCCTGTTCCACCACATCCGCGGCACCCAACAGATGCCAAAGGTCGTACTGAAGGGCGGGGACAACAGCCTGGATGTAGCCTTCCCTGAAGGCTGGCTGGAGCAGAACCAGCTGACCCAGGCCGACTTCGCCAACGAGGCGGAGTGGCTGGCCCGGGTCGGCTTCGTCCTCAGCGTACGTTGAGGACCGGGTTGCTCAGGCGCTCCAGCAGGGTCGCCTGGGCACTGCGCGGGTTCTGGTTGCCGGTCGGGGTGATGCGCACGTAGCGCCCGTCCGGCTGCAAGGTCCAGGCGTGGGTGTTGTCGGTCAGGTAGCCTTCCAGCTCCTTCTTCACCCGCAGCAACAGCTTCTTGCCTTCCACCGGGAAGCAGGTCTCGACGCGCTTGTCGAGGTTGCGCTCCATCCAGTCGGCACTGGACAGGTAGATCTGCTCTTCGCCGCCATTGAGGAAGTAGAACACCCGCGTGTGCTCAAGGAAGCGGCCGATGATCGAGCGCACCTGGATATTGTGTGAAACCCCCGGAATGCCTGGGCGCAGGCAGCACATGCCACGCACCACCAGGTCGATCTTCACACCCGACTGGCTGGCCTTGTACAGCGCCTTGATGACCTTGGCGTCGGTCAGCGAGTTGAACTTGGCAATGATGTGCGCCGGCTTGCCTTCGAGGGCAAACTGGGTTTCGCGCGCAATCATGTCGAGCATGCCCTTCTTCAGGGTGAACGGCGCGTGCAGCAGCTTTTTCATGCGCAGCGTCTTGCCCATGCCGATGAGCTGGCTGAACAGCTTGCCGACGTCCTCGGTGAGGGCGTCGTCTGAGGTCAGCAAGCTGTAGTCGGTGTACAGGCGGGCATTGCCGGCGTGGTAGTTGCCGGTGCCCAGGTGCGCATAACGCACGATCTCGCCCTGCTCGCGACGCAGGATCAACATCATCTTGGCGTGGGTCTTGAAACCGACCACGCCGTAGATCACCACCGCACCGGCCGCTTGCAGGCGGCTGGCCATCTGCAGGTTGGACTCTTCGTCGAAGCGCGCGCGCAGTTCGATCACCGCGGTGACCTCCTTGCCGTTACGCGCAGCGTCCACCAGGGCGTCGACAATTTCCGAGTTGGCCCCGGACCGGTACAGGGTCTGGCGCACGGCAAGCACGTGCGGGTCCTTGGCGGCCTGGCGCAGCAGGTCGACCACCGGGGTAAAGGACTCGAAGGGGTGCATCAGCAGGATGTCCTGCTTGCTGATCACGCTGAAAATGTTGTCGGCGTTCACCAGCAGCTTGGGGATCGCCGGGGTGAACGGCGTGTACTGAAGCTCCGGGTGGCTGTCCAGGCCGGTGATGCTGAACAGGCGGGTGAGGTTGACCGGGCCATTGACCTGGTACAGCTCGCTTTCGCTGAGGCTGAACTGCTTGAGCAGGTAGTCCGACAGGTGTTTCGGGCAGGTGTCGGCCACCTCCAGGCGCACGGCGTCGCCGTAACGGCGCGAGAACAGCTCGCCCCGCAGGGCACGGGCCAGGTCGTCGACTTCTTCGGAGTCCAGCGCCAGGTCGGCGTTACGGGTCAGGCGGAACTGGTAGCAGCCCTTCACCTTCATGCCCTGGAACAGGTCGTCGGCGTGCGCGTGGATCATCGACGACAGGAACACGTAGTTGGCACCCGGGCCGCCCACCTCTTCAGGCACGCGGATAACCCGGGGCAGCAGGCGCGGGGCCGGGATGATCGCCAGGCCCGAGTCGCGGCCGAAGGCATCGACCCCCTCCAGCTCGACGATGAAGTTGAGGCTCTTGTTCACCAGCAGCGGGAACGGGTGGGTCGGGTCGAGGCCGATCGGGGTGATGATCGGGGCGATTTCGTCGCGGAAATAGCGGCGCACCCAGGTCTTGAGCTTAGGCGTCCAGTAACGGCGGCGGATAAAGCGGATCTGGTGCTTTTCCAGCTCAGGCAGCAGCACGTCGTTGAGGATCGCGTACTGGCGCTCTACCTCGATGTGCACCAGCTCGCTGATACGCGCCAGCGCCTGGTGCGGCTGCAGGCCGTCGGCACCGGCCTGTTCACGGGCGAAGTTGATCTGCTTCTTCAGGCCGGCGACGCGGATCTCGAAGAACTCGTCGAGGTTGCTGGAGAAGATCAACAGGAACTTGAGGCGTTCGAGCAGTGGGTAGTTCTCGTCCAGGGCCTGTTCCAGCACGCGGATGTTGAACTGCAGCTGCGAGAGTTCGCGATGAATGTACAGGCTGCTGTCGTCCAGGCCGGGGACGGTGATTGCCGGGGCCGGGGCCGGCGCGGGCGCCGCGGCCACAGGCTCGGCGACCTGCTCCTCTACAGGCTCCGGCTCGGGCGCCGGCGGCAGGTCTGGCGGGGTCTGCACCAACTCTTCCGGGAGCTCCTGGGCTTCCTTGATCGCGACAGGGGTGAGCACTTCATTATTCATCTGGCGTTCCTGAGGACGTTAACGCCCTATCATCAATTGAGCGGCAAGATAAGCGCCCATTATGACGCCTGTGTTACACACCAGGGCAAGCCATGGCGCGTGGCCTCTGGCATTGTCTGTGTAGGAATTGTTCACGTCGAGACACATTTGGACACTTTCACGAATGCGCGCGAAGGGGTAGGCTGCGCGTTCATTTCGCCAGCACCTCAGAAAATGCTTCAACAATTCCTGCAGGATTTCGGCTACTTTGCCCTTTTTCTAGGCACCTTCTTCGAAGGCGAGACCATCCTGGTGCTTGCGGGTTTCCTTGCATTCCGTGGGTACATGGACATCAAGCTGGTGTGCCTGGTGGCGTTCCTCGGCAGTTATGCCGGCGACCAGCTGTGGTACTTCATGGGCCGCCGCCATGGGCGCAGGATCCTGGCGCGCAAACCACGCTGGCAAGCAATGGGTGACCGGGCGCTGGACCACATCCGCCGCCACCCCGACATCTGGGTGCTGAGCTTCCGCTTCGTCTATGGCCTGCGTACGGTCATGCCGGTGGCCATTGGCCTGTCGGGCTACCCGCCGCGCCGCTACCTGCTGCTCAATGGCCTTGGCGCGGCCATCTGGGCAATAGCCCTGGGCGCGGCTGCGTACCACTTCGGCGCCATCCTCGAAGGCCTGCTGGGCAACGTGAAGCGTTACGAGCTATGGGTACTTGGTGGCCTGGTGGGGCTGGGCGTGCTGTTGTGGCTGCGCCGGCGTTTCCGCGCCTTGCGCGCGGAGCGCAAGGCGGCGGACCAGGCCCAGGCCCCACAGGCTGAGAAGGCTGTAGACCACGAGCAGGACCCAGGCCAGCGGCGCGACCACCGCTAGGCCCATTGCGCCGGCCAGGTACAGCGCCGGCGCATTCACCACAAGCCGCGCCAGTTCCAGGCGTGCAGCCCAGGGCCGGTTCTCCAGCAACCCGCCCAGCACGAACAGACCAAACGCCATGAGCGACCAGCCGAGCACCAGCGCGGCGGCCGGCACGCGTTCGGCTACGTCCATCAGGTAGCTGCCCAAGGCCACATACACCACGAACTGCGTCGCCACGTAGGCTTGTTGCGGGCGGCCCAGGGCAATCTCGAACTTGCGAAACAGCGCCAGGTCCTGTTTGGCCTGTGGGTAACGTGCGGCCACATCGGCCGGGCGCCAGCCAGTGGGCATGAACCAGATGCGCAACTTGTCCCACAGGCTGGCAGTGCGCCGGGCGTCATGCCAGAGCTGGGCATAGAACTGCAGGTTGGCCCACAGAGGGTTCCAGCTGGCCAGCGGCGTGGTTACCCCGAACACCACAGGCTCGGCCGGGTCCTCCTCTTTGAAGGTGCCGAACAGACGGTCCCAGAGAATGAACACACCGCCATAGTTGCGATCCAAGTAAACAGGGTTTTGCGCATGGTGGACGCGATGGTTGGATGGCGTGATCAACACCCACTCAAGCCAGCCAAGCTTGGGAATGTGCCGGGTATGCACCCAGAACTGGTACAGCAGGTTGAGCGATGCCACGGTGATGAACACCAGTGGCGGCACGCCCAGCAGCGCCAGCGGCAGGTAGAAGACCCACGAGAAGATGAACCCGCTACTGGTCTGGCGCAACGCGGTGGTGAGGTTGTATTCCTCGCTCTGGTGATGCACCGAATGCGCGGCCCACAGCACGTTGCGTTCATGGCCCAGTCGGTGCAGCCAGTAGTAGCAGAAGTCGTACAGCACGAAGGCCAGCAGCCATACCCACCAGGCTTCGGGCGGCAGGCGCAAAAGCGCCAAGTGCTCGAACGCCAAGGCATAGGTCAGCAGCCCTACTCCCTTGGTAAGCAACCCGGTGCTGGTCGACAGCGCGCCAGTGCTCAGGCTGTTGATCGAGTCGGCCAGGGTAAAGTTGCGCTGGCCACGCACACGGTCGGCCACCAGCTCCACGGCGATCAGCACGAAGAAGAACGGCACGGCCAGCAATATCAGGTCCATGGGTACGGCCTCAGGCGGTATCCATAAAGATTAGGCCGCACCTGCGGCAACCCCTATGGCGACATCTGCCAAACTAGAGGACATTTAGCGCCTCGACACTGGAGTAATGAGCATGACAAAAAAAGTAGCGGTGATTCTTTCCGGCTGTGGCGTGTATGACGGCGCCGAAATCCACGAAAGCGTGATCACCCTGCTGCGCCTCGACCAGCGCGGTGCGCAGGTGCAGTGCTTCGCGCCGAATATTGCGCAGATGCATGTCATCAACCACCTGACGGGCGAGGAAATGCCCGAGTCGCGCAATGTGCTGGTGGAGTCGGCGCGCATTGCCCGCGGCGAGGTCAAGGACATCCGCGAAGCCAAGGCTGAAGACTTCGATGCGTTGATCGTGCCGGGCGGTTTCGGGGCGGCGAAAAACCTGTCCAACTTCGCCGTGGAAGGCGCCAACTGCAGCGTCAACCCGGACGTGCTGGCCCTGGCCGAAGCCTTCGCCGACGCCTGCAAGCCGGTTGGCCTGATCTGCATCTCGCCGGCACTGGCCGCGAAGATCTACGGGCCGGGCGTGGTCTGCACCATCGGTAGCGACGCAGGCACTGCGGCGGCTGTCGAAAAGATGGGCGGCACCCATGAAGAGTGCGATGTACACGACATTGTCGAAGACACCCAGCGCAAGTTGGTGACTACCCCGGCTTACATGGAAGCCAAGTCGATCAGCGAAGCGGCGGGCGGGATCTACAAGCTGGTGGACCGGGTGCTGGAACTCACACACGAGTGAGCTACGTCACGAGCGCTCTGTGTAGGAGCGGCCTTGTGTCGCGATCGGGCTGCGAAGCGGCCCCAGGATTTCAGCTTCGCCGCATAAATTGCCGGGGCCGCTTCGCGGCCCGATCGCGACACAAGGCCGCTCCTACAGAAACCGCGTCAGCTCTCAGGGCTTGGACAGCCGGGCAATGATCCGGTCCAGTGCATTGGCAAACGCCTGCTTTTCACGTTCACCATAAGCCGCCTGCCCTCCCCCCACCTGGCCCTGCTCACGCAGCTCGGTGAACAGGTTGCGCGCCGCCAGGCGGTCGCCCATGTTGCGCTCGTCAAATTCGCGCCCGCGCGGGTCCAGCACGGTCACGCCCTTTTTAACCAGGCGGTCAGCCAGCGGCACATCACTGCAGATCACCAGCTCGCCCGGCACGGCGTGTTCGACCAGGTAGTCGTCGGCTGCGTCCATGCCGCTGGGTACCACGATCAGGCGCACGATCGCGAACGCTGGTTTGGCCACGGCCTGGCCCGCCACCATCACCACTTCGAACTTGCGCTTGAGGGCGAACTTGACGATCAGATCCTTGGCCGCCTTGGGGCAGGCGTCGGCATCGATCCATACACGCATCGGAAATTCTCTACATGAAATCAGTGCGCCCATCATGCCTGAAGCGCAGCGAAAGCTGGAGCAGGTGCGCGCTGGGAAAATGGCGCCAAAAATACCAATTAGCGCTTATCCGGCCCCACCACTCAGGCTACACTCGCCACAGCTTTACTGGCCTGCCCGAGCGCACAATGAACCACCCTCACGAAATCCGCCCTGACCTGGACGAAGGCATCGATCGCAAGGTCCTGGCGACATTGCGTGCGCGTTTCCTACAGCTGAACCAGGGGAGGCTGCAGCGGGCAATGGAAGGCCTGTCGACACGCCAGCAACAGGTACTGACGCTGCTGCCGCTGCTGTTCCACGTGAACCATCCGCTGTTGCCGGGCTACGTCTCAGGCAGCACACCTGCTGGCGTGTCGGGCTACGAGCCAGGTGCCGATCTGGTGGTCGAGGCCCAGCGCCTGGCCCGCTCGTTCACCTACAAGGTCCGCCATGGCAACCCGCCACGCCCGATCCATGGCCTCTACCTGATGGGCAGCCTGGGCTCGCTGGCCCAGGCCGAGCACAGCGACATGGACCTGTGGGTGTGCCATGCGCCCGGCTTGCCCGAGCACTTGCTGGGAGAACTGCGCCGCAAGTGCCAATTGCTGGAGGACTGGGCGGCAAGCCTGGGCGCCGAGGCGCACTTCTTCCTGATCGACACGCAAGGCTTTGCCCAGGGCCAGCGCGACTGCCAACTGGGCTCCGACGACTGCGGTACCACCCAGCACTATCTGCTGCTGGACGAGTTCTACCGCACCACCCTCTGGCTGGCAGGGCGCACACCCCTGTGGTGGCTGGTGCCCGTCTACCAGGAGCACAATTACCGCGCCTACACCCAGACCCTGCTGACCAAGCGCTTCATCCGCAGCCAGGATGCCCTCGACCTCGGCAACCTGGCGCACATCCCGCCCGGCGAATTCGTCGGTGCCGGCCTGTGGCAACTGTTCAAGGGCATCGATTCGCCCTACAAGTCGCTACTCAAGCTGCTGCTGACCGAGGCCTACGCCAGTGAGCACCCGGCCGTCCGCTGCCTGAGCCTGGATTACAAGCAGGCGGTGTTCGCCAACCAGCTCGACCTCGACGAGCTGGACCCGTATGTGATGGTGTACCGACGCATCGAACGCTACCTGCTGCAACGTGGCGAGCCCGCGCGCCTGGAGCTGGTAAGGCGCAGCCTGTACCTGAAGGTGAACAAGAAGCTCAGCGACCAAGGCCGCGTCAATGGCTGGCAGCGCCGGCTGTTGCAGCGCCTGGCAGACGAGTGGGGCTGGGACGAGCGTCAGCTGGCCCTGCTGGACAGCCGTAGCCAGTGGAAAGTGCAACAAGTCGCTGTCGAGCGCCGCGAACTGGTGGCGGAGCTGAACCATAGCTACCGCTTCCTCAGCCAGTTCGCCAGCACCCAAAACGCCAGCAGCCGCGCCGAGCAGCGCGACCTCAATGTGCTGGGCCGGCGCCTGTATGCGGCTTTTGAGCGCCGCGCCGGCAAGGTCGAGGTGATCAACCCCGGCATCGCCCCGGACCTGGCCGAAGGCACCGTAACGCTGGTCCAGACGGCCAACCGCAAGGAACCCGGCAGCAACCACTGGGAGCTGTACAGCGGCAACCTGAGCACCCACGAGGTGGAGTACTTCAGCCCGATAAAACGCTGCCGCGAGCTGATCGAGCTGCTGGCCTGGGCCCATCGCAACGGCGTGATCGACAGCAGCACGCGGGTAGCGCTGCACCCGGGCACCAGCGACCTCAGTGAATTCGAGCTGTTCAACCTGATGGGTTGCCTGCAGCAAAGCATCCCCCTGCCCTTGCCGATCGTCAGCGAAGTGCGCCTGCTGCAGCCCAGCGTTGCCGACGAGGTATTGTTGCTGGTCAACGTCGCCATCGACCCGCTGCGCCATCACCGCGACCTGAACATTTTGATGACCACCGAGCGTACCGACTCGTTGAGCTACGCAGGCGTGCGCGAGAACCTGGTACTTACCCTGGACCAGGTCACCCTGAACAGCTGGAACGAGGTGCTGGTCCAGCGCTACGACGGTGAACATGCACTGGTACGCTGCTTGCGGGACTTCCTCAACAGCCCGGTGCTGCGCGGCCACCGACCACGGGTGCGGGTGCGCTGCTTTTGCCAGAGCCGCGCACAAGCCATCGGCCAGCGCGTGGAGGAAATTTTCGACACGGTGCAGCTGCTGCTGGACCAGGGCGCCAACCACCGTTACCTGCTAGAGGTGGCTCAGCACACCCACGTGCTGGAGCTGTTGGCCGGGCATGTCGGCCTGGCCACCCTGGCCGAGCACGAAGCACTGCTGGCCCACCTGGGCGAGGAGCGTAGCGCCTACAGCCCGCTGTACCTGGATAGCAACGCACTGCTGGAGCACGACCTGCGCCTGGTGCTGGAACAGGGCCGCCCGGCTTGCATCCAGGTGTTCTACCGCCTGCAGGGTGGCTGGGCCGAGTTGTATGTGCTGGATGAATACAATGCCCTGTGGCAGCAGCGCCTGCCCCTGCATGACGAAGCCCACCTGCTGCTGCCACTGCAGCGTTTCCTGCGTTCGGTGGTGATGCGCCGTGATGCCCGGCTGCCGCTGGATACCCAGCGCGCGGCCTCGCTGGACATCCACTACGCGCAACTGTTGCCTTCCGGCGCTGGCAAGGCGCGCAGCATCGAGCCGCGCCTGGCTCCGGTCGAGGGCAGCGGCCAGCCTTACTATGAAGTGCAGGCCATCATCCAGGCCGGAGTGGCGGGTGCGGCGCATGTGACGCTGTACTGCGACCAGCAAGAGTTTTCCGAGCTGGAGCATGGTGGTCAGCTGTATGCGGTGGTGGCCAGGCAGATCATCGGGCAACGGCGCGGTGCCGGACAGTACCGGTGCTACATCACCGACCTGGATTTGTCCGAGCTGCTGGATGACCGGCTGGGCGCGACGCAGGTGTACCTGAGCTACAAGCGGGTGCTGGAGCAGGCGTTGAATGAGGGGTTGGAGCAGGTGCTAAGTGAGTGATCGGGGGCCGCTGCGCGGCCCCCTTGCCCTTACAGGTCGTAATCGCCCGCCGCTTCTGGCTGGTATTCCACTTCCAGCAGCTTCAGCTTGAGGGTCTTGCCCCCCGGTGCCGGCCAGTCGATCTGCTCGCCCACCGAAAGCCCCAGCAAGGCGCAGCCGATCGGTGCCAGGACCGAGACATTGCCTTCCGGCCCTGCGTCCTTCGGATAGACCAACGTCAGGTGGTAGTCCTTGCCGCTGGCCTCCTCACGGCAGTGCACGCGCGAGTTCATGGTCACCACGCCCGCTGGCACGTCCTCGTGACCGACCACCTGCTCGGCGCGGTCCAGCTCGTCCTGCAGGGCGAGCACACCCGGCGTACTCTCGTCGAGGCTGTCGATCAGACGCTCCAGACGCTGTACGTCCAATCGGGTGAGGATGAGGGAAGGCTTGGTGCTCATGATCCAGTCAGACTCCTTTGAACAGGCGATTTTCGTCGTGCAGATAAAGCAAAACCCCGCCCAAGGGCGGGGTTTGTGAAGGCTTTGGCGTCACCGACGCAGAAACCCGACACTACCACAGCCGGGCAAATACTCAAGCCCTTGCTATCAGTGTGGCTTAGCCTGGTCGCGCAGGGCCTGGGCCTCGCGGCAGATTTGCCGACGCCGTTCGTCATCGGCGGAACGCCATTCGCGAATGTGCTCCACATGCCGCTGGCAGCCGGTGCACACCCGCTGTTCGTCCAGCCGGCAAACGCTGATGCACGGTGATGGCACAGCGGGGCTGACGTTGCTGTAGAGCGGCTTGGGGGGACGGGCCGGGGCGCTGCTCATGTCAGATCTCGTCGAAGTCCAGCTTCTCGCCGGCCCGCTCCCAGACGATGCGCTCGAGCATTTCGCCCAACAGCTCTTCGCTCTTCTCGCACACCCACTTGCCGCTTTCTTCGTCGTAGTCGAAGTGGAAACCACCGGAACGGTCGGCCAACCACAGCTGGCGCAGCGGTTCCTGGCGGCTGAAGATCAGCTGGGCGCCACCTTCGAACTTGACGGTGAGGACCCCGGCAGAGTTCTCCATGTCCAGGTCCATGCCGCTTTCGTCGAACAGGTCTTCCAACGCCTGTTGGGTCGCGTCGACCAGGTCATGGAAACGCGCTTCACTCAAACTCATTGCAGGAACCTCGAAATTGGCTGCGTTACAGGCAAGCCGGGCAAGATACGGGCGCTTGGCGCCGAATGCAAAGATTAGCCATTGAAAGCGGTAAGAATAGCCCGCCCGGCGGACCGGCCCTTGCATAGGCAAGCCGCCGGTCGCTCGGTATACTCGGGCGCAATACTGCATTTTTCTAAGGATTTCACCCATGAAGCGCCTGATTTCCTCCTTCGCGGCGCTGGTCGCTGTTGCCTGCCTCGTTTCGGCCTGCGGCCAGAAAGGCCCGCTGTATCTGCCTGAAGACGGCGATAACGGCAAAGCGCACAAGTCGCACCAGCACCAGCCAAAAGCCAAGCCGGCCCCGGCGCCAGCGCAGCAGCCCGAGCTGCAGTCCGAGCCCGAGCAGTCGCCTGCGCAGTAAGGAAACCAGATGAACGCTTTCAACTACCGCGACGGTCAGCTGTTCGCGGAAGGCGTGGCCCTGTCGGCCGTCGCCGAACGCTTCGGCACCCCCACCTACGTGTACTCGCGCGCCCACATCGAGGCCCAGTACCGCAGCTACGCCGACGCCCTGCAAGGCACCGAGCACCTGGTGTGCTTCGCGGTCAAGGCCAACTCCAACCTTGGCGTGCTGAACGTGCTGGCGCGCCTGGGCGCAGGCTTCGACATTGTCTCCGGCGGTGAGCTGGAGCGCGTGCTGGCTGCTGGCGGGCGCGCCGACCGCGTGGTGTTCTCCGGCGTCGGCAAAACCCGCGAAGACATGCGCCGCGCCCTGGAAGTGGGTGTGCACTGCTTCAACGTCGAGTCCACCGACGAGCTGGAGCGCCTGCAAGTCGTGGCCGCCGAGATGGGCAAGGTTGCCCCGGTGTCGCTGCGCGTGAACCCGGACGTTGACGCCGGCACCCATCCGTACATCTCCACCGGGCTTAAAGAAAACAAGTTCGGCATCGCCATCGCCGACGCCGAGGCCATCTACGTGCGTGCCGCGCAGCTGCCGAACCTGGAAGTGGTTGGCGTCGACTGCCACATCGGCTCGCAGCTGACCACCGTGGAACCGTTCCTCGATGCCCTCGACCGCCTGCTGGACCTGGTCGATCGCCTCGCCGACTGCGGCATCCACCTGCGCCACCTGGACCTGGGTGGCGGCGTTGGCGTGCGCTACCGCGACGAAGAACCACCACTGGTGGCCGACTACATCAAGGCCATTCGCGAGCGCGTGGGCAAGCGCGACCTGGCCCTGGTGTTCGAGCCGGGCCGCTACATCGTGGCCAACGCCGGCGTGCTGCTGACCCGCGTGGAATACCTCAAGCACACCGAACACAAAGACTTCGCCATCATCGATGCGGCAATGAACGACCTGATTCGCCCGGCCCTTTACCAGGCCTGGATGGGTGTCAGCGCGGTCATCCCACGCGAGGGCGAAGGCCGTGCCTACGACCTGGTCGGCCCGATCTGCGAGACCGGCGACTTCCTCGGCAAGGACCGCGTGCTGAACCTGGCCGAAGGCGACCTGCTGGCCGTACAGTCTGCGGGCGCCTATGGTTTTGTCATGAGCTCCAACTACAACACCCGTGGCCGTTGCGCTGAAATCCTGGTCGACGGCGACCAGGCGTTCGAAGTACGCCGCCGCGAGACCATCGCCGAACTGTACGCTGGCGAAAGCCTGCTGCCGGAGTAAGCCCATGCTGCTGCGTTTTACCAAGATGCACGGCCTGGGCAACGACTTCATGGTCCTCGACCTGGTCAGCCAGCACGCGCATATCCAGCCAAAGCACGCCAAGCAATGGGGTGACCGCCATACCGGCATCGGCTTCGACCAGTTGCTGATCGTCGAGGCGCCGAACAACCCGGAAGTGGACTTCCGCTACCGCATCTTCAACGCCGACGGCTCTGAAGTGGAGCAGTGCGGCAACGGTGCGCGTTGCTTCGCCCGTTTCGTGCTGGACAAGCGCCTTACCGCGAAAAAGCGCATCCGCGTGGAAACCAAAAGCGGCATCATCGTGCTGGACGTGCAGAACGACGGCCAGGTGAGTGTCGACATGGGCCCACCGCGGTTCATTCCTGCCGAAATCCCCTTCGTCGCTGACGCGCAGGCGCCAAACTACCCACTGGAAGTCGACGGCCAGCTGCATTCGATTGCTGCCGTGTCCATGGGTAACCCGCATGCCGTGCTGCGCGTCGACGACGTGCATACTGCCCCCGTGCATGAGCTGGGCCCGAAGATCGAAAACCACCCACGCTTCCCGCAGCGGGTGAATGCCGGCTTCCTCCAGGTCATCGACCGCCACCGCGCCAACCTGCGCGTATGGGAACGAGGCGCTGGCGAAACCCAGGCCTGCGGCACCGGCGCTTGCGCCGCGGCCGTGGCAGCGATCAGCCAAGGCTGGATGGATTCCCCGGTGTCCCTCGACCTGCCCGGTGGCCGCCTGCACATCGAATGGGCCGGCCCCGGCAAGCCCGTGTTGATGACCGGCCCTGCCGTGCGCGTCTACGAAGGACAGGTTCGTCTCTAAGCGAGTAACCGCCATGACCGATCAGCCCAAGGTTGTACCCCAGCAGTCCGCCGAGCTCGATGCCGAAGCGGTGGTCGCCTACCTGCGCGCCCACCCCACCTTCTTCGCCGAGCACGACGAGTTGCTGATCGAACAGCACATCCCGCACCAGCGTGGCGACAGCGTGTCGCTGGTGGAACGCCAGCTCAAGCTGCTGCGCGACCGCAACATCGAGATGCGCCATCGCCTGTCGCAACTGATGGACGTGGCCCGCGACAACGATCGGCTGTTCGACAAGACCCGACGGCTGATCCTCGACCTGCTCGATGCCGGCACCCTGGAAGAAGTGGTGATGGCGGTCGAAGACAGCCTGCGCCAGGAATTCCAGGTGCCCTTCGTCAGCCTCATCCTGTTCGGCGACAACGTCGCGCCAGTCGGGCGCTGGGTCAGCAACGCCGAGGCGCAACAGGCCATCGGTGCCCTGCTGGGCGGTGGCAAGACGGTCAGTGGCAACCTGCGTGAACACGAGCTGGCGTTCCTGTTCGGTGAAGAACAGCGCCGAGAAGTGGGCTCCAGCGCCGTGGCCACCCTCGAATACCAGGGGCTGCATGGGGTGCTGGCGATCGGCAGCCGCGACCCGCAACACTATAAGAGCAGCGTCGGCACCCTGTTCCTCGGCTACATCGCCGAAGTGCTCGGCCGCGTTGTACCGCGCGTTACCCAGACCCTGCGCTCGGTACGCTGATGGAACGCCAGCTGGAGGCTTATTGCGCACACCTGCGCAACGAGCGCCAGGTGTCGGAGCACACTTTGGTGGGCTACCGTCGCGATCTGGACAAGGTCATCGGCTACTCCAAGGAACACGGCATTGCCGGTTGGCAGGCGCTGCAGATCCAGCAACTGCGCCAGCTGATCGCCCGCCTGCACCACCACGGCCAGTCTTCACGCAGCCTGGCCCGGCTGCTGTCGGCGGTGCGCGGCCTGTACCGCTACCTTAACCGCGAAGGTCTGTGCCAGCACGACCCGGCCACCGGCCTGAGCGCGCCCAAGGGTGAGCGCCGGTTGCCCAAGGTGCTGGACACCGACCGCGCCCTGCAGCTGCTTGATGGCGGCGTCGACGACGACTTCATCGCCCGCCGTGACCAGGCCATCCTTGAACTGTTTTATTCGTCTGGCCTGCGCCTGTCCGAGCTGACCAACCTCGACCTCGATCACATCGACCTCGCCGCCGGCCTGGTGCAGGTGCTGGGCAAGGGTGGCAAGGCCCGCGTCCTGCCGGTTGGCCGCAAGGCCCGTGAGGCGCTGCAGGCCTGGTACCGCCTGCGCGGCATCGGCAACCCGCGTGACCGTGCGGTGTTCATCACCCGCCAGGGCAACCGCATCACGCCACGGGCTGTGCAGCAACGGGTGAAGAAGGCGGGTGAGCGCGAGCTGGGCCAGCACCTGCACCCGCACATGCTTCGCCATTCCTTCGCCAGCCATGTGCTGGAATCGTCCCAGGACCTGCGGGCGGTGCAAGAGATGCTCGGCCATGCCGACATCAGCACCACGCAGATCTACACCCACCTGGACTTCCAGCACCTGGCCGCGGTGTACGATAGCGCCCACCCTCGGGCCAAACGCAGCAAAGGCACAGACTCATGAGCATCAAGCTGATCACATTCGACCTCGACGACACCCTGTGGGACACCGCGCCGGTCATCGCCAGCGCCGAGGTCGTGCTGCGCGACTGGCTAGAAGCCAACGCCCCGATCCTGGGCGGCGTGCCGGTGGAGCACCTGTTTGCCATCCGCGAGCGCCTGGTACAGGCCGAGCCCGGCCTCAAGCACCGCATCAGCGCCCTGCGCCGACGGGTGCTGTTCCATGCCCTGGAAGAAGTCGGCTACAGCGAGAAGCAGGCACAGGCGCTGGCCAACGAAGGCTTTGAAGTATTCCTGCATGCTCGCCACCAGGTGGAAATCTTCCCCGAGGTGCAGCCGGTGCTGGAAATCTTGCGCCATCACTACACCCTGGGCGTGGTCACCAATGGCAATGCCGATGTGAGCCGGCTGGGGCTGGCGGATTACTTCCGCTTTGCCCTGTGCGCCGAAGACCTCGGCATCGGCAAGCCGGACCCGGCACCGTTCCTGGAAGCCCTACGCCGCGGCGAGGCGGACGCCAGCGCCGCCGTTCACATCGGCGACCACCCCGGCGATGACATCGCAGGCGCCCAGCGCGCCGGGCTACGGGCCGTCTGGTTCAACCCCCAGGGCAAGGCCTGGACCGGTGAGCAGGCACCGGATGCCGAGATCCAGCGCCTGTCGCAGCTGCCCGACGTCCTTTCGCGCTGGCGCTGACAGCTTCGCCACCGCCTCCGCGGCCCCAGTAGGAGCGGCCTTGCGTCGCGAAAGGGCTGCGAAGCAGCCCCTGGATTTCCGCAGACGCACAAAGTGCTGGGGCCGCTTTGCGGCCCTTTCGCGACGCAAGGCCGCTCCTACAGAGACCGCGCAAGCCTGACCTACGCAACAGGCACAAAAAAGCCCGCAGCGACGGCGGGCTTTTTTGCGTTCAGCCACTCAGATAGGGCGGCTGCCGTATTTGTTGTCCGGCTTCTTGGGCGGGTCGGCGACCACGTTGGCCTCGACTTCCTGCACCTTGCCACCGCGCGAAAGGAATTCTTCCATCGCCTTGGCCAGTGCATCACGCTCCTTCTGCTTGGCTTCCATGCTCGGCATCTCGTCTACCGAGACAGCCGCCTTGGACTTGCCCTTGGCAGCAGGTGCCGGGCTGCTGTCGTCATCGCCAGCGTCTTCGACGCCGTCGTCAGCCGCCGCTTCGAGGCCATCATCAGCCTCGTCTTCATCGCCTACTTCGAGGTCGTCGTTTTCCAGATCGTCGTCGCTCATGTTCTACCTCATGACTTGCGAAAAGCAGGTTAGTTATAGACCAGTGCAGCCGTAGACCGGCAGCCACCAGTGAAAATTCAACTGGCCGTGGGTTAGGCCACTGCCCTTGGGTCGGCGCTCCTGATGGGAGGCGGCACCCAGCAGGCCCTGCTCCTGGCAGGACCTGACAAATCCATCTCGCCCCTGCTGGCCACACGCTATTGGCAAGCCTAGCAAAGGCTGGCGAAGTGTGTGGACTACACGTCAAACACCCTTCGGCGCGCATTCTAGCGCGCCCGTGGAAAAAGCAAAGCTCCATAAACGCCCTACGACTTGTAAGTTTTTTACCTACGTCGCGAACGTGACGGATAAACCGTTTGCCAAGCGCGAAATGCTGAAAATCTGGCAAAAAAATGCCCGGCAAGCCGGGCAAGTTTTTACCGCGTCGCAGTTACAGGTTGTAGCCGCGTTCGTTGTGCTGAGCCAGGTCGAGGCCGACCGACTCTTCTTCTTCGTTCACCCGCAGGCCCATCACCACATCCAGCACCTTGAGGATCACGTAGGTGACGATGGCGGTATAGACCACGGTAAAGATCACGCCCTTGGCCTGGATCCAGACCTGCATGCCGATATCGGTGACGGTACCGAAGCCGCCCAGCGCCGGGGCTGCAAACACACCGGTAAGGATGGCACCGATGATGCCGCCGATGCCGTGCACGCCGAAGGCGTCCAGCGAGTCGTCATAGCCGAGCCTGCGCTTGAGGGTGGTGGCGCAGAAGTAGCAGATCACACCCGAAGCCAGGCCGATCACCAGGGCGCCCATCGGGCCCACCGTACCTGCAGCCGGGGTAATGGCAACCAGGCCGGCAACCACACCCGAAGCGATGCCCAGGGCGCTGGGTTTGCCGTGACCGATCCACTCGGCGAACATCCAGCCCAGTGCAGCAGCAGCGGTGGCGATCTGGGTGACCAGCATGGCCATGCCAGCGGTGCCGTTGGCGGCGGCGGCGGAGCCTGCGTTGAAGCCGAACCAGCCGATCCACAGCATGGCGGCGCCCATCAGGGTATAGCCCAGGTTGTGCGGGGCCATCGGGGTGGTCGGGTAGCCCTTGCGCTTGCCCAGCACCAGGCAGCAGACCAGGCCTGCGATACCGGCGTTGATGTGCACCACGGTGCCGCCAGCGAAGTCCAGTACGCCCCAGTCCCACATCAGTGCACCGTCACCGCTCCATACCATGTGCGCGATCGGCGCATACACCAGGGTGAACCAGATGCCCATGAACACCAGCATCGCGGAGAACTTCATGCGCTCGGCGAAGGCACCCACGATCAGTGCCGGGGTGATGATGGCGAAGGTCATCTGGAAGGTGATGAATACCGCTTCAGGGAACAGTGCGGTGGCCGACGTCAGGTTCTCGGGCGTGACGCCGCTGAGGAAGGCCTTGGAGAAGCCGCCGACGAAGGAATTGAAGTTAAGTACGCCCTTTTCCATACCGGTGGTATCGAAGGCCATGCTGTAGCCGTAGACGACCCACAGAATGCTCATCAGGCCGGTGATTGCAAAGCACTGCATCATCACCGACAGCACGTTCTTGGAACGCACCATACCGCCATAGAACAGGGCCAGGCCCGGGATAGTCATGAACAGCACCAGCGCCGTTGCAGTCAGCATCCAGGCGGTGTCGCCGGAGTTCAGCGCTGGGGCAGCTTCCTCTGCCAGGGCAAGCCCGGGCATTACGAGGGACAATAGGGCTCCTAGCCCTGCGATCTTACGCAGAGTCATGTTGTTTTCTCCTGGGGCGTTGGGTTTGGTGAGGCGTTGTTGTTGCTTAGATCGCGTCGGTATCGGTTTCGCCGGTACGGATGCGGATCGCCTGCTCCAGATTCACCACGAAAATCTTGCCGTCACCGATCTTGCCGGTGTTGGCTGCCTTGGTGATGGCTTCGATTACCCGATCAAGGTCCTTGTCATCGATGGCGACATCGATCTTCACCTTGGGCAGAAAATCGACCACATATTCAGCACCGCGATACAGCTCGGTGTGGCCCTTCTGCCGGCCGAAGCCTTTGACTTCAGTAACAGTGATGCCCTGCACGCCGATTTCCGACAGCGACTCGCGCACGTCGTCCAGCTTGAACGGCTTGATGATGGCTGTGACTAGCTTCATGAAACTCTCTCCCGATTTGGTGGACTTGCCCCAGGAAAACAAACCCGTCTCAAGTCTAAGCGCAGCGGTTGGCTTTGTAACGCGTCGTCGGCATCCGGCTCCGCGTGCGCACTGCTTGGTCACAAGGAACTGCATCAGTGCATGGCTCGTACAGGTCTTTGCAGAAACCTTGCCAGTTCCGGCAAATCACCGGAAAACAGCGAGTTATGCGAAAGGGTCGGGATTGGCCAGTCGCCAGCATGGAAAACATGCACAGTTTCGGTGCGCCCAGGCAGGGCGCATTGCGCGAAAAACGTGCACCCAAACGTCCGGTTTGTGCGTGCTACACTGCCGGCCATTCTAAGTTTCAGTGGACTGCCCCATGCTTGCGCCCAAAGCCCTTCTCGATGCCCTGAGCGACCAGGCCTCGCGTCTGTTCAGCAGCGATACCGCCCAGCCCCGTGCAGAACTGGAAAGCCAGTTCAAGGTGCTGATGCAAGGTGCCTTCAGCAAGCTGGACCTGGTCAGCCGTGACGAATTCGACAGCCAGATGGTCGTGCTGGCGCGCACCCGCGCTCGCCTCGAGGCTTTGGAAAAACAAGTAGCCGAGCTGGAAGCACGGCTGAACCCGACGCCACAGGACGAGTGAATGCAGCCCTCCAGCGCATACCCGGTACTGCTGTTTTCCTACGGCACGCTGCAGGACAAGGCCGTGCAACTGGCCAACTTCGGCCGTGAGCTGAGCGGCCAGGCCGACCGCATGCCGGGCTACCGACAGGACTGGGTCGAGATCACCGACCCGGCTGTGCTGGCGGCCAGCGGCAAGTCCCATCACCCCATCGTTTCCCCCAGCAGCCAGGCCGACGACAGCGTGGCCGGCACGGTCTTCCAGATCAGCGAAGAAGAGCTGGCGGCGGCGGACCGCTATGAAGTTGCCGACTACAAGCGCGTCGCCGTCACGCTCGCTTCGGGCCTGACTGCCTGGGTTTATGTGCGCGCCTGAATCCCTCTGGCGCGGGTTGTTACACGGAGCGTTCCCCATGAAAGTCAGCGCACGTAATGTTTTTGAAGGCAAAGTCACCAACGTTCAGCCCGGCGCGGTCAATGCCGAAGTCGAGCTGACCCTGGGTGGCGGCGAAAAGCTGGTAGCGGTGGTCACCATGGCCAGCCTGCATAATCTCAGCATCAACGTCGGCAAAGACGCCGTGGCGCTGGTCAAGGCGCCGTGGGTGGTACTGATGACCGACGCCGCCGGCTACAAGCTATCGGCCCGTAACGCACTGGAAGGCGAAGTGGTGCGGGTGGGTGATGGTGCAGTGAATGCCGAAGTGGTGCTGAAGCTGGCCGGCGGCACCGAGGTGTTCGCCATCGTGACCCGCGAAGCCGTGCAGGAGCTGGGCCTGGCACCGGGTGTGAAGGCCACTGCGCTGATCAAGGCCTCGCACATCATCCTCGGCGCCAAGCCCTGAGGGTATCAGGCCGACGCCCGTAGCCGGCCCGGCTCGGATACTGCCTGTTTCGGCGGCAACTCGCTGGCATGCAAGGTGCCGCGAAACAGGGTCGCACCACACTGGGTAACCAGGGTCTTCACCCGGTTGTGCGAGTTGAGGATCTCGGCCTGGATGTTTTCGATGGCTGAATCCCCAGGCTGCAAGGCAGCCGCACGGTTGGCCCATTCGATGGCGGCGAAACGGCTCTGCTTGCGGGTGCCGCGCCCCTGCATCCAGGCCAACCCCAGTTCGGCACTGGCGCGCCCCGCAATCCACGCGTCCGGGTGCTCGACCAGGCTCGACAGGTAGGCGACAGCCTCGGATCGCTCCTGCGCTTCGCCAAACTGGCGCAACAGAATACCCAGGTGCAAGCGCGCACGCGCATTGGTCTGCGGATTACCCAACGCATCGACCAGCAGGCGCCTGACGGCCAGCATGGCACTTCGCTCATTCAGGTCCTCATCACCCTCCATGCGCAGGCAGGCGAGGTTGTACTTGGCCTGCCTGCTGCCCGCCTCTACCGCACGCTGCAGCCAATGCTCAGCCGCCTCGTCATCCAGATAGTCCGCCGGGGTGTTGCCCAGGCCGCCGCTGTGCAGCTCGTACAAGCCAAGGGCAGCCCCCGGCAAGCTCAGCTCGGCGCAGCGCTCATACAGGTAACAAGCCACCTCATGCCGGTTGGCAGCCCACAGCAGCCGCGCCACAGCGAGCACATCGAAGCCTGGCGCCTGGCCCGCGCGCTGGCGCGTCACCGCCAGCTGCGACCACAGCCTTGCCTGCTCGGCCGAACGTGGCAGCCCCCACAGGCCGAAGCGATGCCCGGCAGCACGCATTGCACAGGCGCCAGCATGCGAGCGGCCTTCACACAGGCGCTCGATGGCGGTGCGCAACAGTTGATGTTCATCTGCCATGCCATCGCGAACTATCAGCCCGACCATGCAGCGAAATGGCTCGCCCATGGCAGGGATGGCACCGTGATCTGCGTTACATGCCAAGCTCGCGGCGAAATCGCGCATACCGCCGGCATGGTCTTGCAAGGCACTGCTACGCAGCGCGCCTCGCCAAGCCAGCACGACGGTGCTTTCCCTTGGCCTAAGCGGGCGTTGCAACCAGCTATCAAACAGCTGCTGCCAATCAGCGACGGCCTGCAACTGCTCGGCATGTGGCAGCTTCAGCCGTTCTTCGACGGCCATCCAGCGCAACGCATTACGCAGCGCTTCGTCCCAGGCCTCGCACAACGGCCCATTGGCCAACAGCTCCAGCGCATCGAAACTGGCACCCCAACGGGGCAGCAGGTAAACAGCGAGGGCCTGGACCGCTTCGAAACAACCTGGGCGGGCTACCAGCGCATGACGCAACCAGTAATAACGTGGCGCTTCGTTTTCGTGATCGGCCCGCCTGCTCAGGCACGCCGGCAACGCTTGGGGCAGCTCGGCCAAGGGCAGCAACCCATGCTTCACCAGTAAAGGTGCCGCGGCTTCCTGCACTTCTACATCGGCATGGGCACTGGGCCTGTAGCGCGCAGGCTGCCCCTGAAATAGTTCGTTCAACCAGCCAGGCTCGCGCAGCTGAGCACTGACACGCAGCATTCCAATGGCGGCTGCCACGGGTTGAGCAGAGCGGTCCATTGCACGCAACAGGTACGCGGTCGCGGTTTCACATATTTGTTCAACGGCCAGCAAGCGTGCAGCGTCGCGTTGACCACCCTCCTGCACCTGCCAGGCCCGATGGAAGCAGTGCATGCCCATTACCACCTGCGGGTGGTAAGCCTTGGGGCAGGCGTCGACCCAGGCTTTGAGCACTTGGCTCAGGGCCCTGTCCCCCTGGTTTTCCAGGTCAACCAGCATGTCCCCTTCGACAGCCGCCAGGTAAGCCGGGAACTCGCCTGGCGCGGCTTGGCGCCACTGCGCCTCAAGGCTGTCGAAAAAGCGGGTGAGCTCGATGAATGAATTGGCCTGCACCAGTTCGCGGATGACCTGGCGCGTGTGGGTGAGCGTTTGCACGGCGCAATACCTCAAGTCCATTTGAAAGAAGACGCTGTGCCATCCCATGGCAACGGCATTTGCCCAACAACACTAAGCCATACCAGGCACCTGCGCAAAGATTATTGGATCCATTTTTTGCCGATTTTTAAGAAAACAGAGGGAAAAAACCTGCTTTGCAAAACCACGACGCACACTTGTTGCGCCTGCCAGGGCCACCATCGCTATCCTTGACCCAGCCGCAGGAAGCGGCCCTTTTCCAGCGACAACGGAGCGTCCATGTCCCTAGCCATCGTCCACAGCCGCGCCCAGGTGGGTGTGCAGGCACCCTCGGTCAGCGTCGAAACCCACCTGGCCAACGGCCTGCCTCATCTCACCCTGGTTGGCCTGCCAGAAACCACAGTCAAGGAAAGCAAGGACCGTGTACGCAGTGCCATCGTCAACTCCGGGCTGAACTATCCGCAGCGGCGCATAACCCAGAACCTGGCCCCCGCCGACTTGCCCAAGGACGGCGGGCGCTACGACCTGGCCATTGCCCTGGGCATCCTGGCCGCCGACGGCCAGGTGCCAGCGGCCAGCCTTGCAGAGGTTGAGTGCCTGGGCGAACTGGCGTTGTCTGGCAAATTGCGTGCAGTGCAAGGCGTGCTGCCGGCGGCCCTGGCGGCTCGCGAGGCGGGCCGCTCGCTGGTAGTTCCACGGGAAAATGCCGAGGAAGCCAGCCTGGCCGGCGGGCTGGTGGTGTATGCGGTGGGCCACCTGCTGGAGCTGGTCGCCCACCTGAACGGCCAGGTGCCATTGCCGCCATACGCGGCCAATGGCTTGATCCTGCATCAACGCCCCTACCCCGACCTGAGCGAGGTACAGGGCCAGCTGGCGGCCAAGCGCGCGTTGATGCTGGCGGCGGCTGGGGCGCACAACCTGTTGTTCACCGGGCCACCCGGCACCGGCAAGACCTTGCTCGCCAGCCGCCTGCCCGGGCTGCTGCCACCGCTGGACGAGCACGAGGCGCTTGAGGTGGCGGCCATCCAGTCGGTCAGCGGGCATACACCGCTGAGCAGTTGGCCGCAGCGACCGTTTCGCCACCCCCACCACTCCGCATCCGGCCCGGCACTGGTCGGTGGCAGCAGCCGTCCGCAACCGGGCGAAATCACCCTCGCCCATCATGGAGTGCTGTTTCTCGATGAGCTGCCAGAGTTCGAGCGGCGCGTGCTGGAGGTGCTACGCGAGCCGCTGGAGTCGGGCGAAATCGTCATTGCCCGGGCCCGAGACAAGGTGCGCTTTCCGGCGCGCTTCCAGCTGGTGGCGGCGATGAACCCATGCCCTTGCGGCTACCTGGGCGACCCCACTGGCCGCTGCCGCTGCAGCACCGAGCAGATCGCGCGGTACCGCAACAAGTTGTCGGGGCCGCTGCTGGACCGCATCGACCTGCACCTGACCGTGGCCCGCGAGAGCACCACGCTTAACAACCAGCCCTGTGGTGAAACCAGTGCCGATGTGGCCGCCAGGGTGGCGCAGGCGCGGGAGGTACAGCAGCGTCGCCAAGGGTGTGTGAATGCGTTTCTCGACCTCGAAGGGTTGCGCCGCCATTGCGGATTGGCGGCGGTGGACCAGGCATGGCTGGAGGGGGCCTGCGAGCGGTTGACCCTGTCGTTGCGGGCGGCGCACCGGTTATTGAAGGTGGCGCGGACACTGGCGGACCTCGAGGGTTGTGAGGCGATCGGCCGGGCACATCTGGCCGAGGCCCTGCAATACCGGCCGGGGAGCAGTTAGATTATCGGGGCTGAAAAGCGGCCCCGAAATTTTGCCCCACCAGCAGAATCTGCAAATGAAAGCGGCCGGCAGTAACTGTCCCATTTTACGGGACAATATTTCTCCCGGACAGCTGATTGTCTGACGCCACCTCACCCCTCAGAATCGTCGGCCAAACTGTTCAAACGCTGCCCCGGCAGCTCATGGAGTAAGAGCCAATGCCACACGAAGGCAGCCTTCTGCAAACCGCGGTCATCTTTCTACTCGCTGCCGTCGTCGCCGTCCCCCTGGCCAAGCGCCTGCAGCTGGGCGCCGTGCTGGGCTACCTGCTGGCCGGTGTAGCCATCGGCCCGCAGGCACTTGGCCTGATCCGCGACACCGAAAGCGTGGCGCATATCTCCGAGCTGGGCGTGGTCCTGCTGCTGTTCATCATTGGCCTGGAGCTGTCGCCCAAACGCCTGTGGCTGATGCGCAAGTCGGTGTTCGGTGTCGGTACCGCCCAGGTACTGCTGACCGGCGCGCTGATCGGCGCCATTGCCCTGTTCGGCTTCAGCCAGACACTGCCGGCAGCCATCGTGCTCGGCCTGGGCCTGGCGCTGTCGTCCACCGCCCTTGGCCTGCAGAGCCTGGCCGAGAGCAAGCAGCTCAACGCCCCGCACGGGCGCCTGGCGTTCGCCATCTTGCTGTTCCAGGACATCGCTGCGATCCCGCTGATCGCCCTGGTGCCGCTACTGGCCGCCAGTGGTCCGGACACCAGCCACGGCGACAGCCTGCAACACGGCCTGAAGGTATTCGCCAGCATCGCCGTGGTGATCGTCGGTGGCCGCTACCTGCTGCGCCCGGTGTTCCGCACCGTGGCCCGCACCGGCCTGCCTGAAGTGTCTACTGCCACCGCACTGCTGGTGGTGATCGGCACGGCCTGGCTGATGGAAGAAGCCGGCATTTCCATGGCCCTGGGCGCCTTCCTCGCCGGCCTGCTGCTGGCCGACTCGGAATACCGCCACGAACTGGAATCGCAGATCGAACCATTCAAGGGCCTGCTGCTGGGGCTGTTCTTCATCAGCGTGGGCATGGGCGCCAACCTACGCCTGCTGCTGGACATGCCGCTGGTGGTACTGGGCCTGACGCTGCTGCTGGTGGCGGTAAAGCTGGTGCTGCTGATAGGCGTCGGGCGCCTGGTCGGTGGCCTGAACAGCGCCAGCGCCCTACGCCTGGGCATGGTGCTGGCGGCGGGTGGCGAGTTCGCCTTTGTGGTGTTCAAGCTGGGCAAGGATCAAGGCCTGTTCGACACCCAGACCTACGACCTGCTGCTGATGACCATTACCCTGTCGATGGCCATCACCCCGCTGCTGATGCTGGGCTGCGCCCGCGCCCTCAAACGCCCGCAACCGGCGCGTGAAGTGCCCGAGCAGTACAAGCAGATCCAGACGGATACACCGCGGGTGGTGATCGTCGGCATGGGCCGCATGGGCCAGATCGTCGCGCGCATCCTGCGGGCACAAAAAATCCCGTTCATTGCCCTGGAAACCTCGGTGGACACCATCGAGATGACCCGCATGTTCGAACAGGTGCCGGTGTTCTACGGCGACCCGCTGCGCCCCGAGGTGCTGCACGCCGCCAAGGTGGGTGAAGCGGAGTACTTCATCATCACCATCGATGACCCAGAAGCCGCCATTCATACCGCCGAACGGGTGAAGCGCCTGTACCCGCACCTGAAGGTGCTGGCCCGGGCACGTAACCGCCAGCATGTGCACAAGTTGGTGGATGCAGGCGCCGAGCCGATTCGCGAGACGTTCTACTCCAGCCTGGAGATGACCCGCCGGGCACTGGTGGGGTTGGGCTTGAGCGATGAACAGGCGGCGGACCGTATCGCCCGGTTTACCCAGCATGACGAAGAAGTGCTGGTGGCCCAGGGGCAGGTTCGCGATGACCGGGCCAAGGTGATGCAGACGGCCAAGGAGGCGCGGGTGGAGCTGGAGCGGTTGTTTGATTCGGATGCGGATTGAGTGGTCAGGCGAACACCAACCGCTCTATTTGAGGATGCTCACGCTGAGCGGCTTGCCAAAGATCGTAAGCTGCCTGTTCGGCAAGGTATTGCCGGGCAGGCCCAAGGCCTGCCAGCTCAAGCCGATAAGCAAGATCGGCAGAAATGGCGGCGCGCCCATTGAGTACCGTGGACAACTGCCCCCGCGAATAGCCGAGGTGGCGAGCTAACTCAGAAACGTTCATGCCAATTGCGGGCAACACATCTTCTCGCAAAGACTCCCCAGGATGGGGAGGATCGAACATAGGCATGACTCAAGCCTCCTAGTGATAATCCAGATAGTCAACAAGCTCCACATCGGTACCCACGAAGCGGAACACCACTCGCCAGTTACCCGAGACATTTACTGCCCAATAGCTTTCCAGCTTTCCGTGCAGAGGATGAAGACGGTAACCCGGCCGGTTCATGTCTGCTGCGGTTTGTGCAACTTCAAGAGAAGCCAGTAAACGCCGCAAGCGATTCACATGATCTGCACGCACTCCAGACGTGTCACGTTGCTGATGGAGCAGCCTCAGGCCTTTGTGCCTGAAACTTCTTATCATTGATGCTTGAGTGTAAGGTCGCACCTTACACTTTTCAAGCTAGCGTTGACGCTGCGCATGGAGTCACTCCTGAAAAATTTCCGGGTGCTCAGTTTGCTCTTGGCGTGCCCGTTTAGCGCCGTTACGCCTTCCGCTCTTTCATGTAGGAGATTTCCCAAAAAGGGTGATAGCGTGGGGGGGCACGTCATGCTCACCACTTCCTGCGTGAACAGATGACACCGGCAAAAGCCTGTTCCGGGGCAACCTGAATGCGCTCGAAACGGCAGAAGGTTGCTTGAGTCGTTGCGGAAAGGGATTGAGCCACAGCCCATGAATTGATGCTGCCTGTACCGCCCTCTTCGCGGGTGAACCCGCTCCCACAGGATCACCACTGGTTCTGAAACTGTGCAGTACCTGTGGGAGCGGGCGTGCCCGCGAAGAGGCCGGTACAGCAAACAAAAAAAGCCGGCTCCCTGCAGAGGGAGCCGGCCTTTGTGCGTACTGCTACTAGTTTGCTTACTTACCCGCAGTCAGCGCGTTATAGCTGGTCATCAAATTGCGATAATCCGGAATGTGGTTAGAGCACAGCGCAGCCAACCCTTCGACATCGTTGCGCCAGTCGCGGTGCAGCTCGCAGGCCACGCCGAACCAGGTCATCAGCTGCGCACCGGCCTGGCTCATGCGGTCATGGGCGGCATCGCGGGTCATTTCGTTGAAGGTGCCGGAGGCATCGGTCACGACGAACACATCGAACTCTTCTTCCAGCGCCGACAGCGCCGGGAAGGCTACGCAGACCTCAGTCACCACACCGGCAATGATCAGCTGCTTCTTGCCAGTGGCCTTCACCGCCTTGACGAAGTCTTCGTTGTCCCAGGCGTTGATCTGGCCTGGGCGGGCGATATACGGCGCATCCGGGAACAGCGCTTTCAGCTCTGGCACCAGCGGGCCGTTAGGGCCTTGCTCGAAGCTGGTGGTGAGGATGGTTGGCAGGTTGAAGAACTTGGCCAGGTCAGCCAGGGCCAGTACGTTGTTCTTGAACTTGTCCGGCTCGATGTCACGCACCAGGGACAACAGGCCAGCCTGGTGGTCGACCAGCAGTACGGCAGCGTCGTCTTTGTTCAGGCGGTTGTAGGTGAATTTGCTCATGGTCTGTGCTCCTAAGGGTTATGAATTTTTCAGCAATCCGGGGTGTTTCGCGTTGATGGGCACAGATTAAAATCATCACCTTTGCTGCACTAGACTGCGAAAACCGTCCTTAGCGTTCCGTTTGGAGAACGATCATTGGAAGACCTCAACTCCCTCTACTACTTCACCCAAGTCGTGGAGCACGGCGGCTTCGCCCCGGCCGGGCGGGCGCTGGACATGCCCAAGTCGAAACTCAGCCGGCGCATCGCCGACCTTGAAGACCGCCTGGGCGTGCGGCTGCTGCACCGCACCAGCCGGCACTGCTCGCTGACCGAGATCGGCCAGGCCTACTACAACCGTTGCCTGGCCATGCGCGTGGAGGCCGAGGGCGCGGCGGAAATCATCGAGCGCAACCGCAGCGAGCCACGCGGGCTGGTGCGCATCAGTTGCCCCACCACCCTGCTCAACTCCTGGGTCGGGCCGATGCTGACCCGCTACATGCTCAAGTACCCACAGGTGGAGTTGTTCATCGAAAGCACCAACCGCCGTGTCGACCTGCTGCATGAGGGCTTCGACATCGCCCTGCGCGTGCGCTTTCCGCCGCTGGAGAACACCGACATGGTGATGAAGGTGCTGAGCAACAGCACCCAGTGCCTGGTCGGCCAGCCGCGCTACCTGGCGCAACTGCCCAAAGGGTTTGACCCGCAGCTGCTGGGCACGCTACCCAGCGTGCATTGGGGCAGTGCCCAGCGCGAGTACCAGTGGGAACTGTTCCAGGGTGAGGACAACAGCCGCAGCATCGTCATCCCGCATACACCGCGCATGGTGACTGACGACTTGTTTGCCCTGCGCCATTTCGTGGTGGCCGGGGTGGGGATTGCGCACTTGCCGCGGGTGGCGGTTCGCGAGGACCTGGCGTCGGGGCGGCTGGTTGAATTGCTGCCTGAGTGGCACCCGCGTTGCGGCATTGTGCATGCGATCTTCCCGTCGCGGCGGGGGTTATTGCCGTCGGTGCGCGCGCTGATCGATCATCTGGCTGAGGAATTTGCGATCAGCGACATGGCTTGAGTCGGTAGCTGTCAGTAACGGCCCTTTCGCGGGACAAGCCCGCTCCCACAAGTTACCCCACTGCCCTCGGGATGGGTGGTGAACCTGTGAGAGCGGGCTTGTCCGGCGAAGCGGCCGTCATTTATGCAGGCAAAGAAGCTCAGAAAGCAAAGCAGGAACAACCCAGCGAACCCCAGAAGCCCTGGAAGTCACTCACCGGCACACTCGAATGCCGTGCCTTCTCATGGCTGTGCGCATGCACCCCGCATGGCCCGCTGCACTGGTGCACGGCGGCTGCCAACGATGGCGTACCGACGCGCCAGTGCCCCGGCACCTTGGCCACCGGCGACCACTCCGGCAGTACCGGCACCTGCGGCGGGCCGAGCCTGTCGAACTCGCCAGCGCCGTACACCACCTTGCCATCGACGATGGTCAGCACCGACTCGATGCCCTTGATCGCCTCTTCATCGACACTGAAGAAGTCCAGCGACAGCGCCGCCAGGTCGGCCAGTTGGCCCACCTTGATCTGGCCCTTCTTGCCCTGCTCGCTGGAGAACCACGCGCTGCCCTGGGTGAACAGTTGCAGTGCGGTGTCGCGGTCCAGGCCTTCCGGGTACAGCTCCATGCCGCCGACGGTTTTGCCGCTGACCAGCCAGTACAGCGAGGTCCACGGGTTGTAGCTGGACACGCGGGTGGCATCGGTACCGGCACCCACCGGCACGCCCATGTCGAGCATGCGCTTGATCGGCGGGGTCTGTTCGGCAGCCTTGGCGCCGTAGCGGTCGACAAAGTACTCACCCTGGAAGGCCATGCGGTCCTGGACGGCGATACCACCGCCCAAGGCGCGCACGCGCTCGATGTTCTGCGGAGTGATGGTTTCGGCGTGGTCGAAGAACCACGGCAGGCCGTTGAACGGGATGTCGCGGTTGACCTTCTCGAACACGTCCAGCATGCGCGTGATCGATTCGTTGTAGGTGGCGTGCAGGCGGAACGGCCAGCGCTGCTCGACCAGGTGGCGGACCACCGGCTCCAGCTCTTCTTCCATGGTCTGTGGCAGGTCCGGGCGCGGTTCGAGGAAGTCCTCGAAGTCGGCGGCAGAGAACACCAGCATTTCGCCGGCGCCGTTGTGGCGTAGGAAGTCGGTGCCGCTGTGCAGCTTGACGCTGGAGGTCCACTTCTTGAAGTCGTCCAGCTCTTCCTTGGGCTTCTGGGTGAACAGGTTGTAGGCGATGCGCACGGTCAGCTGGTTGTTGTCGGCCAGCTCCTGGATCACCGAGTAGTCATCGGGGAAATTCTGGTAGCCACCGCCGGCATCGATGGCGCTGGTCAGGCCCAGACGGTTGAGTTCGCGCATGAACTGGCGGGTGGAGTTGACCTGATACTCCAGCGGCAGCTTCGGCCCTTTGGCCAGGGTGGCGTAGAGAATCATCGCGTTCGGGCGGGCGATCAGCATGCCGGTCGGGTTGCCAAACTTGTCGCGCTGAATTTCGCCACCCGGCGGGTTGGGGGTAGCCTTGTCGTAGCCGACAGCCTTGAGCGCAGCGCGGTTGAGCAGCGCGCGGTCATACAGGTGCAACAGGAACACCGGGGTGTCGGGCGCAGCCTGGTTGATCTCCTCAAGGGTTGGCATGCGTTTTTCGGCAAACTGGAATTCGTTCCAGCCGCCCACCACGCGTACCCACTGCGGGGTGGGCGTGCGCGCAGCCTGGTCCTTGAGCATGCGCAGGGCATCGGCCACCGACGGCACGCCTTCCCAGCGCAGCTCCAGGTTGTAGTTCAGGCCACCGCGGATCAGGTGCAGGTGCGAGTCGTTCAGGCCGGGGATGACCGTGCGCTGCTTGAGGTCGATGATCTGCGTGGTGGCGCCCTTGTGGGCCATGGCCTCGGCGTCGCTGCCCACGGCGATGAAGCGGCCGTCCTTGATGGCGACCGCAGTCGCGGTGGGCTTTTCGCGGTCAACGGTGTGCAGTTTGCCGTTGAACAAAATCAGGTCAGCGGTCATGGAACCTCCTTGGATGGATGCGTGAGCGGAACCGGCCTGGCCGGCGAAGGGCAATGCAGACCAGAGCGCGCCGGCGGCACCGAGCACAGTGCTGGTGGCGAGGAACTGGCGACGGGTCTTATCGTTGCGGTCCTGGGACATAGGCTTCTCCGACTGGGCCGGCAGGGCGACTACGCAGCATGCCGGTTGATGCACGGTCAGGGCTTGGATGGATGTGCGGTGGGTTGAAGAAGGTTAGCCGTGTTCAAACTTTGTGCTGCCCGCGCAGCCAGTTGGCACAGCGGCGGGTTACCCAAGGCATGATGTAGAACACCACGGGAAGGATGACGAACAGGTTGACGATCAGGTTGCCGGTAATCGGGCCGCCCAGCTGCGGAAAGCGTGCGAACAGCGGCACCAGCAACTGCGGAACGATCATGGTCATCGGGCAGATCACCAGATAGGTCAGCAGCGCCTGCTTCCAGCGCGGCGGCTGGGCCGGCGTGGCGCCCGTCGGGCTAGCGAGAACCTGGTGTTGCAGGCATACGGTCACCACTTCACGGTTGTGCTGGAGTGCGGTGTTCATCGGCGTTCCTTGGATGAGCTTGCCCGCATCCACTGTGCAACGGTGAACGGGCGGATGATTGGATGGGTGTGCTGCCCTTTGGCGGGCACCGACTGGCGGTGCCCGGGGCGGTCGGCTTACTTGCCGGCGTTGAAGGCGTTGTAGCTGGTCATCAGATTACGGTAGTCCGGTATGTGGTTGGAGCACAGCGCGGCCAGGCCTTCAACGTCGTTGCGCCAGTCGCGGTGCAGCTCGCACGCTACGCCGAACCAGGTCATCAGTTGCGCACCGGCCTGGCTCATGCGGTCATGGGCGGCGTCGCGGGTCATGGCGTTGAAGGTACCGGAGGCGTCGGTCACCACGAACACATCAAACTCTTCTTCCAGGGCCGCCAGGGCCGGGAAGGCAACACACACTTCCGTCACGACGCCGGCGATGATCAGCTGCTTCTTGCCGGTGGCCTTCACTGCCTTGACGAAGTCTTCGTTGTCCCAGGCGTTGATCTGGCCTGGGCGGGCGATGTACGGGGCGTCCGGGAACAGGGCTTTCAGTTCCGGCACCAGTGGGCCATTGGGGCCTTGCTCGAAGCTGGTGGTGAGGATGGTCGGCAGGTTGAAGAACTTGGCCAGGTCAGCCAGGGCCAGCACGTTGTTCTTGAACGCGTCCGGCTCGATGTCGCGGACCAAGGACAGCAGGCCAGCCTGGTGGTCGACCAGCAGTACGGCGGCGTCGTCTTTGTTCAGGCGGTTGTATTTGAAGTTTGTCATGGTCGTTGCTCCTAAGGGTTTCTGTCTTCAGTAAGTTGGGTGTTTTGCGTTGATGGGAGAAGATTAAAACCATCACCTTTGGAGCGGTAGATAGCGGTTTTTGGCTTTAGCGTTCTGTTTTAGGAACGATACATTGGCGTTGGTTTTGCTGGCCTCTTCGCGGGTAAACCCGCTCCCACAGGGATCGCGCATCCTGCAAGTCATGCACAGTCCCTGTGGGAGCGGGTTTACCCGCGAAGAGGCCGGTGCAGGCCCCATTGCCTGCAGCAGCAACCTGCTCTATTACTACCCACAGCCCTCCCCTCACCCCCGAGACCACCATGCTGGCGTTCATCCAGTCGTCCCCGTTGTTGCTCGGCACTACCCTCATCCTGCTCGACCTGGTGCTCTGGCAAGTCATCCCCATGCAGCGCCGTGCCTGGCGCATCGGCACGCGGCTGGTGATATTCCTGCTGTTCAGCTCGGTGCTGGTGGCCGCCGGCATGAGCCCGCTGCAACCGCCCCCCTGGCCCGACGATGTCTCGCGCAACCTCATGGCCACGGTGCTGGCCATCGGCTGGTGGCTGTTTGGCGCGCGCACGGTCACGGTGGTGTTCGGCCTGCTGCTGGTGGCCCGGGGCAGCCATGGCGGGCGGTTGCTGCAGGATGTGCTGGGGGCGTTGATCTTTCTGGTCGCTGTAGTGGCTGCCGCGGGCTATGTGATGCAACTGCCGGTGAAGGGCTTGCTGGCGACGTCCGGGGTGATGGCCATCGTCATCGGCCTGGCGTTGCAGAGCACCTTGGCGGACGTGTTCAGCGGCATCGTGCTGAACACCACGCGGCCCTATCAGATTGGCGATTCAATCTCCATCGACGGCACCGAAGGCAAGGTGCTGGACATCGACTGGCGCGCCACGCGCCTGCTGACCGGCACCGGCAGCCTGGCGGTGATCCCCAACTCGGTCGCGGCCAAGGCGCGGCTGCTCAACCACAGCCGCCCGGCCGATGTGCATGGGGTGTCGATCAGCGTGGTGGTGCCGGCCAAGGTGCGGCCCAAGCGAGTGTTCGATGCGCTGGAAAAAGCCTTGCAGGGCGTGAGTGCCATCCTTGCGACCCCAAAGCCGAAGGTGACGGTGAAGGCCTCGACACTGGAGTCCGTGGAGTACGAGGCCAGCGGCTTCGTGGCCGATGCGGGCGCCAAGGGCGACGCGCGCAATCAGCTGTTCGACCTTGCCCATCGGCACCTGGCGGCCAGCGGGGTGATGTGGAACGTAGACCTGGCCCTGCCGCCGCGCAGCCGCCAGCGCGAAGTGCTGGACGAAGTGCGGGTGTTCCGCTCGCTAAGTGATGAGGAGCGTGACGCGCTGAGCCAGCGCATGACGGCGGTGGAGTACCTGGCGGACCAGGTGATCCTGGGCGTGGGCGAGCATTCCGAGCACCTGCTGGTGATTGGCAGCGGGGTGGTGTCGGCGTCGGTGCGCGATGGCGACAAGCGGATCGAGGCCGGGCGCATGGGGCCGGGCGAGGTGCTGGGGATCGAGGGGATCATCGATGAGGACGACTCGTTCGCCGAGTTCCGCACGCTGACCGGTTGCGTGCTGTACCGCATCGAAAAGGAACAGGTGAAGAGCTGTTTGCAGCAGCGTGGCGAGGTGCAGACGGCGTTAAGCAAACTGCAGCGGTTCCGGCGGCAAAGCCGGGAGTCGTTGTTGCTGCAAAAACCGGCCCTGATCAAGAAAGGCGGCTTCCTCAGCTGGTTGCACAAGTAAGCCTGCGCCGGCCTCTTCGCGGGCGTGCCCGCGAAGAGGCCAGTACTTACAACACAACCCTCAGGCACTGCCCCGCGTGGTACAGCGAGAAGCCGGACTCGTAGAACGCAGTCCGCAGCGAAGGCGCACTCACGCCGCTCATTGGCGAGAACGGAATCGGCAGGCTGTCCGCCTCACCCTTGAGCAGAAACTCGGCAAACGCACGGCCGATCACGGTACCCGTGGTGTTGCCCCGCCCGTTGTAACCCGTAACCGCGACCAACCCTGGCGCCGGCTCGAACAGGCGCATCAGGTGGTCTGGGGTAAAGTCGATACAGCCGGTCCAGTGCATTTCCCACTCGACCTTGCCCAGCTCCGGGTAGTAGTGGCTCTGGATACGGTCCGCCCAGCTGCGCACAAACCACGCCGGCTTGTTGTCGACCCGGCCCAGGCTGCCGAGCAGCAGGCGGCCCTGGTCGTCGCGGCGGATGCTGCTGAGCACGGTACGGGTGTCCCACGAGCCTTGGCCATGTGGCAGCACCTTGTCGGCTGCGGCGCCCTGCAGCGGCTTGGACGCCACCTGGTAGTAGTAACCACGGAAGAACTGCTTCTGCAGGTTGCTCCAGTCGCCTTCGGTGTAGGCGCCAGTGGAAATCACCACCTTGTCGGCGCGCACCGAGCCACGCGCGGTCTTCACCCGCCAGCCATCGCCATCACGTTCCAGGCCTTCGACCGAAGACTGCTGGAACAGCTTGCCGCCCAGGCGCGCCACTGCAGCCGCCAGGCCCTGGGTGTAGCCCATGGGGTTGATGGTGCCGGCGCGGCGATCGAGCAGCGCGGCGGAAATTTTGTTGGTACCGCAGTATTCCTGGCACTGGGCGCCGGTCAGCAACTCTACGTCGGCACCACGGCGGCGCCATTGTTCGTGGCGGGCCTCAAGGTCAGCGATGCCGGTGGCGTTGTGCGCCATGTGCAGCGTGCCTTTGTGCTGGGCCTGGCAGTCGATGCCCAGGCGCTCGATCATGGCGAACACTTCGCCGGGGGCTTCGCCGAGCACCTTGTTCAGGCGGCTGCCCTGCTTGTGGCCGAGGGTGGCCTCGACGTCGTCGGGGCGGATCCAGGTGCCGGCGTTGACCAGGCCGACGTTGCGCCCGGAGCCACCGTGGCCGATCTTCCAGGCCTCCAGCAGGATCACCGACTTGCCCTGTTCGAGCAGGTGGATGGCCGCCGACAGGCCAGTGATGCCACCGCCGATCACGCAGACATCAGCCTTGTGCTCACCGGCCAGGGCCTGGGCGGCAACGGTCGGTTTGCTGACGAATTCCCACAAGCATTCTTGACGCAGTTCGGACATGGCCGGCTCCAGCAATTTGTTCTTGTTGGGGCCGCAGGGCGGCCCATTCGCGGGTAAACCCGCTCCCACAGGGTCATCACAGATTCCGAAAACTGTGTTGTCCCTGTGGGAGCGGGTTTACCCGCGAACCGGGGGCTTTGCCCCCGGCCATGCAGCATCGAATCAGTCGAACACGATACCCTGCGCCAGCGGCAGCTCGCGCGAGTAGTTCACGGTGTTGGTCTGGCGACGCATGTAGCCTTTCCAGGCATCCGAACCCGACTCACGACCACCGCCGGTTTCCTTCTCGCCGCCAAACGCACCGCCGATCTCGGCGCCGCTGGTACCGATGTTGACGTTGGCGATACCGCAGTCGCTGCCCGACGCACTCTGGAAGCGCTCGGCTTCACGGATGTCGGTGGTGAAGATGCACGACGACAGGCCTTGTGGCACTTCGTTGTTCAGGCGCAGGGCCTCTTCGAAGTCGTCGTAGGCCAGCACATACAGGATCGGGGCGAAGGTTTCGTGGCGCACCACGTCGCTCTGCGCCGGCATTTCGGCAATGGCAGGCGACACGTAGTAGGCGTTCGGGTACTGGTCGGCCAGCTGACGCTCGCCACCAAACACCTGGCCACCTTCGTCGCGGGCCTTGGCCAGCGCGCCCTGCATGGCGTCGAACGACAGCTTGTCGATCAGCGGGCCCACCAGGTTGTCCTTGCGCGGGTCGCCGATACGCACTTTGCCGTAGGCGGCTTTGACGCGGGCAACCACTTCGTCCTTGATCGAGCGGTGCACGATCAGGCGGCGCAGGGTGGTGCAACGCTGGCCGGCGGTGCCGACAGCCGAGAACAGGATGCCGCGCACGGCCAGGTCCAGGTCGGCGCTCGGCGCCAGGATCATGGCGTTGTTGCCGCCCAGTTCGAGGATGCTGCGGCCGAAGCGGGCAGCCACACGTGGGCCGACTTCGCGACCCATGCGGGTGCTGCCGGTGGCGCTGACCAGCGGTACGCGCGGGTCATCGACCATGGCTTCGCCGGCTTCACGGCCACCGATTACCAGTTGTGCCAGGCCAGCCGGGGCGTCGCCGAAGGCTTTCAGGGCTTTTTCGAACAGCGCCTGGCAAGCCAGGGCGGTCAGCGGGGTCTTTTCAGACGGTTTCCACACCACCGAGTTACCGGCCACCAGGGCCAGAGCGGTGTTCCAGGCCCAGACGGCGACCGGGAAGTTGAAGGCGCTGATCACGCCAACCACGCCCAGCGGGTGCCAGGTTTCACGCATGTGGTGGCCCGGGCGCTCAGAGGCGATGGTCAGGCCGTACAGCTGGCGCGACAGGCCAACGGCGAAGTCGCAGATATCGATCATTTCCTGCACTTCGCCCAGGCCTTCCTGGGTGATCTTGCCGGCTTCGATCGAGACCAGCTCGCCCAGGTCGGCCTTGTGCTCACGCAGCACTTCGCCGAACAGGCGCACCAGTTCGCCACGGCGCGGGGCCGGCACAGTGCGCCAGGCGTCGAAAGCGCTCTGGGCCTGATCGATGCGGGCGATGGTCTCGGCCTTGCCGAGCAGTTTCACCGAGGCGATCTGGCTGCCGTCGATCGGCGTGTGAACAGGGTAGTCGCCCTGGGTGTAAGCCTCGGCGGCAACGCCAAGGCGCTCGAGCAATCCAGCAACCATTTGTGCATCTCCTACATCGGTGATGGGGTGGAAAATGATGTGGATCAGTATTAATCCGATCACATAGGTACAACAAACGACCTTTATTCCGCATATCATTCCGTCAGGTAATGATTTGAGCCGCAGAGACCGCTATGTCCAAACGCCTGGTGCCTTCCATGACCGCCCTGCAGTGCTTTGAAGCTGCAGCCCGTCACTTGAGCTTTACCCGTGCCGCCGAAGAACTGCACCTGACCCAGAGCGCCGTCAGCAAGCAGGTGGCGCAGCTTGAAGACATGTTGCGCCACCACCTGTTCCTGCGCATCCGCCGGCGCTTGCAACTGACCCCGGCCGGCAGCCTGTACCTGGCCGAGGTCAACAAGATCCTCACCCAGGTGGATATGTCCAGCCGCTACGTACTCACCTACGGCGAGCAGACCGAGATATTGAAAGTAGCCACTCAACCGAGTTTTGGCGTGCGCTGGTTGATCCCGCACCTCAAGGGTTTTGGCAAGCGCCACACCAACATCCACCTGGACATCCGCAACGAGATGGAGCCGTTCGCCCTGCTGCAGGGTTCGGCGGACGTGGTGTTCTTCTATGGCCAGGGCACCTGGCCGGGTGCCACCTGCGTGGAGCTGTTCCGTGAGGAAGTGGTGCCGGTGTGTGCGCCGGAGCTGCTGGCCGGGCGCACGCTGGGCGATGCTGCAGAACTGGCCGACCTGGTGCTGCTGCAAAGCACTTCGCGGCCGGAGGCCTGGCATGAGTGGTTCCTGGAGTTGGGGTTGCAGAGTGTCAGCGCCTACCACGGGCCGCGCTTCGATACGTTCTATATGGCGTTGAGCGCGGCGCAGGCGGGTTGCGGGGTGGCGCTGGTGCCGCGTTACCTGGCGGCGAAGGAACTGGCAGAAGGGAGCCTGGTGGTGCCGTGGAACCATGCGATGCGCAGTGCCGGGGCGCATTACCTGGCGTATGCCGAGCATGCGGCGGAGGTGCCCAAGGTGCGGGCTTTGGTGGGGTGGATTCAGGAGCAGCTTCAGCCTTGAGATTGCCGGGGCACAAGGCCAACGCGGTCCCCTGTAGGAGCGGCCTTGTGCCGCGAATGGGCTGCAAAGCAGCCCCAATAGCCCTGAAGGTCGATCAAAAAAGGAATGACACACTCACTTTTTTTCGCTTGTGAGCCAAGTGCATTCCCAGCTTTCATGTAAGCGTCCTAACCCAACCAGGAAGCTAGCGATGCCCGCCCACGATTTCGTCAGCCCAGACAGCATTCGCGCGCAGTTCTCTGCCGCCATGTCGCTCATGTACAAACAGGAAGTGCCGCTGTACGGCACGTTGCTGGAGCTGGTGAGCGAAATCAACCAGCAGGTCATGGCCCAGCAGCCCGAGGTTGCCGAAGCCCTGCGCTGGACCGGCGAAATCGAGCGCCTGGACCACGAGCGCCACGGCGCCATCCGCGTCGGCACCGCAGAAGAACTGGCCACCATCGCCCGCCTGTTCGCCGTCATGGGCATGCAGCCGGTCGGCTATTACGACCTCAGCTCTGCCGGCGTGCCGGTGCACTCCACCGCTTTTCGCGCAGTACATGAGCAGTCGCTGCACGTCAGCCCGTTCCGTGTGTTCACCTCGCTGCTGCGCCTGGAGCTGATCGACAACCCGCAGCTGCGTGAGCTGGCACAGAGCATCTTGGCCAAGCGCCAGATCTTCACCACCCGCGCCCTCGAACTGATCGCCCAGTGCGAACGCGATGGCGGCCTGAACGCAGCCGATGCCGAAGCGTTCGTGCAGGAAGCGCTACACACCTTCCGCTGGCACCATGACGCCACCGTCACCGCCGAGCAGTACCAGCAACTGCACGACCAGCACCGCCTGATTGCCGATGTGGTGGCCTTCAAGGGCCCGCACATCAACCACCTGACCCCACGCACCCTGGACATCGATGCAATCCAGCTCGGCATGCCGGCCAAGGGCATCCCCCCGAAGGCCGTGGTCGAAGGCCCGCCCACCCGCCGCCACCCGATCCTGCTGCGCCAGACCAGCTTCAAGGCCTTGCAGGAAAAGGTCGCGTTCAGCGACCAGCAGGGTAGCGAAGGCAGCCACACCGCGCGCTTTGGCGAAATCGAGCAACGCGGTGCAGCCCTGACCCCAAAAGGTCGCCAGCTGTACGACAAGCTGCTCGACGCCACCCGCGCTGCCCTGGGTGGCGCACCGGCCGAAGCCAATGCCGAGCGCTACATGGCCTTGCTCAAAAATACCTTTGCCGAGTTCCCGGATGACCTGGCGCAGATGCGTGAACAGGGCCTGGCGTACTTCCGCTACTTCGCCACTGAGAAAGGCCTGGCTGCGCGCGACCAGGAAGGCCGCCCGACCACCCTGCAAGGGCTGATCGACGCTGGCCATGTGCACTTCGAGGCGCTGGTTTACGAGGACTTCCTGCCAGTGAGCGCAGCGGGGATCTTCCAGTCCAACCTGGGCGACGATGCGCAGGCCGAGTACGGCAGCAATGCCAACCGCGATGCGTTCGAAGCGGCGCTGGGGCTGGCGGTGCAGGATGAGCTGGCACTGTATGCGCAAAGCGAGCGCCGCTCACTTCAGGCCTGTGCGCAGGCGTTGAACCTGGGCTCGCTGTAAGTCGACAGATCACAGTGGGCGCTTCGCGCCCCCTGTGCCTTCAGCGGAAGCGGTCCACTTCCTGACGCAACTGCGCCGCCAACCCTTCCAGCTCCCGCGCAGTAAACGCCAGCTCATTGGCTACCTCCCGCTGCTCGCCATTGGCCTGGGCGATGCTCTGCAAGTTGCGGCTCAGCACGGTCGCGGTGCTACTTTGCTCCTGGGTCGCCGTACTGATCACGGCAAACTGCTCACCCGCCGCACGGCTTTGCTCGTCGATTCGTGTCAATGCCTGTGCCACTTTGTCGTTGCGCTCCAGGCCTTCCTGCATCAGCTGGTTACTCTGCTCCAGTGTGGTGATGGCGTGCCCGGTCTGCTGCTGGATGCTGGTGATCATCCCGGAGATTTCATCCGTGGCCTGGCGGGTTCGCGCTGCCAGACCCCGCACCTCGTCAGCCACCACCGCAAAGCCACGCCCCTGCTCCCCGGCACGGGCCGCTTCGATGGCAGCGTTCAATGCCAGCAGATTGGTCTGCTCGGCGATCGCAGTGATTACGCTGATGATGCCGCCGATCTCTTGCGAACATGCGCCCAGGCTGTCCATCACCGTGGCGGTACCGCCGAGGGCATCGGCAATCTGCTTCAGCGAATACGACGCTTCTTCCATGGCGCTGCGACCGATACGGGTCTGCTGGGCATTGTCGCGGGCCATGCGCTCGGTGCCCGCCATGTTGTCGGCGATGTTCATCGAGGTGGCGCTGAACTCCTCCACGGCGCCAGCCATGCTGGTGATTTCGCCAGATTGCTGGTCCATACCCTCACAGGCACCGGCAGACAGGCCAGACAGCGAACGGGCGCGCGTACTGACCTGCTCGGACGCACCGCGGATGTGCTCGACCATGGTCGAAAGTGCCTCACCCATCTTGTTGAAGCTGCGGGCCAACTGCCCGATTTCGTCATGGCTGGTCACGCTCAGCCGCGCATTCAGGTCACCCGCCCCGAGCGCTTCGGCCTGACGCACCAAGTCGTCCAGCGGGCGCAGCTTGCGCCTCAGCAACCACAGTGTGGCAGCCACGGCCAGCAGCATGGCCAGCAAGCTGCCGACGGCAAGGCGCAGACCGACACTCCAGGTCACCTCGCGGATTTCCGCCAGCGGCATGCTTGCAACCACCGTCCAGGGGCCCTCGGCAAAGGGCGCACTAGCGCTGTACAGCGGCTGCTCGGCATTGGCCGGCGGCACCAGCCATTGGCCCTTTTCATCCTGCAGTGCCAACGAACCGGTCTGGCCGATGCGGAAGCGCTTGAGGTTGGCGAACTGGGTATTCTGCGCGTCGGTGTAGTCGAAGCCGACGAACAACACGGCGATCACCCGGCCATTGCCGTCGACCACCGGCACATAGCGCGTCATGTAGTTGCGCTCGAACAGCACGGCACGGCCCACGTACATTTGCCCGGCCAGCAGCTTGGGGTAGGCCGGGTGCTGGCGGTCGAGCTGGGTACCGATGGCACGGCTGCCGTCCTGCTTTTTCAGGTTGGTGCTGATGCGTACAAAGTCGTCGCCACTGCGCACGAACAACGTGGCGATACCAGCAGTCATCTGCTGGAACTCGTCAACCTGCTGGAAGTCGTTGTTCAGCAAGTGGTCGCCCAGGTACAAGGCTGGCGTCGCCTGGCCGGCGACCTGCACGCTTTCCCCTGCATGCAGCGACAGGCCTGAGGCAAAGCGGCGTTCGAACAGGCCGCTCAGGCGCTGGGTATTGTCCTTGAGCGAGCCGTGGAACGTGTCGAGCTGGTCGGCCAGCAAGCGCGCCTCACTGGCCAGGTGTGCCTGGCGTGTGGCGAGGTTGGCATCGTCCAGCGAACGCAGGGCAAAAAGGGTACTGCCGGAAATCACCAGCGCCAGCACGATGGCGAGGGCGATACCGAGTTGCGAGGCAATTCGGGCACGCGGTTGAGACATGGGGAAGCTCCTGGCAAGAGGCCGGGATCATCCTGATCACGCTGACCGCCCGCTTTTTTATCGACGGGAAGCGCGTCCTCTTCCGGGACGCTGGTGCCACTGGATCGGCGTGGCCGCCGAATACTTGAGCGCCGGACCGGGATATACGCAAACGTTTTCCATTGCCTGTTCCGGGCTTTTTGCGAGCTTGCCCGCTAAGGTGCCGGTGCAGCCCCTCAAAGGGGCGGCAGGATTGCCACATCGGGCAGATCCATCGCCGCCACTTCCTCTTGCAGAAAAGCACTCAAGCGCCGCAACCGTTCGCCACCCGGCCGGGTGCGCGGCCACACCAGGTAGTAGTCCATCCCACTGGGCACTGCTGTCGGCCAAGGCAGGCTCAACCGCCCCTGCGCCACATCTTCGGCCACCATCAGCAAATCACCCATGGAAATCCCGTAGCCCCGTGCAGCGGCAATCATGCCCAGCTCCAGGGTGTCGAACACCTGCCCGCCCTTGAGCGAAACCTTGTCGCCAAGCCCCATGCGCTCCAGCCATTCCCGCCAGTCACGCTTGTCCACCGTGGGGTGCAGCAGTTCGATAGAGGCCAGCCGGCACACGTCCCAGGGTTCTTCGTCGAGCAGGTCGGGCGCGCCGACCGGGATCAGCAATTCCGGAAACAGCTTGCGCACCTCCCACTCTGCCGGGAACACGCCATCACTGAGCAGCACCGCACAATCGAACGGCTCCTGGTTGAAGTCCACATGGTCGACGTCCATCCAGGCGCTGGTCAGCTGCACTTCGTTACCCGGTTGCAGGTGGCGGAACCGGCTAAGGCACGCCAGCAACCAGCGCATGGTCAGGGTCGAGGGGGCTTTCATACGCAAGATGTCATCTTCGCCGCGCAAGTTATCGCAGGCCCGCTCCAGCGCCGCGAAGCCTTCGCGCACGCCGGGTAACAGCACCCGCGCCGCTTCAGTCAATTGCAGGCTGCGGCCACTGCGCACGAACAGGCGGCAGGCAAAGTGCTCTTCCAGCGTACGGATATGCCGGCTGACAGCACTTTGGGTAATCGACAGCTCTTCGCCGGCACGGGTGAAGGAGCAAAGCCGTGCAGCAGCTTCGAATGCGCGCAGGGCATACAACGGGGGGAGCTGTCTGGTCATGAGGCACCTGCCATACGGGACTGTGGAGCGAATCACCAGCAAGCATATATACATGAGTCACACTCATGCCAAGGATCGCTTTTATCCTTTTGTGCAAAGTTGACCGAAGCCTCAGAATCGCCCTTCGTTGTTTTCCCCAGGAAAAAGGACCGCCCCCATGCATGTCGCGCTCACCACAGAACTCAAGGCTTTGCTGCGCCTGGCCGGGCCGCTGATCGCCTCGCAGTTGGCGCACATGCTGATGGTGTTGACCGACACCCTGATGATGGCCCGAATCAGCCCGCAAGCGCTGGCCGGTGGCGGCCTGGGCGCGGCCAGCTACTCATTCGTGTCGATCTTTTGCCTGGGCGTGATCGCTGCGGTCGGCACCCTGGTGGCGATCCGCAAGGGCGCCAACGACATCGAAGGCGCCACTCGCCTGGCCCAGAACGGCCTGTGGCTGGCCTGGGGGCTGTCACTGGTTGCCGCGCTGGCGCTGTGGAACCTGGAGCCTGTTCTACTGATGTTCGGGCAACAGCCCGAAAACGTTGCCTCGGCCGCCGAATTCCTCACCCTGCTGCCACTGGCGCTGCCCAGCTACCTGACCTTCATGGCCTTGCGTGGCTTTACCAGCGCGCTGGGCCGCTCGACCCCAGTGATGGTGATCAGCGTGGTCGGCACGGTGCTCAACTACCTGTTCAACGTGGCGTTGATCGAAGGCATGTTCGGCCTGCCAAAGCTGGGCCTGATGGGCATCGGCCTGGTCACCGCAGTGGTATCGCTGGGCATGGCCATCGCCCTTGCCCTGTACATCCGCTGGCATTCGGCCTATGCCGCCTACCCACTGCGCAAGGGCCTGTCACGCCCGTCGCTGCCGGCCCTGCGCGAGCTGTGGCGGCTGGGTTTGCCGATTGGCGGCACCTACATGGTGGAGGTGGGCCTGTTCGCCTTCGCCGCGCTGTGCATGGGCGTGCTGGGCAGTACCGAACTGGCGGCGCACCAGATCGCCCTGCAGATCGTGTCCACGGCGTTCATGGTGCCGACGGGCTTGTCCTATGCGGTGACCATGCGCGTCGGCTTGTACTACGGCGCTGGCAACCTGCTGGCGGCGCGCAGTGCCGGGCGCGTGGGTATCGGGTTCGGGGCGATGATCATGTTTGCCTTTGCCGCCCTGTTCCTGCTGCTGCCCGAAGCGCTGGTGGGGCTGTTTATCGACCGCAATGACCCGGCCTTTGCCGCGATCTTCCAGGTGGCCGTGCAGTTGTTGATGGTGGCGGCGTGGTTCGAGCTTTTCGATGGCATGCAGACCATTGCCATGGGCTCGATCCGTGGGCTGAAGGATGCCAAGACCACCTTCCTGATCGGGCTGGTGTGCTACTGGCTGGTGGGGGCGCCGAGCGCCTGGTTGTTCACCTTTACCCTGGGCGGTGGGGCGGTGGGCATCTGGTGGGGGCTGGCGCTGGGGCTGGCGTGTGCGGCGGTGGCGCTGACCTTTGGCTTTGAGTGGCGGATGAAACGGCTTTTGAGGAAGGCGGTGGCGCGCGCAGGGGCTGCTGCTTCGGCCTGACTTCAGGGCCTCTTCGCGGGCACGCCCGCTCCCACAGGATTGCGCGATCCCTGTGGGAGCGGGCGTGCCCGCGAAAGGGCCCTACAGGACAGCATCCAACTGACAGCCAGGCACCTTCAGCAAAAAATCGATCAACTCCCCCACCGGCAGCGGCTTGCTGACCAAAAAGCCCTGCACCTGGTCACAGCCAAACCCACGCAACAACGCCAGCTGCTCTTCGCTCTCCACCCCCTCGGCCACCACTTCGAGGTTGAGGTTGTGCGCCAGGTTGATCATGGCGTGCACCAGCTTGCGGTTTTCCTCACGCATTTCCATTCCCGCAACAAAACTGCGATCCACCTTGAGCAAAGTGATCGGCAAGCTGTTGAGGTGTACGAACGAAGAAAACCCGGTGCCAAAATCGTCGAGCGAGAAGCGCACGCCCAGGCGGCCGAGGGCGTCCATGGTCTGGCGCACCAGCTCGTTGCGGCGCATCACCGCCGTTTCGGTCAGTTCGAATTCCAGCCAGCGGGCGTCCACGCCATGCTCAAGGATCAGGCGGCTCAGGGTGGCCAGCAGCTGGCTGTCCTGGAACTGCCGAAAACTCAGGTTTACCGCCATGTGCAGCGGCTCCAGGCCGCGCTCGCACAGCGCCTGCATGTCGCGCAGCGCGCGGGAAATCACCCAGTAGCCCAAGGGCACGATCAGGCCGCTCTGCTCGGCCAGGGGCACGAATTCGCTGGGCGGTAACAGCCCGCGTTCGGCATGGCGCCAGCGCACTAGCGCCTCCAGGCCGACAATGCGCCCGTCGGCCAGGTCGAGCCGCGGCTGATAGTGCAGCTCCAGCTCGTCACGGCGCAGCGCGCGGCGCAGTTCGCTTTCCAGGTCGGCAAGGCTGCGGGCGTTGCGATTGATGCGTTCATTGAACACATGGAAGGTGCAGCCCTGGCTGCCCTTGGCCTGGCGCATGGCGATGTGCGCATGCCACATCAGCGGGTCGGCACCGCTGTGCGCGCGGGCATGGGCCAGGCCCAGGCTGCAACCCAGCAGCAGGCTTTCGCCGTCGATCCAGTAGGGTTCGGCCAGGGCCTCGACGATGCGCTCGGCGATCCATTCAGCGCGGTTGGCGTCGCGGCGGGTGTCGATCAGCAAGGCAAACTCGTCGCTGCCCAGGCGCGCCAGCTGGTCGCCTGCTTCGAGCTGGTTTTGCAGCCGCGCCACCACTTGCAGGATCAGGCGGTCGCCGCTCTGGTGGCCGAGCGCATCGTTGACGTGGCGGAAGTTGTCCAAGTCCAGGTGGCCCAAGGCAATGCCACGGCCCTCGTTCTCGGCCAGGCGCGCGGTCAGCAAGGCCTGGAAGCCCTGGCGGTTGGCGATGCCGGTCAGTGGGTCCTGTTCGGCCAGGCGCTGCAAGGTGGCCACCAGCACCCCGCGTTCGCGCACATGGCGCAGCGAGCGGCGCAGGGTGTCGGCATTGAGCTGGTCGCGTACCAGCCAGTCGCTGACGGCGCTGGGCGCCACCTCGGGCTCGTGGTCCAGCAGCAGAATAGTTGGCAGCTCGCAGCGCCCAGGCACTGGCTGCAAGGCCGGAGTTGCCAGCACCACGGCCTGGCGATCATGGCTGAACAGGCTATCGACCGAGTCCCAGTCAGGCGCGGTCAGCAGCACGGCACTGCCGTTAAGGGCAGGCATGCAGGCGTGCAACAAGGCAGCCCATTGCGGCTCATCAGCCAACAGCAGCAAACGCAAAGGTTCGACAGGCGTGGACAAGCGGGCTCCTTAGGACTTCACGGTGCAACGATAACTGCCAGTATGCTACTGCATTAATGAAAATGATTTTCACTTTTATACATGCAGTTGCGGGCGTAGCATCCCGACGTATTTTGTCGTGCATCCTGCTCGAAACCAGAGGAAGCGGCAAATATGATTTTTTCCTCTAGTAGCATTAGTCGCACTAATAATGGGACAGACAAAAGTCTGACTCAGACGTCAGACGGTCGCGCCACAACCGCCCCATGCCTGTTAGAATGCGCGGCTATTTTCTGGCGACCCCCGGTTTCTAGCATGTCCCGACTCAATCCCAGGCAGCAAGAAGCCCGTGACTACGTCGGCGGCCCTCTTTTGGTGCTCGCCGGTGCAGGTTCGGGCAAGACCAGCGTGATCACGCGCAAGATTGCCCACCTCATCCAGAACTGCGGCATCCGTGCCCAGTACATCGTGGCGATGACCTTCACCAACAAGGCCGCACGCGAGATGAAGGAGCGGGTCGCCACCCTGCTGCGCCCAGGGGAGGGCCGTGGCCTGACGGTGTGTACCTTCCACAACCTGGGCCTGAACATCATCCGCAAGGAGCACGACAAGCTGGGCTACAAGCCAGGCTTCTCGATCTTCGACGAGTCCGACATCAAGGCGTTGCTGTCGGACATCATGCAGAAGGAATACTCCGGCGACGACGGCATCGACGAGATCAAGAACATGATCGGTGCCTGGAAGAACGACCTGGTCCTGCCACCCGAGGCCCTGGAAAAGGCGCGCAACCCGCGCGAGCAGACCGCCGCCATCGTCTACACCCACTACCAGCGCACGCTCAAGGCGTTTAACGCGGTGGACTTCGACGACCTGATCCTGCAGCCGGTCAAACTGTTCCAGGAGCACCCCGAGGTACTGGAGCGCTGGCAGAACCGCGTGCGCTACCTGCTGGTGGACGAATACCAGGACACCAACGCCAGCCAGTACCTGCTGGTGAAAATGCTGATCGGCATGCGCAACCAGTTCACCGTGGTGGGCGACGACGACCAGTCGATCTACGCCTGGCGCGGTGCGCGCCCCGAAAACCTGATGCTGCTCAAGGAGGACTACCCCTCCCTGAAGATCGTCATGCTCGAGCAGAACTACCGCTCCACCAGCCGCATCCTGCGCTGTGCCAACGTGTTGATCGCCAACAACCCGCACGCGTTCGAGAAACAGCTGTGGAGCGAGATGGGCGTGGGCGACGAGATCCGCGTCATCCGCTGCAAGAACGAGGAAGCCGAGGCCGAACGCGTGGCCATGGAAATCCTCACCTTGCACCTGCGCACCAACCGCCCGTACAGCGATTTCGCCATCCTCTACCGTGGCAACTACCAGGCCAAGCTGATCGAACTGAAGCTGCAGCACCACCAGGTGCCGTATCGCCTGTCGGGCGGCAACAGCTTCTTCGGCCGCCAGGAAGTCAAGGACCTGATGGCCTACCTGCGCCTGCTGGTGAACCCGGACGATGACAACGCCTACCTGCGGGTGATCAACGTACCGCGCCGCGAAATCGGCTCCACCACCCTGGAAAAGCTCGGCAACTATTCCACCGAGCGCGGCATTTCGATGTACGCCGCCAGCGAGGAGTTGGGCCTGGGCGAGCACCTGGACGCCCGCTACACCGAGCGTTTGCAGCGCTTCAAGCACTGGCTGGACGGGGTACGCCACAAGGTCGCCCTGGAAGACCCGATTGCCGCGCTGCACGAGATGATCCGCGATATCGACTACGAGAACTGGATCCGCCAGCAGACCGCCAGCGACAAGGCGGCGGAGTTCCGTATCAGCAACGTCTGGTTCCTGGTCGAAGCGCTGAAAAACACCCTCGAGAAGGACGAAGAGGGCGACATGACCATCGAGGACGCCATCGGCAAGCTGGTGTTGCGTGACATGCTCGAGCGTCAGCAGGAAGAAGAAGAGAACGCCGAAGGTGTGCAGATGATGACCCTGCACGCCTCCAAGGGCCTGGAGTTCCCCTACGTGTTCATCATGGGCATGGAAGAGGAAATCCTCCCGCACCGCTCCAGCATCGAGGCCGACACCATCGAAGAGGAACGCCGCCTGGCCTACGTGGGCATTACCCGCGCGCGCCAGACCCTGGCTTTCACCTTCGCTGCCAAGCGCAAGCAGTACGGTGAAATCATCGACTGCACGCCCAGCCGGTTCCTTGACGAACTGCCTCCGGACGACCTGGCCTGGGAGGGCCTGGACGATGCGCCGGTCGAAGTAAAGGCCGCACGCGGCAACAACGCCCTGGCCGATATTCGGGCAATGCTCAAACGCTGATCAACCACTACTCTTTAACTTTGCCGCTTCTTGCGGCCACCTTTGCTACATCGGAGATACACAGTGGAAGCACTGCAGCAGAAGATTCGCGAAGAAGGCATCGTGCTTTCCGATCAAGTTCTCAAAGTCGACGCGTTTCTCAACCACCAGATCGACCCTGCCCTGATGCAGCTGATCGGTGACGAGTTCGCCCGCCTGTTCGCCGATGCCGGCGTGACCAAGATCGTCACCATCGAAGCCTCGGGCATTGCCCCGGCGGTGATGACCGGCCTGAAGCTGGGCGTACCGGTGATATTTGCGCGCAAGCACCAGTCGCTGACCCTGACCGAGAACCTGCTGACTGCCTCGGTGTATTCCTTCACCAAGCAGACCGAGAACACCGTGGCCATCTCGCCACGCCACCTCAACAGCAGCGACCGCGTGCTGGTAATCGACGACTTCCTGGCCAACGGCAAGGCGTCGCAGGCGCTGATCTCGATCATCAAGCAAGCCGGTGCCACCGTGGCCGGCCTGGGTATCGTGATCGAGAAGTCGTTCCAGGGCGGCCGTGCCGAGCTGGACAGCCAGGGCTACCGCGTTGAATCGTTGGCCCGGGTGAAGTCGCTGGAAGGCGGTGTGGTCAGCTTCATCGAGTGATGCCCACTGGGGCCGCTCTGCGGCCCATCGCGACACAAGGCCGCTCCTACAGGAAAACGCATAACCCTTGTAGGAGCGGCCTTGTGTCGCGATGGGCTGCAAAGCAGCCCCGGCAATTTTCAGGTCGCCGCCAACCCTGCCAGCAAAAGCCGCTGATACAGCTCTTCCTTCAATCCCTGCGGAGCGCCCAGCCCCATCCGCTCCAGGTGCCCTTGATACCCCTCAGGCCCCGGCGCATCCAACGCTGCCTTGCCCAGCTCCAGCACCTCGCTCAGCTTGAACTTGCTCTTCAACCAGTTCAGCGCCCGCAACAGGTCCCGCTCCTCAGCTGTAAAGTCCGTCCCCATCGGATACTCCGGGAACAGCCGCGCATGCCGCGCCCTGATCGCCTCCAACCGCTGCGGCGTATTGTCGGTAAAGCGAGCGTCCAGCTCAAAACCCTTGGGCAGCTTGCCGGCCTCTTTGGCCTGCTCGATGAGCCCCTGCTGAAACCGCGAATCGCTCACCGCCAGCAACCGCGCAATCACCTCGCTGTCGGTCTGCCCACGCAAGTCGGCAATGCCGTATTCGGTCACCACGATATCGCGCAGGTGCCGGGGGATGGTGCAGTGGCCGTAGGTCCAGAACAGGTTCGAGGTCACCTCCCCGCCTGCCTCGCGCCAGCTGCGCAAAAGCAGAATCGAACGCCCGCCTTCCAGCGCGTGGCCCTGGGCGACGAAGTTGTACTGCCCGCCCACGCCGCTCAGCACGCGGCCGTCTTCCAGCTGATCGGCCACGCCGGCGCCGAGCAAGGTCATGGCAAACGCAGTATTGAGGAAGCGCGCATCGCGGCGCTGGCGTCGCTTAAGTTCTTCCTGCCCGTACAGCTCGTTGATAAAGCTGATACGAGTCATGGCAAACCGCGCGCGCTGTTCGAGTGGCATCTCCCTCAACCGCTGGTAGAAGGCCTGCGGGCCGAGGAAAAAACCGCCATGCACCACTGGCCCTTCGTCATCGGCCGGGCGCCGCAACAGGCCGGCTTCGGCCAGTACCAGCAGGCCATTGACGAACATTTCGCTGCAGCCGTACAAGCCTTGGGCAAACGTCCCCAGCCCCCCTTCGCGCTCGATCAGCGCATGCCACGGGCCCATATCCAGCTCGTCTAGCAAGGCCCGGTAGCCTGCGTTGTCACCCTGGCGCGCCAGCAACGCGGCGGCGACTGCATCGCCCATGGCACCGATGCCGATCTGCAGGGTGCCGCCATCGCGCACCAGCGTGCTGGCGTGCAAGCCGATGCAGTGGTCCTGGGTGCTCACCGGCATGTTAGGCGTGGAGAACAGGCGACGTTGCTCGGTTTCATCGAGCAGTAGGTCGAACGCATCAATGGGCAGTTCCGCATCGCCCGGCATGTAGGGCAGTTCGGCGTGCACCTGGCCGAGCATGAGGATGGTTTCGCCGGCCGCACGGCGCTTGGCGATCATCGGCAGCAGGTCGAGGGTGATGTCGGGGTTGCAGGCAAGGCTCAGGTGAACAGGCTTTTCAGGTGTGGCGGCCACCAGTTGCGCGACCAGGTTAAGGCCCTTGGCGTTGATGTCGCGTGCGGCGTGGCTGTAGTTGCTGCTGATGTAGTCCTGCTGGGCGGCCTCGCTGTGCAGCAGGCTGCCGGGCTGCATGAAGAACTGCTCGACGCGGATGTTCGACGGCAGGCTGTCGTTGCGCAGGTCGGCAAGGTAGTCGAGCTCTTCGTAGTCGGCGAAGACGCGCTCGACGAAGGGTTCGAGAAAGCGCCGCTGCAGGCCGTCGCCCAATGGTGGGCGGCCGAGGGACAGCGCGGTGTAGATAGTCAGCCGCCGCTCGGGCAGCTCGCGCACCCGTGCGTAGAGGGCGTTCACGAAAGCATTAGGCTTGCCCAGGCCCAATGGCAGGCCCATATGGATATGGTTTGGCAGCCGGGACAAGACCTGCTCGACAGCATGGTCGATGGAGCAGAGGTGCATCGGGGCCTCCTGAGACATCCATGGGTTCAGGGGTTGGACATGGCGCTGACAGGTTGGTTGCCTGTACCGGCCCTTTCGCGGGCGCGCCCGCTCCCACAGGATAACCACAATCCTCAGGTTCTGTGTGGGACTTGTGGGAGCGGGCGTGCCCGCGAAAGGGCCGGCACAGGCACCACAAAAACAAAGCCCGCCATCAACGGCGGGCCTGATGCAATTCAGCTGTGCCTTACAGCCCGGACATTTTCTTGATCGCCCCTTTCAGGTCGTCATCCGAGCAGTCTGCGCAGGTGCCTTTGGGCGGCATGGCGTTGATGCCGGTAATGGCCTTCGCCAGGATGCCATCCAGGCCGCCCTGGTGGTCGGCGCGTTCTTTCCACGCGGCGGTGTCGCCCACTTTAGGCGCACCAAGCAGCCCGGTGCCATGGCAGGCATTGCAGTGCTTGGCGATGATCTCATCGGGCGTCTTGGCACCCCCGCCCCCCGCTGCAACAGCCACTTCCATGCCTTTGCATTCCTGGCCCTGGACGCACACCTGGCCAACCGGCTCCAGGCGTTTGGCAATGTCGTCATTGGTCGCAGCGGTTGCGCTCATTGCCCAGAGGGCGAATACGGCTGCTGGTACGGCCAGCATCTTCTTGATTTGGTTCACGCGAACACCCTCATGGTGGCTAATCACGCTCGCGGCCACGGAACGGCGAGCGTTGAAAAGTATAGCGGGAACCCAGAGGCCGTGAAACGACCCTACACGGGAAAGGGGTATTGCCGAATCAATGCACTGCGCTGGATCAAAAATTTGAAGGCGTCGCCGCACTGATCAGGCGCGCAGGCTGGTTGAACGGGTTGCGAAAGCGGTGGGGGCGCGTGCTTTCGAAGTAGTAGCTGTCGCCTTCTTCGAGGATGAAGATCTCGTTGCCGACCACCAGCTCCAGCCGGCCTTCGAGCAGGATGCCGGTTTCTTCGCCGTCGTGGGTGAGCATTTCGGCACCGGTGTCGGCGCCAGGCGGGTACACCTCGGTGAGAAACGCGATGGCACGGTTGGGGTGCGACTTGCCCACCAGCTTCATGGTCACCGCGCCGTCCGAGATATCGATCAGCTCGTGGGCCTTGTAGACGATCTGAGTGGGGCTTTCAGGTTCCAGCTCGACCGAAAAGAACTCGACCATCGACATGGGAATGCCGCTCAGCACCTTGCGCAGCGAGCTGATGGAGGGGCTCACGCTGTTCTTCTCGATCATCGAGATGGTGCTGTTGGTCACACCGGCACGCTTGGCGAGTTCGCGCTGGGACAGGCCCTTGAGCTTGCGGATGGCTTGCAGTCGTTCGCCGACGTCCAAAGCTGGAGCCTCCTGAAACGGTGGAAAGGGGGATGGATGTGAACGATATCATGGCAATGCCGTTCAGTATTTACAACACACCGCCCCTCAACCTGTCCGCTTCAGCGTGTCATTCGCCGATGTAGTCCCGCGGTACCCGCTTCAGGTTGCAGAAGATCTGGTAAGGAATAGTGCCCGCGTGTGCGGCCACTTCGCTGGCCAGCACCTGCTTGCCCCACAGTTCGACCGGGCTGCCGACGGTGGCTTGCGGCACGTCGGTCAGGTCGATGTTGAGCATGTCCATCGACACCCGGCCAATCAGCTGAGTGCGCTGGCCGGCGACCAGCACCGGGGTGCCGTTGGGCGCCTGGCGCGGGTAGCCATCGGCATAGCCCATGGCGACCACGCCAACACGGGTTGGCCGTGGGCTGACGAACTTGGCGCCGTAGCCCACCGGCTCGCCGGCAGGCAGCTCGCGCACGCTGATGACCCGCGATTGCAGGGTCATCACCGGTTGCAGGCGTGCGGCCTGGGCCTGGGGCACTTCGAACGGCGTGGCGCCGTACAGCATCAGGCCTGGGCGTACCCAGTCGCCGGGCGCTTGCGGCCAGCCCAGCACGCCCGGCGAGTTGCGCAGGCTGCACTCGGCGGCCAGGCCCTGGCGGGCGGTCTCGAACACGGCGATCTGCTGGGCGGTGGCGTCGGCATCCAGTTCGTCGGCACGGGCGAAGTGGCTCATCAGCACGATGCGCACAACCTTGCCGCTGGCCAGCAGGCGCTGGTAGGCGTCGTGGTAGTCCTTGGGGTGCAGGCCGACGCGGTGCATGCCGCTGTCCAGCTTCAGCCAGACGGTGAGTGGCTTGTGCAGCTGGGTTTTCTCGATGGCTTCCAGCTGCCACAGCGAGTGCACCACGCACCACAGGTCGTGCTCGGCAATCAGCGCCAGCTCGCTGGCTTCGAAGAAGCCTTCCAGCAGCAGCACCGGGGCCTTGATACCGGCGGCGCGCAACTCCAGCGCCTCTTCGATGCAGGCCACGGCAAAGCCGTCGGCTTCGGCCTCCAGGGCCAGGGCGCAGCGGACGGCACCGTGGCCATAGGCATCGGCCTTGATCACGGCGAGGGCTTTGGCACCGGTCAGTTCACGGGCCAGACGGTAGTTGTGGCGCAGGGCCTGGAGGTCGATCAGGGCGCGGGCGGGACGCATGGCGGCTGCCTTATGGTGGTTCACAGGTTGAAAACGGTGTTGGGTTCTTCGCGGCTAAAGCCGCTCCCACAAGGGACCGCACAATGGCCAAGACCATGCGATCCCTGTGGGAGCGGCTTTAGCCGCGAATGGGCCGGTGCAGGCTTTTACTGCTGGTGAACCGGCGCGCCCTGCCCGTGCTTGGTCGCTTCCCGGCTGTTGCCATAACGGGAAATGTCCAGGCCTTCGGCACTGATCTGCGGTTTCTTGCGCGCAATCAGGTCGGCCAGCAGGCGACCGGAGCCGCACGCCATGGTCCAGCCCAGGGTACCGTGACCGGTGTTCAGGAACAGGTTGCGGAACGCCGTGGCACCCACGATCGGCGTGCCGTCCGGGGTCGCCGGGCGTAGGCCGGTCCAGAAGCTGGCCTGGCTCAGGTCACCACCGCGAGGATAAAGGTCGTTGACGATCATCTCCAGCGTTTCGCGTCGGCGCGGGTTCAGCGACAGGTCAAAACCGGCAATTTCAGCCATGCCGCCAACACGGATACGGTTGTCGAAACGGGTGATCGCGACCTTGTACGTCTCGTCGAGGATGGTCGAGGTCGGGGCCATGTCGCCGTTGGTGATCGGCACAGTCAGCGAGTAGCCCTTCAGCGGGTAAACCGGGGCCTTGATACCCAGCGGCTTGAGCATCTGCGGCGAGTAGCTGCCCAGCGCCAACACGTAGCGGTCGGCGGTTTCCAGCTTGCCGTCGATCCACACGCCATTGATGCGGTCGCCCGCGAAGTCCAGGCGTTGGATGTCCTGGCCAAAACGGAATTCCACACCCAGCTTGATGGCCATGTCGGCGAGCTTGGTGGTGAACATCTGGCAGTCGCCGGTCTGGTCGTTAGGCAAGCGCAGGGCGCCGGCCAGAATGTCCTTCACGCCAGCCAGGGCCGGCTCGACGCGGGCAATCCCCTCGCGGTCCAGCAGCTCGTAAGGCACGCCAGACTGCTCGAGCACGGCAATGTCCTTGGCCGCCGCATCCACCTGGGCCTGGGTGCGGAACAGCTGGGTGGTACCCAGGGAGCGGCTTTCGTAGGCAATGCCGGTTTCGGCGCGCAATTCGTCCAGGCAGTCGCGGCTGTACTCGGACAGGCGCACCATGCGCTCCTTGTTCACTGCGTAACGGCTGGCGGTGCAGTTGCGCAGCATCTGCGCCATCCACAGGTACTGGTCGACGTCGCCGGTGAGCTTGATGGCCAGGGGCGCGTGGCGCTCGAGCAGCCACTTGATGGCCTTCAGCGGCACGCCTGGGGCGGCCCAGGGCGAGGCATAACCGGGCGAGATCTGGCCTGCGTTGGCAAAACTGGTTTCCATGGCCACCGCCGGCTGGCGGTCGACCACCGTCACTTCAAAACCTTGCCGGGCCAGGTAGTAGGCACTGGCGGTTCCGATTACACCGCTACCAAGTACCAGAACTCGCATCGTTATATCCCTCACACGCGGCACGCCGCAGACTTTTATTGATATGGCATGAATGGGCGCAGTATAGGAATTTGAGACCAGTGCAATTCACTATATAAAAGCCTATTATTGGCGAGAATTCTCGGCAAAATCGCCTTTCACGGAGGGGCATCCCCTATGAGAACCCAGCACCAGAGCAAGCGTGAACTGGACAAGATCGACCGTAACATCCTGCGGATCCTGCAGAATGACGGGCGTATTTCCTTCACCGAACTGGGCGAGAAAGTTGGGCTGTCCACCACCCCTTGCACCGAGCGGGTTCGCCGGCTGGAGCGCGAGGGCATCATCATGGGCTACAACGCCCGCCTGAACCCGCAGCACCTCAAGGGCAGCCTGCTGGTGTTCGTCGAAATCAGCCTGGACTACAAGTCGGGCGACACCTTCGAAGAGTTCCGCCGCGCGGTGTTGAAACTGCCCCACGTGCTGGAATGCCACCTGGTGTCAGGTGACTTCGACTACCTGGTGAAGGCGCGCATTTCGGAGATGGCGTCGTACCGCAAGCTGCTTGGCGACATCCTGCTGAAGCTGCCGCACGTGCGCGAATCGAAGAGCTACATCGTGATGGAAGAGGTGAAAGAAAGCCTCTGCCTGCCGATCCCGGACTGAGGCTAGACCAGCACCTGGCGGGTGGTGGCAATGAACTGGTGTACGAGCTGCTCGGCTGCGGGCTCGATCATCGGCTCAGGCCCACGGCCACGCGGGCAGGCCATGCGTGGTGTGGTGCCAAACAGGCGGCAGATCATCGGGCGCTCTTCATACACCGTGCAACCGTTGGGGCCCAGGTGCACGCAGTCCAGGCGCTCCAGGGCAGCTTCCTGCTCGGCCTGGGACTTGCGCGGCAGGCGGGCCATTTCTTCTGTCGACGTGGTGACCGGGCCGCAGCAGTCGTGGCAGCCGGGCTCGCACTCGAACGAGGGGATGAGTTCGCGCAGGAAGTGGATCTTGTGGCGGTTGCAGGACATGGCTAGGTACAAAATTGAAGACTGAAGTTGGATTATAAGCCCATTCGCGGGCTTGCCCGCTGCCACAGGTAACTCGCAGGTCTCAAGATTGTAGAGTGCCTGTGGGAGCGGGCGAGCCCGCGAACGAGGGCGCAGCCCTCGCCTTGTTGCCCACTACCCCACCCCGACTTATCCTCCTCCCCTAGCCCACCAGCCTCAGGACCAAGCCCATGATCCACAGCGCGCAGCACGCCGCCTCCTATTACGCCGCCAGCAGCGCGCCACACCCTGACTACTCCTTCCTGCAAGGCGAGCACAGCGCCGATGTATGCATCATTGGCGGAGGCTACTCGGGCCTGAACACTGCCATCGAGCTGGCCGAACGCGGCCTCTCGGTCATCCTGCTGGAAGCGCGCAAGCTCGGCTGGGGCGCCAGCGGGCGCAATGGCGGGCAGTTGATCCGCGGCGTCGGCCACGGCCTGGAACAGTTCCTGCCGGTAATAGGCGAGGAAGGCGTGCGCAGCATGAAGCTGATGGGCCTGGAGGCCGTGCAGATCGTCCGCGAGCGGGTCGAAAAGCATGCCATCGCCTGCGACCTGACCTGGGGCTACTGCGACCTGGCCAACAAGCCCGCCGAGCTGCTGGGCTTTGCCGAAGACGCCGAAGAACTGCGCAGCCTGGGCTACGCGCATGAGCTGCGGCTGGTTGGCAAGGACGATATCCACAGCGTGGTCGGCGCCGACTGTTATGTGGGCGGGCTGGTCGACATGGGCTCCGGCCACCTGCACCCGCTCAACCTGGCCTTGGGTGAAGCGGCCGTGGCCAGCCGCCTGGGCGTGAAGCTGTTCGAGCAGTCCGAGGTTACCCGCATCGACTATGGCCCCGAAGTGCAGGTGCATACCGCCCAGGGCCGGGTACGCGCCAAGACCTTGGTGCTGTGCTGCAACGCCTACCTCAACGGCCTCAACCGCGAGCTGGGCGGCAAGGTGCTGCCGGCCGGCAGCTACATCATCGCCACCGAGCCGCTGGGCGAAGAACGCGCCCGCGCGTTGCTGCCGCAGAACATGGCGGTGTGTGACCAGCGCGTGGCGCTGGATTACTACCGGCTGTCCGCCGACCACCGCCTGCTGTTCGGCGGTGCCTGCCACTATTCAGGCCGCGACCCGAAGGACATCGCCGCCTACATGCGCCCGAAGATGCTCAAGGTGTTCCCGCAGCTGGCCGACGTGCGTATCGACTACCAGTGGGGCGGCATGATTGGCATTGGCGCCAACCGCCTGCCGCAGGTTGGCCGCCTGGCCAGCCAGCCGAACGTGTATCACGCCCAGGCCTATTCAGGCCATGGGCTCAACGCCACCCACCTGGCCGCGCGCCTGCTGGGCGAGGCCATCAGTGGCCAGGCAAGCGGGCGGTTCGACCTGTTCGCCAAAGTGCCGCATATCACCTTCCCTGGCGGCAAGCACCTGCGCTCGCCGCTGCTGGCGCTGGGCATGCTGTGGCATCGCCTCAAAGAGCTGATCTGAAAGCTGACGCGGTCGTTGTAGGAGCGGCCTTGCGTCGCGAAAGGGCCGCCTAGCGGCCCCAGCGATATTAGCGGCGAAGCTGAAAATCGGGGGCGCTTCGCACCCCTTTCGCGACGCAAGGCCGCTCCTACAGGGGCCGCGCATCGTCACGTTGATCAGTCTTTCCAGAAGGGTTTACGCCCTTCGGTACGGGCCTGCTCCCAGCTGAGCCCGACATCGCGCAACTCGTCATCCGTCAGCTGCAACAGCGCCCTGCGGGTGTGCCAGCGATGCAGCATCAGCCCCCAACGCCCAAGCCCTTCCGGCGCGTTGAATACCTTGGCCTGCTGCCCGGCTTCCAGCTCCCTGGCCATCAGTTGCAAGCGCACATCGCTCATGCCACCCATCACCGCACCCTCCCGTTCAGTTGATACCGTGGAGAAAGGATGCGCGTCGGCACCATCGACAATACAGATCCAATACAGCCTTATTATTCCCATACAGAATTGGCCGTCGGCCGACTGAATGCTGTATTTTCAGCCCAACTGTACCGGTCGCTATGCCAATGCAGCGCAGGAGTATGCCGTGACCCTCTACCTGAACCTGGCTGAACTGCTCGGTGCCCGTATCGAGCAGGGCCTGTATCGCCCCGGCCAGCGCTTGCCCTCGGTGCGCGCCCTGAGTGTGGAACACGGGGTAAGCCTGAGCACCGTGCAGCAGGCCTATCGCATACTGGAAGACGGCGGCATGGTCTCGCCCAGGCCCAAATCCGGCTACTTCGTCAGCGACCACCGCCACCTGCCAGCCCTGCCCGCCGTCAGCCGCCCGGCCCAGCGGCCGGTGGATATCTCGCAGTGGGAACAAGTGCTGGAGCTGATCCGCAGCACGCCGCGCCAGGATGTAGTCCAGCTCGGCCGTGGCATGCCCGACATCAACAGCCCTACCCTCAAGCCGCTGCTGCGTAGCCTGGCTCAGTTGAGCCGGCGCCAGGACATGCCTGGCCTGTATTACGACAACATCCACGGCAACCTGGCCCTGCGTGAGCAGGTGGCGCGGCTGATGCTCGACTCCGGTTGCCGCCTGAGCCCGGCCGACCTGGTAGTGACCACCGGTTGCCACGAGGCGCTGTCGTGCAGCATTCGCGCGGTCTGCGAGCCAGGCGACATCGTCGCAGTCGACTCGCCCAGCTTCCACGGCGCCATGCAAACCCTGAAGGGCCTGGGCATGAAGGCGCTGGAAATCCCCACCGACCCGGTGACCGGCATCAGCCTGGAGGCGTTGGAACTGGCCCTGGAACAGTGGCCGATCAAGCTCATCCAGATCACCCCCAGCTGCAACAACCCGCTCGGCTACATCATGCCCGAGGCCCGCAAAAAGGCCCTGCTGAGCCTCGCCCAGCGCTACGACGTGGCGATTCTGGAGGACGATGTGTACGGCGACCTGGCCTACACCTACCCGCGCCCGCGTACGCTCAAGTCGTTCGACGACGATGGCCGCGTGTTGTTCTGCAGCTCGTTTTCCAAAACCCTCGCCCCCGGCCTGCGGGTGGGCTGGGTGGCGCCCGGGCGGTACCTGGAGCGGGTGCTGCACATGAAGTACATCAGCACCGGCAGCAGCGCCAGCCAGCCGCAGCTGGCCATCGCCGACTTCATTGCCGGCGGCCACTACCAGCCCCACGTGCGGCGCATGCGCAGCCAGTACCAGCGTGGCCGAGACCTGATGAGCGAATGGGTAACCCGCTACTTCCCGCCGGGCACCCGGGTCAGCCGACCCCAGGGTGGCTTCATGCTGTGGGTGGAACTACCCGAACATTTCGATACGCTGCGCCTGAACCGGGCTTTACTGGAGCAAGGTGTGCAAGTTGCGGTGGGCAGCATCTTCTCGGCCTCGGGCAAGTTTCGCCACTGCCTGCGCATGAACTTCGCCGCGCGGCCGACGCCGCAGATCGAGGCTGCCGTGCGCAAGGTGGGTGAAACCGCCCTTCGTCTACTGGATGAAGAAAGCGCCGACGCGTAACTTTGCGCCGCCCGCCACGGTCCAACCCCAAAGCCCTTGCTGCACAGGACGATCCACCCTTGAGACTCCAGCACGCCTTGCCTCTGCTGCTGGTGCTGCTGCTCGGCCTTGCCGGCTGCGCCAGCGTCAGCGCGCCCCGCGAAACCAGCCAGGCGCTGCCCGCCAATGACTCCGCCTTCGGCCGCTCGGTGCTGCGCCAGGCCGCGCCGTACGGCGGTCGCTCGGGCTTTCGCCTGCTGCCCAACAGCAATGAAGCGTTCCGCGCCCGTGCCGAACTGATCCGCAACGCCCAGGCCAGCATCGACCTGCAGTACTACATCGTCCACGACGGCCTCAGCACCCGCGCCCTGGTGCACGAACTGCTGCGTGCCGCCGACCGTGGCGTGCGTGTGCGCATCCTGCTGGACGACACCACCAGCGACGGCCTGGACACCATCATGGGCACCCTCGATGCCCACCCCAACATCCAGATCCGCGTGTTCAACCCGCTGCACCTGGGCCGCAGCACCGGCGTAACGCGCGCCGTGGGGCGGCTGTTCAACCTGTCGCGCCAGCACCGGCGCATGCACAACAAGCTGTTCCTGGTAGACAACAGCATGGCGATTGTCGGCGGGCGTAACCTGGGCGACGAGTATTTCGATGCCGAGCCCAACCTCAACTTCACCGACATCGACCTGCTGGGTATAGGCCCGGTGGCCGAGCAGCTGGGGCACAGCTTCGACCAGTACTGGAACAGCGCCCTCAGCCGGCCGATCACCGACTTCCTCTGGCGTGAGCCGGATGCCAACGACCTGCGGGCCAGCCGCCATCGCTTGGAAGTGTCCCTGGCTGAGGCGCGCACCCAGCGCAAAGCCCTGTACGACCGCTTGATGGCCTACCAGTCGCAACCGCGCCTGGACGTGTGGCGCAACGAGCTGATCTGGGCCCACGCCCAGGTGCTGTGGGATGCACCCAGCAAGGTGCTGGCCGACGACGAACCGGACCCACAGTTGCTGTTGAGCCAGCAGCTGGCACCGGACCTGGCCAACGTGCACCGAGAGCTGATCCTGGCATCGGCCTACTTTGTGCCGGGCGAACCGGGCCTGCTGTACCTGACCGGCCGCGCCGACGCTGGCGTTTCGGTGAAGCTGCTGACCAACTCGCTGGAAGCCACCGACGTGCCGGCAGTGCATGGCGGCTATGCGCCCTATCGCAGGGCCTTGCTTGAGCATGGGGTACAGCTTTTTGAGCTTCGCCGCCAGCCAGGCGACCCCAGCGCGGGGCGGTTGAGTTTTAGTGGTAGCTCCGACTCGAGCCTGCACACCAAGGCGATCGTGTTCGACCGGCGCAAAACCTTCATCGGCTCGTTCAACTTCGACCCGCGTTCAGTGCTGTGGAACACCGAGGTCGGGGTGCTGGTAGACAGCCCGGAGCTGGCCGAATACACCCGCGAGCTGGCCCAGCAGGGCATGGCGCCTGCGCTGAGCTATCAGGTGAAACTGATGGGTGACAAGCTGGTGTGGGCCACCGAGGACAATGGCCAGCGGCACGTGCTGACGTCTGAACCGGGTGGGATGTGGCGGCGGTTCAATGCCTGGATCAGCAAGGCGGTTGGCTTGGAGAAGATGTTGTAGCCGCCATCTTTGGGGCTGCTTTGCAGCCCATCGCGACACAAGGCCGCTCCTACAGGCGATACCCGATCACTTGTAGGAGCGGCCTTGTGTCGCGATGGGCCGCAAAGCGGCCCCAAAATCCCTCAGGCGGAAACAGCCTCGAAAGCCCCACGCCGCTGGGTCAACACCACAAGCCCCGCAGCCCCCGCAGCCATCAGCCACAGCAGCGCATGCCCGCTGACCCACTGGCTCCCCGCCCCCGCCAGCAACGGCCCGAGCAGGCAACCAATACCCCACAGCTGCGCAACATGGGCGTTGGCCCGCACCAGCGCATCATCCCGGTAGCGCTCGCCAATCAACACCAGTGACAAGGTGAACAACCCTCCTGCACTGGCCCCGAACAATACCCACAGCGGCCAGATCACCGGGGTATGCAGCAAGAGCGGAATCGCCAGGCTGGACACCAGCAGGCTTACCGCGCAGCCGGTGAACAGGGTGCGGCGCGACATATGGTCGGCCAACGCGCCGATGGGCAATTGCAACACTGCATCACCCACCACCACGGTACTGACCATGAACAGGGCGATCTCGGTGGTGAAGCCCTGCTGCAGGCAATACACCGGCAGCAAGGTAAGGATCATCGCCTCGAACGAAGCGAACAGGGCAATGGCCCAGGCGATCACCGGCAAACGCCGGCAGAAACGGAACAGGTCGCCGAAGGTAACGTTGCAGGCTTCCGTGCTCGGTGCACCGCCACGCCCCAGCAGGATCAGCGGCGCGACCAGCAGCAGGCCCGTCGCGGCCCAGAAACCGAAGTCGTCATCGGAGCCGAGAAAGCCCAGCACCAGCGGCCCCGCCAGCTGGCTCAAGGCGTAGCTGCTGCCGTACAGCGCCACCAGGCGGCCACGCCATTGCTCGACCACCAGCTGGTTGATCCAGCTTTCGCCGAGGATGAACACCACGGTCAGGGACATGCCGATCATCAGCCGCAGCAGCAGCCACAGCGGGTAGCTAGGCAACAGGGCCAGCAGGCCGATCGACAGCGCCCCACCCCACAGGCACAGGCGCATCGCCGAAGGTACGCCAACCCAGCCTGCCAGGCGGCTGGCCAGGCTGGCACCCGCCAGTACGCCCAGCGCCGGCATCGCCGCCATCACACCGATGGCAAAGCTGCCGTAGCCCCAGGCCTCCAGCCGCAGGGACACCAGCGGCATGCTCACGCCAAGCGCCAGCCCGACACTGAGCACCGATGCCAGTACGGCGAAGTAGGTACCCCAACGCATTGCAGCCTCCCAGGCAGAATTCTTGAACAGCAAAAACGACGAAGCCGGGTCAGCGTAAGCCGACCCGGCTATTGTTGGGGCTGCTGTGCAGCCCATCGCCGGCAAGCCGGGCTCCCACAGGTACAACGGAGGCCTTGAGGGCTGCGAAGAACCTGTGGGAGCTGGCTTGCCGGCGATTGGGCCGCAACGCGGCCCCCTGGAATTACAGCTTGATCCAGGTCGCCTTCAGCTCGGTGTATTTCTCCAGCGCATGCAGCGACTTGTCACGGCCGTTGCCCGACTGCTTGAAGCCACCGAACGGTGCGGTCATGTCGCCGCCGTCGTACTGGTTGACCCAGACGCTGCCAGCGCGCACAGCACGGGCGGTCTTGTGGGCCTTGGAAATGTCCGAGGTCCAGATGCCAGCCGCCAGGCCGTATGGCGTGTCGTTGGCAATGGCGATGGCTTCTTCGGCGGTGTCGAAGGCGATCACCGACAGCACTGGGCCGAAGATTTCTTCCTGGGCAATGCGCATGGCGTTGGTCACGCCGTCGAAGATGGTCGGCTCGACATAGGTGCCGCCAGTCTCTTCCAGGGTGCGCTTGCCGCCGGCCAGCAGCTTGGCGCCGTCCTTGTGGCCAGCTTCGATGTACGACAGCACGGTGTTCATCTGCTGGGTATCGACCAGGGCACCGACCGTGGTCTGTGGGTCCAGCGGGTTGCCTGGCTTCCAGCCTTTCAGGGCTTCGACCACCATTGGCAGGAACTTGTCTTTGATCGAACGCTCGACCAGCAGGCGCGAGCCTGCAGTGCACACTTCGCCCTGGTTGAAGGCGATGGCGCTGGCAGCGGCCTCGGCGGCAGCTTGCAGGTCTGGCGCGTCGGCAAAGACGATGTTCGGGCTCTTGCCACCGGCTTCCAGCCAGATGCGCTTCATGTTCGATTCGCCCGCGTACACCATCAACTGCTTGGCGATCTTGGTGGAACCGGTGAACACCAGGGTGTCGACGTCCATGTGCAGGGCCAGGGCCTTGCCCACGGTGTGGCCGTAGCCTGGCAGCACGTTCAGCACGCCAGCCGGGATACCGGCTTCGATCGCCAGTTGGGCGATGCGGATGGCGGTCAGCGGCGATTTTTCGGACGGCTTGAGCACCACCGAGTTACCGGTAGCCAGCGCCGGGCCGAGTTTCCAGCAGGCCATCAGCAGCGGGAAATTCCACGGTACGATGGCACCGACCACACCCACGGCTTCGCGCGTCACCAGGCCAAGCTGGTCGTGCGGGGTCGGGGCGACTTCGTCGTAAACCTTGTCGATGGCTTCGGCAGTCCAGTGAATGGCTTGCGCCGCACCCGGGATGTCGATGCTGGAGGAGTCGCCAATCGGCTTGCCCATGTCCAGGGTTTCCAGCAGCGCCAGCTCTTCGACGTTCTTGCGCAGCAGGTCGGCGAAGCGGATCAGCTTGGCCTTGCGCTTGGCCGGGGCCAGCTGCGACCACACACCGGAATTGAAGGTGGCGCGGGCGTTTTCCACAGCGCGGTTGGCATCGGCCAGGTCGCAGCTGGCAACCTTGGCCAGGAAGCGTCCGTCGACCGGGCTCAGGCACTCGAAGGTTTCACCGGATGCGGCATCGGTGTATTCGCCGTTGATGAAGGCGCGGCCTTCGATCTTCAGTTGCTGGGCACGTTGTTCCCAGTCCGCACGGGTCAGGGTAGTCATACGAAACTCCTCCTCTTGTTTAGGTGCAACGCCGCACTGAGGACTCACAGGCGTTGTCAGAATTCTGGCCGGGCGACGAGCGCACACTGGCAAGCGATACCCTAAACCAGCCGTTGTAAACTATCAATATATTTGACACGAAAGGCTCAAAAGCCTACTGATGTTCATTTTATTAAACAACAACAGGAGCCGCACCATGAGAATCGACAGCATCATCGACTTCGCCCAGGTCATCACCGAGGCCGAACGCTACCGCCCGGCGGCGGAAAAAATCCTCAAGGGCGAGCCAGACCAAGCGGTCTACAACCATTACTCCAGCCCTTGCGGGCAGTTTGCCGCGGGCGTGTGGGAAGGTGAGGTAGGGCAGTGGACGGTGAACTACACCGAGCACGAGTACTGCGAGATCGTCCATGGCGTTTCGGTGCTGCGCGACCAGGACGGGGGTGCCAAGACCCTGCGTACCGGTGATCGGTTTGTCATCCCGGCCGGCTTCAAGGGCACCTGGGAGGTGCTGGAGCCTTGCCGCAAGATCTATGTGATGTTCGAGCAGAAATGATCAGAGCTGTGAGGCAGTGGTTATCTACCGCATGCACGCATTGTTCAGGTTCAGCATGGCCGTGCTCACATTGAGCAAACCCTGATCTAAGGAACTTGTCATGCTAAAAGATGAATCACTGGACAAAGCAAACACCAAGATTGGCTTGGGCGTCGCTGGCGGTGCCGCAGTGTCACGACCACCCAAGCCCAAGCCCAAGCCACCCGAGCAGGAGCGACCGCGGATGACAGACGAGCAGATCTTACAGCTTATGAAATCCATCATCGGCACCCGCTTCTCCGCGGCGGTCAAGGTAAACATTGAGGACCTCACTCAGCGCCCCGTCATTGGCCCTGGCGACCTCTCCACCCGCGAACTGAATCCTAACCGCATCACCCTGCGCACCAACGCACAGGGCGTGATTGAGGGTTGCAGTTTCGGCTAATTCAGAACGTCAGCCATAAAAAAACCCGCGTCCTTTCGGATGCGGGTTTTTTTTCAGGTCGCCGATCAATTACTTGATCTTGGCTTCCTTGTACACCACGTGCTTGCGAACAACCGGATCATATTTCTTGATCTCGATTTTGTCCGGGGTGGTGCGCTTGTTCTTGTCGGTGGTGTAGAAGTGGCCGGTACCGGCACTCGAAACCAGACGGATCAATTCACGCATGATGTTCTCCCTTAAACCTTGGCGCCAGCTTTACGGATGTCAACCAGAACGGCGTCGATGCCGCGCTTGTCGATGATACGCATGCCCTTGGCGGAAACGCGCAGACGCACGAAACGCTTCTCGGATTCAACCCAGAAACGGTGGTGCTGCAGGTTCGGCAGGAAACGACGACGGGTTTTGTTGTTTGCGTGGGAAATGTTGTTCCCGGTTACTGGACCCTTACCAGTAACTTGACAGACTCTCGACATGACTCAGCCCTCTAAAACCACATGCCCAACCCGGCATGGGTTGGCCGCTTAATCTCTCAGTCTTTGGCGCCTGGGCGCCGTGATTCTGGAGGTCTTATCGACCGGATCCGCTTATGCGACAGGCCGAGCCCCTAGAAAAGAGCGCTGCTTTATACCAGAAAGACTCGCGTGCAACAACAGTAGATACACATTGCCGCAAGCCAGAACGCGCCGGGCCAGCATAGCGGCAGGCCCCGTCAGCCGTCGACCGCTCGTCGCCAGATTTGTAAAAAAGGGTGTGGTCATTTATCGGCAGGCACACTAGGGTAGGCCTTTTCCAGACTGCACTGGCAGATGGGCCACCGACAGCCAAGGAGCCACCATGCGTGCTGCCGCCCTTTCCTTATTGTTCAACTCTCTGTTCGCCGCCGGCGCTCTGTTCGCTGCCGGCGTAGCCCAGGCCGCGCCGCTGAGCGTGTGCAGCGAAGCCAGCCCCGAAGGCTTCGACGTGGTGCAGTACAACTCGCTGACCACCACCAACGCCACGGCAGACGTGCTGATGAACCGCCTGGTGGAGTTCGACGCGGCGCAAGGCAAGGTGGTGCCGAGCCTGGCAGCCAGCTGGACGGTGTCGGCCGACGGCCTGGTGTATGATTTCACCCTGCGCGATGGCGTGAAATTCCACACCACCCCCTACTTCAAGCCAGGCCGTGAGCTGAACGCCGACGACGTGCTGTTCAGCTTCCAGCGCATGCTCTACCCCGCCCATGCCTGGCACAAGACCGCACCGGGTGGCTACCCGCATGCCCAGTCGCTGCAACTGGGCAGCCTGATCAAGGCAATCGAGGCCCCGGCGCCAAACACCGTGCGCTTTACCCTCAGCCACCCGGACGCCACATTCCTGGCCACGCTGAGCATGGGCTTCGCCTCGATCTACTCCGCCGAATATGCCGACAAGCTGCTGAAGGCCGGCACGCCCGAGAAGCTCAACAACCAGCCGATCGGCACCGGGCCGTTCGTGTTCCAGCGCTTCCAGAAAGACGCCGTGGTGCGTTACCGCGCCAACCCTGACTACTTTGCCGGCAAGCCCGCGGTCGACCCGCTGATTTTCGCCATCACCACCGATGCCAACGTGCGCCTGCAGAAACTCAAGCGTGGCGAGTGCCAGGTGGCCCTGTCGCCCAAGCCGCTGGATATTGCCGAAGCAGGCAAGGACGGCAACCTCAAGGTGGCCACGACCCCGGCATTCATGACTGCCTTCGTCGCCATCAACAGCCAGCACCCGCCACTGGACAAACCGGAAGTGCGCCAGGCCATCAACCTGGCATTCGACAAGCAGGCCTACCTCAAGGCCGTGTTCGAAGACTCCGCGGTGGCCGCCAACGGCCCCTACCCGCCCAACACCTGGAGCTATGCCAAGGACCTGCCCGGTTACCCGCTGGACCTGAAGAAAGCCAAGGCGCTGCTGACCAAGGCGGGCCTGGGCGATGGCTTCAGCACCACCATCTGGACCCGCCCGTCGGGCAGCCTGCTTAACCCCAACCCCAGCCTTGGCGCGCAGATGCTGCAGGCCGACCTGGCCAAGATCGGGGTCAAGGCAGAGATCCGCGTGATCGAATGGGGCGAGCTGATCCGCCGCGCCAAAGCCGGTGAGCATGACCTGCTGTTCATGGGCTGGGCGGGCGACAACGGCGACCCGGACAACTTCCTCAGCCCGCAGTTTTCCTGCGCTGCGGTAGAGTCGGGGACCAACTTTGCCCGTTTCTGCGACAACCGCCTGGACCAACTGATCAGCGCCGGGCGCACCACCAACGACCAGAGCGTGCGCAGCCGGCTGTATCAGCAGGCGCAGACGCTGATCCAGCAGCAGGCACTGTGGGTGCCGCTGGCGCATCCGACGGCGGCTACCCTGCTGCGCCAAGGGGTTGAGGGGTACCAGGTGAGCCCGTTCGGACGGCTGGATTTCAGCAAGGTGTCAGTGACCAAGTGAGTTTTGGGGCGCCTGCCTTAAGCGTTGTGGCGTCTGTGAGATCGAGCGCCGCCCGCGCGGCGCATCGCGAGCTGCGCTCGCTCCTACGTTTGTTTCGGGCCAGTAACGCCTGTGACCGGCGCGCGCGACCGCCTTGTTTGTACGACGCGATATTGCGCCATGCGCCAGGGCGTTCGCGCGCAAATCCCACAGGTATAATTGGCCCGAAACAAACGTAGGAGCGAGCGCAGCTCGCGATGCGCCGCGCGGGCGGCGCTCGATCTCCCAGGCGCCACAAACCTCAAGACAGGCGCGTGCTAGCCCTGACCGCATCGACCTGCCTACGCCACAATCCACCCCTGCTCAACCATCGATAAGGGCTCCCCGTCACCGATGATGATGTGATCCAGCACCCGCACATCGATCAGCCCCAGCCCCCGCTTCAACGACAGGGTCAAATGCACGTCATCCTGGCTCGGCTCACTGTTCCCCGAAGGATGGTTGTGACACAGGATCAAAGCCGCCGCGTTATGCAGCAAAGCCCGCCGCACCACTTCGCGCGGATAAACGCTTGCCCGATCTATCGTGCCCCTGAACAGGATCTCGAACGCCAACGGCCGGTGCTTGGTGTCCAGAAACAGACACCCGAACACTTCACTGGCCTCATGCCGCAGCATGGCCTTGAGGTAACGCCGCACCGCCGCTGGCCCATCCAGAGCCTCTGCGCGCTTGATGTTTTCACCCAGATAACGCCGGCCGATCTCCAGTAGCGCCTGTAACTGCGCATACTTCACGGCCCCGATGCCCGGCTCGCGCAGCACCGCTTCGCGATCGGCCTCCAGAAACTGCCTCAGCCCGCCAAAACGCACCAACAGCCCCCGCGCAAGGTCCAGTACGTTGCGCCCGGCCACACCAGACCCCAGCAGCACGGCAAGCAATTCGGCATCCGTGAGTACCGCCGCCCCACGCTGCAGCAACTTTTCCCGCGGCCTTTCTTCAGCCGGCCATTCCCTGATATTCATCCCCGCCCCCTGCCCTTGCTGCGGCCCATTTCGACCCTGTGTTAATCTATTTCGCCTCGTACATGCGACGTACTGCCGCAGGCAATTTCAAACGTCGCCGCCCGCTCTCACTGGAAAAAGGCAAGCCTATGCAGCGGCTGTATCGCAAGCGCATCGTTCTCGGCGTGGGTGGCGGCATTGCCGCCTACAAAAGCGCCGAGCTGATTCGCCGTCTCCTGGAGCACGGCGCGCAGGTGCGCGTCGTCATGACCCGTGGTGGTGCCGAGTTCATCACCCCGCTGACCCTGCAGGCGCTGTCGGGCCACCCGGTGCACATGGACCTGCTCGACCCCGCCGCCGAAGCGGCCATGGGCCATATCGAACTGGCCAAGTGGGCCGACCTGGTGCTGATCGCCCCGGCCACGGCCGACCTCATGGCGCGCATGGCCCAAGGCATGGCCGACGACCTGCTGACCACCCTGGTGCTGGCCACCGACGCCACCGTCGCCGTGGCCCCGGCCATGAACCAGGCCATGTGGCGCGACCCGGCTACCCAGGCCAACCTCGAGCTGCTCAAGAGCCGTGGCATCCAGGTGTTCGGCCCGGCATCCGGCAGCCAGGCCTGTGGCGACGTGGGCCTGGGCCGCATGCTCGAAGCCACCGATCTGGCCTGGTGCGCCGCAGAAAGCTTCAAGCGCCAGGCACTGACCGGCAAGCACGTGCTGATCACCGCCGGCCCGACCCAGGAAAATATCGACCCGGTGCGCTACATCACCAATCATAGCTCCGGCAAGATGGGCTTCGCCCTGGCCGAAGCGGCCGCCGAAGCCGGGGCTCGGGTCACCCTCGTCACCGGCCCTGTGCACCTGCCAACCCCCGACCGGGTCAGCCGCATTGACGTGGTCAGCGCGCGGGACATGCTCGCGGCCTGTGAAGCGGCCATGCCGTGCGACCTGTTCATCGCCTCGGCGGCGGTTGCGGACTACCGCCCGGAAGTCGTTGCCACGCAAAAGTTGAAGAAAGATCCTACGACCGGCGACGGCATGCTGCTGCAGATGGTGCGCAATCCCGATATCCTTGCCACCATTGCTGGCCGCAGCGACCGCCCGTTCAGCGTCGGCTTCGCCGCCGAAACCGAACACCTGCTCGATTACGCCACGCGCAAGCTCAAGGACAAGAACCTCGACCTGATCGTCGCCAATGATGTGGCCAACCCCAGCATCGGCTTCAACAGCGAAGAAAACGCCCTGACCGTGATCGACCGCCAGCAGCACCAGACCCTCTTCGCGCAGACCAGCAAGGGCAAGATCGCCCGGCAACTGGTCGCCTTCATCGCCGATCGGCTCAATCAGGTTCAATAAGTTACATGCACGCTCTTCAAGCCAAGATCCTCGACCCACGCCTGGGTACCGAATTCCCCCTGCCAGCCTACGCCACCCCTGGCTCCGCCGGCCTGGACCTGCGCGCCCTGCTCAAGGAGGACACCGTCCTCGAGCCAGGCCAGACCCTGCTGATCCCTACCGGCCTGTCGATCTACATCGGCGACCCGGGCCTGGCAGCGATGATCCTGCCGCGCTCGGGCCTGGGCCATAAGCACGGCATCGTGCTGGGCAACCTGGTCGGCCTGATCGACTCGGACTACCAAGGCGAGCTGATGGTGTCGTGCTGGAACCGTGGCAACACGCCGTTCACCATCGCGGTTGGCGAACGTATCGCCCAGCTGGTGCTGGTCCCGGTGGTACAGGCGCATTTCGACATCGTCGAAGCGTTCGATGAAAGCCAGCGTGGCGCTGGCGGTTTCGGTCACTCCGGCAGCCACTAAGCCGGCAAATGACCGTTCAGGCCAAGGATGGCGAACTCTCTGGCGAAAGCACCGTCCAAGCGTTCAGTTTGCGCCTGTCCAGAAAGCCTTTGACTATTGGAGCTTCCAGAGATGAACGACATGGCCCACTTGGTCCCCGCCGCGCTACCAGACAGCATCTTCCGCGCCTATGACATTCGCGGCGTGGTCGGCAAAACCCTCCATGCCGATACCGCCTACTGGATCGGCCGCGCCATCGGTGCGCAGAGCCTGGCCCAGGGCGAACCGCAGGTTTCGGTAGGTCGCGATGGCCGCCTATCGGGCCCGATGCTGGGCGAACAGCTGATCAAAGGCCTGGTCGATGCCGGTTGCCAGGTCAGCGACGTCGGCCTGGTGCCTACCCCTGCGCTGTACTACGCGGCCAATGTACTGGCCGGCAAGTCGGGGGTGATGCTGACTGGCAGCCACAACCCGGCGGACTACAACGGTTTCAAGATCGTCATTGCCGGTGACACCCTGGCCAACGAACAGATCCAGGCCCTGCTGACCCGCCTGAAAACCAACGACCTGACCCTGGCCGAAGGCCGCGTGGAAAAAGTCGAAATCCTGGAGCGTTATTTCCAGCAGATCGTCAGCGACGTGAAACTGGCCAAAAAACTCAAAGTGGTGGTGGACTGCGGCAACGGCGCCGCCGGCGTGGTCGCGCCGCAGTTGATCGAAGCCCTGGGCTGTGAAGTGATCCCGCTGTTCTGCGAAGTCGACGGCAACTTCCCCAACCATCACCCGGACCCGGGCAAGCCGGAGAACCTCGAAGACCTGATCGCCAAGGTCAAGGAAACCGGTGCCGACATTGGCCTGGCCTTCGACGGTGATGGCGACCGTGTCGGCGTGGTAACCAACACCGGCAGCATCGTCTACCCCGATCGCCTGTTGATGCTGTTTGCCCAGGACGTGCTGGCACGCAACCCGGGCGCCGAGATCATCTTCGACGTCAAATGCACCCGTCGCCTGACCCCGCTGATCGAACAGCACGGCGGCCGTGCGCTGATGTGGAAGACCGGTCATTCGTTGATCAAGAAGAAGATGAAACAGACCGGCTCGCTGCTGGCCGGCGAAATGAGCGGTCACATCTTCATCAAGGAACGCTGGTACGGTTTTGACGACGGCATCTACAGCGCTGCGCGCCTGCTGGAGATCCTCAGCAAGGCCGGGCAGAGCGCCGAAAACCTGTTTGCCGCCTTCCCGAACGATATTTCCACGCCGGAAATCAATATTGATGTGACCGACGAAGGTAAATTCAGCATCATTGATGCACTGCAACGCGACGCCGACTGGGGCGAAGCCAGCCTGACCACCATCGACGGTGTGCGGGTCGACTACCCCCACGGTTGGGGCCTGGTTCGCGCCTCCAACACCACGCCGGTGCTGGTGCTGCGCTTCGAGGCCGACAGCGACGCCGAATTGCAACGTATCAAGGATGTATTCCGTACCCAGTTGCTGCGGGTTGAGCCTGAGCTGCAACTGCCGTTCTGACCGACTATCTGTTCCTTACAGGAGCCCTGCATGACCCTCGATCGCGATGCCGCTTCCCATGTAGCCGAGGTTTTGTCCGAAGCACTGCCCTACATCCGCCGCTTTGTCGGCAAGACCCTGGTGATCAAGTACGGCGGCAACGCGATGGAAAGCGAGGAGCTGAAAACAGGCTTCGCCCGTGACATCGTGCTGATGAAGGCTGTGGGCATCAACCCGGTGGTGGTCCACGGTGGTGGCCCGCAGATCGGCGACCTGCTCAAGCGCCTGTCGATCGAAAGTCACTTCATCGATGGCATGCGCGTCACCGACTCGGCGACCATGGACGTGGTGGAGATGGTGCTGGGCGGCCAGGTCAACAAGGACATCGTCAACCTGATCAACCGCCACGGCGGCAGCGCCATCGGCCTGACCGGCAAGGACGCGGAGCTGATCCGCGCCCGCAAGCTGACCGTCAGCCGCCAGACGCCTGAGATGACCACCCCGGAAATCATCGACATCGGCCACGTGGGCGAAGTGGTGAGCGTGAACACCGACCTGCTGAACATGCTGGTGAAGGGTGACTTCATCCCGGTGATCGCGCCGATCGGCGTGGGCGCCAACGGTGAGTCGTACAACATCAACGCCGACCTGGTGGCGGGCAAGGTAGCCGAGGCGCTGAAGGCCGAGAAGCTGATGCTGCTGACCAACATCGCCGGCTTGATGGACAAGCAGGGCCAGGTACTGACCGGCCTGACCACCGAGCAGGTCAACGAACTGATCGCCGACGGCACCATCTACGGCGGCATGCTGCCGAAGATCAAGTGCGCGCTGGATGCGGTGCAGGGTGGCGTGAACAGCTCGCACATCATCGATGGCCGCGTACCTAACGCGGTGCTGCTGGAGATCTTCACCGACAGCGGCGTGGGTACCCTGATTACCAACCGCAAACCACGCTGAGTGATTGGCTAGCCTGCACCGGCCTCTTCGCGGGTAAACCCGCTCCCACAGGGGATAGCACCGCCTTTGAGGGCTGTGGAGATCCTGTGGGAGCGGGTTCACCCGCGAAAGGGCCGGGACAGGTGACACAAAAAAGGCGACCTTCATGTGAGGGTCGCCTTTTTCATTGCCAGGCCAGGATCAGATCCCGTACTGCGCCCGGTAAGCCTCGACAGCCGGCAGGTGCTGCTTCAGCTGTGGGTCATCGGCCAGGAATTCCAGCACCTGGGTCAGCGAAACGATGCTGACCACCGGGATACCGAAGTCGCGCTCCACTTCCTGGATCGCCGACAGTTCGCCATTGCCACGCTCTTCGCGGTTCAGGGCGATCAGCACGCCGGCGGCCTTGGCCTGCTGGGCGTTGATGATCTGCATGACCTCGCGGATAGCGGTACCGGCGGTGATCACGTCGTCGATGATCAGCACATCACCGGCCAGCGGCGCGCCGACCAGGCTGCCGCCTTCGCCGTGGTCCTTGGCTTCCTTGCGGTTGAAGCACCATGGCACGTCGAGCTGATGCTGATCGGCAAGGGCCACGGCAGTGGTCGCCGCCAGAGGGATACCCTTGTAGGCCGGGCCGAACAGCACGTCGAACGGGATCTTGCTGTCGACGATGGCTGCGGCATAGCACCGCCCCAGCTCGGCCAATGCAGAACCGGTGTTGAACAGGCCGGCATTGAAGAAATACGGGCTGGTACGCCCCGATTTCAGGGTGAATTCACCGAAACGCAGTACCCCGCGATCGATGGCAAAACGGATAAAGTCGCGCTGATACGGCTGCATGAATAGTCCCGGACACCACGGATTTAGCTAAATGGGTTGAGCTCGGGTATCATACACGCACGAGATTTTTGGGGCCATTTATGCGGATCATCAGTGTGAACGTTAATGGCATTCAGGCTGCGGCCGAGCGTGGTTTGCTCAGCTGGCTACAAGCCCAGAATGCCGACGTCATCTGCCTTCAGGATACCCGCGCCTCGGCCTTTGAACTCGATGACCCAGCTTTCCAGCTCGATGGCTATTTCCTTTATGCCTGCGACGCGGAGGTGCCTGCCCAAGGTGGTGTGGCCCTTTACTCGCGCATGCAGCCCAAGGCAGTCATCACCGGCCTGGGCTTCGAGACAGCCGACCGCTACGGGCGTTACCTGCAAGCAGATTTCGACAAAGTCAGTATTGCCAGCCTGCTGCTGCCTTCGGGCATGAACGGCGACGAAGACTTGAACCAGAAGTTCAAGTTGATGGACGACTTCGCCAAGTACCTGGACAAACAGCGTCGCAAACGTCGCGAATACATCTATTGCGGCTCGTTCTACGTGGCGCAGCAGAAGCTCGACATCAAAAACTGGCGTGACAGCCAGCAGTCGCCGGGCTTCTTGGCGCCGGAACGCGCCTGGATGGATGCGATCACCGGCGAGATGGGTTACGTCGATGCCCTGCGCGAAGTCAGCCGTGAAGGCGACCAGTACAGCTGGTGGCCGGACAACGAGCAGGCCGAGATGCTCAACCTGGGCTACCGGTTCGACTACCAGATCCTCACGCCGGGCCTGCGCCGCTTCGTGCGCAACGCCCGCCTGCCGCGTCAGCCGCGCTTCTCCCAGCATGCGCCGCTGATCGTCGACTATGACTGGACGTTGACCATCTGATTGCTGTTCAGACATGAAAAAGCCGACATTGATGTCGGCTTTTTCGTATCTACAGGAACAGTCAGTCAGCCAGAGCGGCCTGCTGCAGCTCGAAGATATCGTTCATGCCTTTTTGCGCCAGCGCCAGCATGGCGTTGAAGTCTTCCGGCTGGAACGGTGCGCCTTCGGCGGTACCCTGCACTTCGATGAAGCCACCGGCGCTGGTCATCACCACGTTCAGGTCGGTTTCGGCAGCGGAGTCTTCCGGGTAGTCCAGGTCGAGCACGGCTTCGCCCTGGTACATGCCTACCGACACGGCAGCAATCATGTGCTTGAGCGGGTTGCCGCCCTTCAGGCCACCGCGCTTCTTGATCACCGCCAAGGCGTCGCACAGGGCGACCATGGCACCGGTGATGGACGCGGTACGGGTGCCGCCATCAGCCTGGATCACGTCACAGTCGACATACAGGGTGATGTCACCCAGCTTGCTCATGTCCAGCGCGGCGCGCAGCGAACGGCCAATCAGGCGCTGGATTTCGAGGGTGCGGCCACCCTGCTTGCCACGGCTGGCTTCGCGCTGGTTACGCTCACCGGTGGCGCGTGGCAGCATGCCGTATTCGGCAGTCAGCCAGCCTTGGCCCTGGCCTTTGAGGAAGCGCGGCACACCGTTTTCCACGCTGACCGTGCAGATGACCTTGGTGTCACCGAACTCGACCAGTACCGACCCTTCGGCGTGCTTGGTGTAGTTGCGGGTGATGCGGATCGAGCGGAGCTGATCGGCGGCGCGACCACTTGGACGTTTCATCTGGGATACCTGTACTGGGACTTTGAATCTGCCGAGCATTATAGAGCCCGCAGCGCGGGGAAGACATGCCTATTGTCGCGCCCGACACAGCCCGTCGCCTTTTCCTGCTGCCATGGCCACCCCTCTGTAACATAGGTGGATTGGGCGCCGAGGCGCCACTGCGCTACAATCCTGCGCCTTGCAGCCGAGAGGCTCCCACCGTTCATTCATCTACGCGAGGTACTCCCCATGGTGCACAGCATGACCGCTTTTGCTCGTGTCGAGCGCGCCGGCAGCCAAGGCACCCTGATCTGGGAGCTGCGTTCGGTCAACCACCGTTACCTGGAACCCCACCTGCGCCTGCCCGAGGCCCTGCGCGACCTCGAAGGCGCCGTGCGTGAAGGCCTGCGCCAGGGCCTTTCGCGGGGCAAGGTGGAATGCACCCTGCGCCTCAATGAAGACAGCAACGGCAAGCCGTTGAAGGTAGACCGCGAGCGCGCCGCACAGCTGGTCGCTGCCGCCGAGGAAGTGGCCGGCCTGATCAAGCAGCCGGCACCGCTGAACCCGCTGGAAGTGCTGTCGTGGCCGGGTGTGCTGGTGGCCGACACCAGTGACCCGCAGGCGCTGAATGCAGAAGCCATGGCCCTGTTCGACGAAGCACTAGCCGAACTCAAGGCCGGGCGCCAGCGCGAAGGCCAGGAACTGGCCCGGCTGATCAACGAGCGCCTGGACAACATGACCAGCGAAGTCACCACCCTGCGCGCCCTGGTGCCGCAGATGCTGGCGGCGCAGCGGCAGAAGATTCTCGACCGTTTCGGCGACATGCAGGCCGAACTCGACCCGCAGCGCCTGGAGCAGGAAATGGTGCTGCTGGCCCAGAAGAGCGACGTGGCCGAGGAACTTGACCGCCTCAGCACCCACGTCACCGAAGTGCGCCGCGTGCTCAAGGGTGGCGGCGCCGCCGGCCGACGCCTGGACTTCCTGATGCAGGAACTCAACCGCGAAGCCAACACCCTGGGCTCCAAGGCCTTCGACCCACGCAGTACGCAAGCGGCGGTCAACCTGAAGGTATTGATCGAACAGATGCGTGAACAAGTACAGAACATCGAGTAAGGCCAACCCGACCATGAACCACAGCAGCGGCACCCTCTACATCGTTTCGGCCCCTTCGGGCGCCGGCAAGACCAGCCTGGTAACGGCCCTGACCAAGGAAGACCAGCAAATCCGCGTCTCGGTCTCGCACACCACCCGCGCCATGCGCCCGGGCGAGGAACACGGGGTGAACTACCACTTCGTGGTCCACGAGGAGTTCAAGGCGCTGATCCAGCAAGGCGACTTCCTGGAGCATGCCGAAGTGTTCGGCAACTTCTACGGCACCTCGCGCAGTGCGCTGCAGCAGACCCTGGACCAGGGCTATGACCTGATCCTGGAAATCGACTGGCAAGGCGCCCAGCAGGTGCGCAAGCTGATGCCGCAGGCGTTGTCGGTGTTCATTCTGCCGCCAAGCCAGGAAGCGCTGCGCCAGCGCCTGGACGGCCGCGGGCAGGACAGCGAAGAGATCATCGCCGGGCGCATGAAGGAAGCGGTCAGCGAGATGGTGCACTACGACGAGTATGACTACCTGATCATCAATGATGATTTCGACGCGGCGCTGGAAGACTTGAAAGCGGTGTTCCGTTCGAACCGGCTGGTGCTGAAGAAACAGCAACAGCGAAACAGCGGGCTGCTGAAAGAACTGCTCTCCTGAGATACCGCACGGGGCTGCTTTGCAGCCCTTTCGCGGCACAAGGCCGCTCCTACATTTGAAAGCGTACGCCGTGCCTTTGTAGGAGCGGCCTTGTGCCGCGAAAGGGGCGCAAAGCGCCCCCCAGCTTTATTCCTGCAAAGGCAGGGTAGCCTGCTGACGCAGGGTAGCCCCCAGGAAGTAAGCCGGCGCCCGCATGCGCGACAGCATCATCAGCCCGATGCCGAGCACCGAGATGATCGCGGCAATCACGAATACCAGGCCCAACCCGCCCACATGCGAGCCACTGCCGAAGTCCGGCGAGGCGCTGTCGATGGCGGTACGCGCGAAGATCACCGACAAGATCACCCCACCTACCAGCGGGCACAGGCCGCGCATGATGAAGTGGCGCAGGCTGTCGAACAGGCTGGCGCGGAAATACCAGACGCAAGCGAACGCGGTCAGCGAATAGTAGAAGCAGATCATCATGCCCAACGCGGTGATGGTATCCGCCAGCACGTTCTCGCTCAGGGTGCGCATGGTCACGTAGAACAGCCCTGCTGCCAGGCCGGCGCAGATGGTGGCGTAGCGCGGGGTTTGCGAGCGCGGGCAGACGCTGGCGAACTTCTGCGGCACCGCACCGTAGTAACCCATGGCCAACAGGGTGCGCGCCGGTGCCACGAAGGTGGACTGCAGCGACGCCGCGGTGCTGGCCAGCACGGCGATGGACATCAGGATTGCCAGCGGCCCCATGACCGGGCCCGCCAGGTGGGCGAAGACGTTCTCCTGGATGCGCGGGTTGTTCAGGCCCAGCCCGGTTTCGCTGATACCGGCAAACTGCAGGGTGGCGATGGCGGTGAACAAGTACAGGCCGAGGATCAACATCACGGTCCAGGTGGCGGCCTTGCCCGGCACCTCTTCGCTACCCACCGACTCTTCGCTGACGGTCAGGCACGTGTCCCAGCCCCAGAAGATGAAGATCGACAGCGACAGCCCGGCGGCAAAGGCCGAGAACGACTCGACGCCGAACGGGTTGAACCAGGCGAAATCGAACGCCAGCGGTGGCGGCGCAGTGGTGCCGCCGAAGGCGGCGAAGGCAAAGCCGATCAGCACCAGCAACTGCAGGGCCACCAGGCCGTACTGCACGGTCATGGTGGTGGCGATGCCGCGACAGCAGATCCACACGGCCAGGCCGATGAACACGCAACAGGTGCTGATGTTGATCAACAGGTTGTCGGCCAACGCTGCCAGCTCATGCTTGCCGGTGATCTGGCCAAGGAACAGGTAGAAGAAATCGACCGCCACCCCCGCCAGGTTCGACAGCACGATGGTAGTGGCGACCACCAGCCCCCAACCGCCGATCCAGCCGATCATCGGGCCGAAGGCACGCGCCGACCAGGTAAACGAAGTACCGCTGTCCGGTTCTGCCGAGTTCAGTTCCCGGTAGCCCAGGGCCACCAGCAGCATCGGCAGGAAACCGACGATGAACACGGCGGGCAGGTGGGCACCCACCTCACGCACGGTCGGGCCAAGGGCGCCCGTCAGGGTGTAGACCGGGGCGATGGTGGAAATGCCCAGCACCACGCTGGCCAGCAGGCCCAGGCGGCCTTTGGCCAGGCCCTTGCCGCGCTGGGTGTTGCCCGCGTCGGCCGCCACATCGGGTGGGCGGCCGGCTTCTGTATAATTGCTCATGAGTATTTGCCGTAAATTTTGGAATTGTTTTCGCAGGCCTTGCACACAAGGCCTGCTTTCACTCATTGAAAGCTTGCTGCCGGGAACCAGTCATCCAAGACCTTCGGCTGACGTCAGAATGTCTCCTGCCGTGCGCCCTCCCGTGCCGCGTAGGCAATGCAGGCCTCGCGAAACGCCTGGAACAGGCGCAGCGAGACCGGGTTTTCGGTGAAGCGCCACTCCGGGTGCCACTGCACGCCAAGCACAAAGCCCGGCGCCGCAGGCATGGATACCGCTTCGATCAGGCCATCCGGGGCCCGTGCCTCGACACGCAGGCCCGGGGCGAGGCGGTCGATGCCCTGGCTGTGCAGCGAGTTGACCTCGAACTGCGCCGCCAGGCCCAGGCGCTCGAACAACCCGCCTGGCTCGATGCCGACAGGGTGACGAGGGCCGTATTGCACCTCCAGGGGTGCGTCCTCAGGTTCGCGGTGGTCAAGGTACCCGGGCATTTCCTGCACGCGCTGGTGCAGGCTGCCGCCAAGCGCCACATTCAGTTCCTGGTAGCCACGGCAGATGCAGAACACCGGCACGCCGGCGGCAATCGCTGCCTGCAGCAGCGGCAGGGTCAGGCGATCGCGCGCCAGATCGTGCCGGGTACCGGCTACGCTAGGGGCGCCATTGTAATGATGCGGTTCGATATTTGAAGGCGAGCCGGTAAAAACAATGCCGTGCAGCCGGGCCAACAGCGCCTGCGTGTCGCTGCCCCCGTCTCGGGCCGGCAGGATCAGCGGCAAACCGGCAAAGCCGGCCGCCTCGACATACTTGTCGCCTACCGTGTGCGACGAGTTCTTCCCCACCTGCTGGCGGCAGGCGCTGACACCGATCAAGGGGACCGCATTTGCGCTCATTGGCTTACACCGTGTGCAGGTACCAGTTGTACTCAAGGTCGGAAATCGACACTTCGAACTCGGCCAGCTCGCTTTCCTTGCAGGCCACGAAGATATCGATGTAGTCCGGGCTGATGTATTGGTTGAGCACTTCGCTGTCGTCCAGCGCGCGCAGGGCATCACGCAGGTTGTTCGGCAGGCTCTGTTCCAGCTGCTCGTAGGAGTTGCCCTCGATCGGGGCATCCGGCTCGACCTTGTTGGTCAGGCCGTGATGCACGCCGGCAAGGATTGCCGCGAGCATCAGGTACGGGTTGGCATCGGCGCCGGCCACGCGGTGTTCCAGGCGCACGTTTTCGCTGCTGTCGGTAGGCACGCGCACGGCCACGGTGCGGTTGTCCAGGCCCCAGCTCGGTGCATTGGGCACGTAGAACTGCGCGCCGAAGCGGCGGTAGGAGTTGATGTTCGGGCAGAGGAAGGCCATCGACGCCGGCATGGTCTCCAGCACACCACCAATGGCGTGGCGCAGCGTGTCGCTTTGCAGCGGGTCATCGCTCGAGAAGATGTTCTTGCCGGTTTTCTTGTCCAGCAGCGAGATATGCACGTGCAGGCCGTTGCCCGCCTGGCCCGGGTAGGGCTTGGCCATGAAGGTGGTATCCATTTCATGGTCGTAGGCAACGTTCTTGATCAGCCGCTTGAGCAGGATCGCGTAGTCGCAGGCCTTCAGCGGGTCGGCCACGTGGTGCAGGTTGACCTCGAACTGCGCCGGGGCGCTTTCCTTGACGATGGCATCGGCAGGCAGGCCCTGCTCCTTGGCCGCTTCGAGCATGTCCTGCAGGCAGTCGGCATATTCGTCGAGGTCGTCGATCAGGTACACCTGGGTCGACTGCGGACGCTTGCCGGAAATGGGCGAGCGCGGCGGCTGCGGGCGGCCGTTGAGGTTGTCCTGATCGATCAGGTAGAACTCCAGCTCGAACGCCGCGCAAATGGTGAGGCCCAGATCGTCGAACTTGCTCACCACCTGACGCAGCACTTCACGCGGGTCGGCGAAAAACGGCGCGCCTTCGATCTCGTGCATGGTCATCAGCAGCTGGGCGGTGGGGCGTTTCTGCCACGGCTCATCCGACAGCGTGCCGGGGATCGGGAAGCAGATGCGGTCGGCATCGCCAATGTCCAGGCCAAGGCCGGTGCTCTCTACCGTGGAACCGTTGATGTCCAGGGCGAACAGCGAAGCCGGCAGGTTGATGCCTTTCTCGTACACCTTGTGCAGGCTGGCCCGCTCGATGCGCTTGCCACGTACCACGCCATTCATGTCGGAAATCAGCAGGTCGACGTACTGCGTTTCCGGATGGGCCTGGAGGAAGTCATTCATCTCGCTGGAAGAACTGGCGCACGGGGTTACCGACGTCATGGTGTACATCCTTTGATGTGCTGCGGCGATGTGGGGATACGGCTGGCGCCTCACGGGCGACGATGGTTGCAGCTGTTGTTTTTTTCACTTTCCCATCGTGGGGATTGGTTACCCGACCGGACGCATTGATTCCGGGGGGCCGTTTCACTATAAAATGGCCCTGACGCAACAGACATTGGCAATTCGGCAAGCAGAGCGTGCACCAATGCAATATCAGATCACCCACGCCGACCTCTCCCTGGTCCTGGCACTGGAGCGCGGCCGCTCGCTGGCCAAAGCCGCCGAGCTCCTCAAAGTCGACGTTTCGACGGTATTCCGCTCGATCCGCCGGCTGGAGTCGGCGCTGGGCACCGCCTTGTTCGTCAAGAGCCGCAAGGGCTACCTGCCGACCGATACCGCCCAGGCCCTGGCCGAGCAGGCCGAGCGCGCCGAACAGGCGCTGGAGGCGGCGCGCATTGCCATGACCAGTGGCGAGCAGGTGGTAAGCGGCACGGTGCGGGTGACCTGCACCGAGGCGGTCATGCATAGCCTGCTGCTGCCGGCGCTGGCCGAGTTCATGCCCAACTACCCGGCCTTGTCGCTGGAGATGGGCACCTCGAACACCTTCGCCAACCTCAGCCGGCGCGATGCCGACATTGCCCTGCGCCTGACCAATACACCGCCGGAACACCTGGTGGGTCGCAACCTGGGGTCCACCTCCTATGTGGTCTGCGGCCAGCCGCAGTGGCGCGAGCGCCTGGCAGAATCGGCCGTCAGCGTGCCATGGATCGCCCCCGACGACTCGATGCAGGACCACCCCACGGTGGTCTGGCGCAACCAGCAGCACCCCGGGCTAAGCCCACGCTACCAGTGCAGCGGCATGTCGACCATCGCCCAGCTGGTAACTGCCGGCCTGGGCGTGGCGGCACTGCCGGATTACATGGTGCACGCCCTGCCCGGCGTGGATGCGCTGAGCGGACCGCTGCCGGGTTGCGACACCCAGCTGTGGCTGCTGACCCGGCCGGATTGCCGGGCGCTGCGCTCGGTGCAGACCCTTTTCGAAGAGCTGACGCCGCGGTTGCGTGGCGCGATGCTCTGAGGTTATCGTCGGGCTCAAGTATTGCGGCTGTCTGGTCCGGCCCTTTCGCGGGCAAACATAGTGCTTCAAGGTGACCGCCCGGCAAAACAGCGCTTCCCTATTGGCTGGTGAATTTTTATACTATCGAGTCCGCCTGCCCATTACTGGGCTGCACGCCCACCGCATTTGCTACTGAGGAAGACCATGGCCCGCGTAACTGTTGAAGACTGCCTGGAACACGTGGATAACCGCTTCGAGCTGGTCATGCTCTCGACCAAGCGCGCTCGCCAGCTGGCGACCGGCGGCAAAGAGCCACGCGTTGCGTGGGAAAACGACAAACCGACCGTTGTTGCCCTGCGTGAAATCGCCGAAGGCATCGTCACCAACGAGTTCATCGCCGCTGAAGAGATCGTCACCGAGGATCCGGTCTTCGCCGCCTTCGAGGACGAGAACAACGAGGCTGTCTGATTGATGCCAGGTCGACGTCGCACGGCGCAAGGCCCTCGTCCTCCGCAGGAGGTGAACCCATGCCGGGTATAGAAGCCTTGGCCGAACGGCTGTCGACCTACCTTGGCCCCGAACAGGTCAACCTGGTCCGGCGCGCCTATTTCTACGCCGAACAGGCCCACGATGGGCAGCGCCGCCGCAGCGGCGAGCCCTACGTGACCCACCCGCTGGCCGTGGCCAGCATCCTCGCCGACATGCACATGGACCATCAAAGCCTGATGGCGGCCATGCTGCACGATGTGATCGAAGACACCGGTATCGCCAAGGAAGCCCTCAGCCAGCAATTTGGCGAGACGGTGGCCGAACTGGTCGATGGGGTCAGCAAGCTGACCCAGATGAACTTCGAGACCAAGGCCGAGGCGCAGGCCGAAAACTTCCAGAAAATGGCCATGGCCATGGCCCGCGACATTCGCGTGATCCTGGTCAAGCTGGCCGACCGCCTGCACAACATGCGCACCCTGGAAGTGCTGTCCGGCGAAAAACGCCGGCGCATCGCCAAGGAAACCCTGGAGATCTACGCCCCCATCGCCAACCGCCTGGGCATGCACACCGTGCGCGTGGAGTTCGAGGACCTCGGCTTCAAGGCCATGCACCCGATGCGCTCGTCGCTGATTCACCGGGCGGTGAAAAGCGCACGCGGCAACCGCAAAGAGATCGTCGCCAAGATCGAGCACTCGCTGGCCAACTGCCTGGCTGCCGACGGCATCGAAGGCGAGGTCAGCGGCCGGCAGAAACACCTCTATGGCATCTACAAGAAGATGCGCGGCAAGCGCCGTGCCTTCAACGAGATCATGGACGTGTATGCCTTCCGCATCATCGTCGACAAGGTCGACACCTGCTACCGCGTGCTCGGCGCCGTGCACAACCTGTACAAGCCGCTGCCCGGTCGCTTCAAGGATTACATCGCGATCCCCAAGGCCAACGGCTACCAGTCGTTGCACACCACGCTGTTCGGCATGCACGGTGTGCCCATCGAAATCCAGATCCGCACCCGCGAGATGGAAGAGATGGCCAACAACGGCATTGCCGCGCACTGGCTGTACAAGTCCAACGACGATGAGCAGCCCAAGGGCAGCCACGCCCGCGCGCGCCAGTGGGTCAAGGGCATCCTCGAACTGCAGCAGCGTGCCGGCAACTCGCTGGAATTCATCGAGAGCGTGAAGATCGACCTGTTCCCGGACGAGGTCTACGTGTTCACGCCCAAAGGCCGCATCATGGAGCTGCCCAAAGGCTCCACGGCGGTGGACTTCGCCTACGCGGTGCACACCGACGTCGGCAACAGCTGCATCGCCTGCCGCATCAACCGCCGCCTGGCGCCGCTGTCCGAACCGCTGCAAAGCGGCTCGACGGTGGAAATCGTCAGCGCCCCGGGCGCACGGCCGAACCCGGCCTGGCTCAACTTCGTGGTGACAGGCAAGGCGCGCACGCACATCCGCCACGCGCTCAAACAACAGCGCCGCTCCGAGTCCATCAGCCTGGGCGAACGCCTGCTGAACAAGGTGCTCACCGGCTTCGACAGCAGCCTGGAGAAAATCCCCCAGGAGCGCATTCAGGCGATTCTCGCCGAGTACCGCCTGGAACTGATCGAAGACCTGCTCGAAGACATCGGCCTGGGCAACCGCATGGCCTACGTGGTCGCGCGACGGCTGTTGTCGGCTGAAGGCGAGCAGTTGCCTGCGCCGGAAGGCCCGCTGGCGATCCGCGGCACCGAAGGCCTGGTGCTGAGCTACGCCAAGTGCTGCACGCCTATCCCTGGCGACCCGATCGTCGGCCACCTGTCGGCCGGCAAGGGCATGGTCGTGCACCTGGAGAATTGCCGCAACATCAGTGAAATCCGCCATAACCCGGAAAAGTGCGTTCAGCTTTCCTGGGCCAAGGACATCACCGGTGAGTTCAATGTCGAACTGCGTGTCGAACTGGAGCACCAGCGCGGCCTTATCGCCCTGCTGGCCAGCAGCGTCAACGCCGCCGACGGCAACATCGAGAAGATCAGCATGGACGAACGCGACGGCCGTATCAGCGTGGTCCAACTAGTGGTCAGCGTGCACGACCGTGTGCACCTGGCGCGTGTGATCAAGAAGCTGCGTACCCTGACCGGCGTGGTCCGCATCACCCGCATGCGTACGTAGTCCGCCAACCGCAAGGAGTCATCATGAGCAAGACCGTCATCAATAGCGACAAGGCACCTGCCGCCATCGGCACCTACTCGCAGGCGATCAAGGCCGGCAACACGGTGTACATGTCGGGCCAGATCCCGCTGGACCCCAAGACCATGGAACTGGTCGAAGGCTTCGAAGCCCAGACCGTGCAGGTGTTCGAGAACCTCAAGTCCGTGGCTGAAGCCGCTGGCGGTTCGTTCAAGGACATCGTCAAGCTGAACATCTTCCTCACCGACCTGAGCCACTTCGCCAAGGTCAACGAGGTAATGGGCCGCTACTTCGAACAGCCCTACCCGGCCCGCGCCGCCATTGGCGTTGCCGCGCTGCCGAAAGGCGCCCAGGTCGAAATGGACGCCATCCTGGTCATCGAATGATGCCCCCGGTGACGGGCGCCCTGCCCGTCACCCCTCCTTTGCAAGGTTACCCCGTCATGCGTCAAGCACTGCCCCTCGCGCTGGCAGCCCTGCTACTGGGCGGCTGCGCCAGCCACAAACCCGAAGATTTCAACGGCACCTGGATCAACCAGGAGGCCATCACTGCTGCGGTCAAGGGCGGCAGCCTGCGCCAAGCGCTGAATGAACACGGCCCGGTGTTCGAATGGAAGCTCGACGTTGCCAGCCAGCAGGCCAGCTACAGCAATGGTTTCGAGGCCGCTGACGGCCAGTTGAGCGCCAATGACAAGCAATGGCAGGCCAGCTTCGAGGGCGGCCAGACCGAGCAGCTGTCGCTCGATGGCGACGAGCTGCAAGCCGTCGACCAGCGCGGCGCCAAGCAAACCTTCGTCCGCGCCAAGGCGCCGGCGACTGCCAATGCGCCGCTGGGCAGCAGCTTCGAGAAAGCGCTGTACCAGGCCTACCTGGGCGGCAACTGGAAGGTGGTCGAAGGCGAGGGCAAAGGTGCCAGCGTGCGCTTCAGCGACACCGGCAACGTCACTGGCCTGCCGGGGCCAGACCGCTTCGCACTGTGCCTGGCAGGCGACTGCGCGACCATGGGCGGCAGCAATGACAGCCTGTGGCTGGAGCGTAACCAGCGTGGTGCACCGTTCATCATCAAGCGTGATGGCGACAAGCTGGAGATTTTCCAGGCGGTAAACCGTGCGCAACCGGATGAAATGCCGGAACTGGCCGCGGGCAAGCGCCAGTGGGTGCTGGAGCGCAGCTGAGTCCTGCTGCGTTTGCACTGAATGCACTGGCCTCTTCGCGGGTAATCACCTTCTTCAGGCCTTGTGATATCCCTGTGGGAGCGGGTTTACCCGCGAAGAGGCCGGTAAATTCAACGCCCTCCTTTCAGGATGGCTGCATAGCCTTCCTTGTAGCTTGGGTACACCGGCGCCCAGCCCAGCGCCCGGGCCCGGGCGTTGCTGCAGCGCTTGCTGCCGGTACGCCGCACCCGCTGCTCATCGGACCACTCGGTCACCCCCATGTATGCCCGCAGCCAGGCCACCACGTCGGCCAGTGGTGCCGGGTCGTCATCAACGCCAATGTAGTAGTCGTCCAGCACCTTGCCCTCGGCATCGGCCAGCAGCAGAAACGCCAACAGGCTGGCGGCATCCTCGGCGTGGATGCGGTTGCCATACAGCGGTGGCTCCTCAGCCACACGGTAACCCTGGCGCACCTGGCTCAACAGCCACTCGCGGCCTGGACCGTAAATGCCCGTCAGGCGCACAACGCTCGCCGGGATACCACTGGCCAGCGCCAGCCGCTCAGCCTCCAGCATCACCCGCCCGGAATAACCTTCAGGCTCCGTGGCCGCGCCTTCCTCGATCCACTCGCCGTCCTTCTGCGCATAAACGCTGCTGCTGGAGACGAACAACAGGCGACGGGGGCACTGGCCTCGCTCGGCCAGCCAGGCCAGCACATGGCGCAAACCATCCACATAGGCCGCCTGGTAACCGGCCTCGTCGTGCTGGCTGGCCGCCACGCAGTACACCAGGTAATCCAGCGGACCCTGTGGCCAGGCTTGCGGGATCGACGGTTCGGCCAAGTCTGCGGCAACCGGTTGAACGCCCGCAGGCAGCTGCCCGACAGCGCGGCGCAGGCCGCTTACCCGCCAGCCTTTGGCCAACATTTGCAGGGCCAGACGCCCACCTACATCACCACAACCCACCACCATCACGGAAAGGTCTGACATCTCTAAACTCCCTAGACCAATTGATCAGCCCGGCCACGCTACACGATGGATGGCTAGACCATAGGCGAAAAAAGCAACAAGATTACTTTTGTTAACAAGAATTACTTGCAATAATGGCCGCCAATTTGTTCTCGGCCTACCTCGAGGCCTTGGAGAACGTTCACTTTTTTCTTCATCAGGTCCGGCCAGCATGACACGTAATCAACCTTCCGCTTCGCCAACCCCGTCGCGCGCCTGGCGCGCCATCGCCGCGCTGACACTCAGCCTGGTGCTGGCCCCGGTGGCCATGGCCGATGAGCCAACCACCAACGGTGCCACGCCGGCTGCCGCCACTGCCCCGGCCGCACCTGCTGCTGCCCCGGCTGCCGATGCGCAGGCGCCTGCTGCCGATGCCACTGCTGCCACCCCGGCTGATGCACCGGCCGCGGTAGACCCGAGCGTGGAAGCCCTGGTTGAAGACACCTCGCTGGGCATGGCGCACGACCTGTCCCCATGGGGCATGTACAAGAACGCCGACATCGTGGTGAAGATCGTCATGATCGGCCTGGCCATCGCCTCCATCATCACCTGGACCATCTGGATCGCCAAAGGCTTCGAGCTGATGGGCGCCAAGCGTCGCCTGCGTGGCGAAATCGCCAAACTGAAGAAATCCGCCAGCCTGAAAGAAGCCAGCGACGTGTCCAACAAGGAAGGCACCCTGTCCCACACCTTGGTCCACGACGCGCTTGAAGAGATGCGCCTGTCGGCCAATGCCCGCGAAAAAGAAGGCATCAAGGAGCGCGTCAGCTTCCGTCTGGAGCGCCTGGTTCACGCCAGCGGTCGTACCATGAGCAGCGGCACCGGCGTACTCGCCACCATCGGTTCCACCGCGCCGTTCGTCGGCCTGTTCGGTACCGTATGGGGCATCATGAACAGCTTCATCGGCATCGCCAAGACCCAGACCACCAACCTGGCGGTAGTTGCCCCAGGTATCGCCGAAGCCCTGCTGGCTACCGCTCTGGGCCTGGTTGCTGCAATCCCGGCTGTGGTCATCTACAACGTCTTCGCCCGCTCCATTGCCGGCTACAAGGCCCAGGTGTCCGACGCCTCCGCCCAGGTACTGCTGCTGGTCAGCCGTGACCTGGACCACCAGGGCAGCGATCGCGCCGCCCCGCACATGGTGAAAGTGGGGTAAGCCATGGGCCTGCATCTCAACGAAGGTGGCGACGACCTCGCCGAAAACCACGAAATCAACGTTACGCCGTTCATCGACGTGATGTTGGTGCTGCTGATCATCTTCATGGTCGCTGCCCCCCTGGCCACGGTCGACATCAAGGTCGACCTGCCGGCTTCAACCGCCAAACCGGCGCCCAGGCCGGAGAAACCGGTGTTCGTCAGCGTCAAGGCCGACCAGAAGCTGTACGTCGGCGACGATCAGGTGGCTGCGCCCGACCAGCTTGGCCCGATGCTCGACGCCAAGACCAAGGGTGACAAGGAAACCACCATCTTCTTCCAGGCTGACAAAGGCGTGGATTACGGCGACCTGATGGAAGTGATGAACAACATGCGCGCGGCCGGCTACCTCAAGGTCGGTCTGGTAGGTCTCGAGACGGCAGCCAAGAAATGACGAAAACGCGCTCAAACATGGCGCGCTACGGTGGCAGCCTGGCGATCGTGCTGGGCGTGCACGTGGTCGCCGTGCTGCTGACGCTCAACTGGTCGGTGCCCCAGGCCATCGAACTGCCCCCGGCAGCCATGATGGTCGAGCTGGCACCGTTACCGGAGCCTGCGCCACCACCGCCACCAAAAGCGGCGCCACAGCCACCGGCACCGGTCGAAGAACCGCCGTTGCCCAAGCTTGTGGAAGCACCCAAGCCCAAGATCGCCATCCCCAAGCCGCCCAAGCCGAAGGCCAAGCCACAGCCGCCCAAGCCCGAGAAGAAGCCTGAGCCGCCGAAGGAAGCGCCGCCCACCGAGCAAACGGTAGACGCACCGCCAAGCAACACGCCACCGCAGAAGTCCGCGGCACCGGCGCCGAGCATTGCGTCCAACAGCAACGCCCTGCCAACCTGGCAGAGTGACCTGCTGCGCCACCTGGCCAAGTACAAGCGTTACCCGGAAGACGCGCGCCGTCGCGGCCTGCAAGGCATCAACCGCCTGCGCTTCGTGGTCGACGCCGAAGGCAAGGTAGTGTCGTACTCCATGGCCGGTGGTTCGGGCAGTGCCGCACTGGACCGGGCGACCCTGGAAATGATCCGTCGAGCCGGCACGGTACCCAAGCCGCCACCCGAGTTGCTGAACAATGGCACGATCGAAGTCGTGGCACCGTTCGTCTACTCGCTGGACCGCCGCTAAGACTTTTGCTTCTGTCACAAATCGGCAACTCTGATAACGTGCGTCTATCGATTGCAGCCGCTATGCTGGGCCCGCAACTTCATGGACGCACGTTATGACCCTCACCGAATTACGCTACATCGTCACACTCGCCCAGGAACAGCACTTCGGCCATGCCGCCGAACGCTGCCACGTGAGCCAGCCGACCCTGTCGGTCGGTGTGAAGAAGCTCGAGGACGAGCTTGGCGTTCTGATCTTCGAGCGCAGCAAAAGCGCGGTACGCCTGACCCCGGTCGGCGAGAGCATCGTCGCCCAGGCGCAGAAGGTACTGGAGCAGGCCCAAGGCATTCGCGAACTGGCCCAGGCTGGCAAGAACCAGCTGACCGCCCCGCTCAAGGTCGGTGCCATCTACACCGTCGGCCCCTACCTGTTCCCGCACCTGATCCCGCAACTGCACCGCGTGGCGCCGCAGATGCCGCTGTACATCGAAGAAAACTTCACCCACGTGCTACGTGAAAAGCTGCGTAACGGCGAGCTGGATGCAGTAATCATCGCCCTGCCGTTCAACGAAGCCGACGTGCTGACCCTGCCGCTGTACGACGAGCCGTTCTGCGCCCTGATGCCCGCCGACCACCCATGGACGGCAAAAAAGACCATCGACACCGCCATGCTCAACGACAAGAGCCTGCTGTTGCTCGGTGAGGGCCACTGTTTCCGCGACCAGGTACTGGAAGCCTGCCCGACCCTGAACAAGGGCGGCGAAGGCGCCAGGCATACCACGGTCGAATCCAGCTCGCTGGAAACCATCCGCCACATGGTGGCCTCGGGCCTTGGCGTGTCGATCCTGCCACTGTCGGCGGTGCACAGCCATCACTACGCCCCTGGCGTCATCGAAGTTCGCCCGCTTACGGCACCGGCACCGTTCCGCACCGTGGCCATCGCCTGGCGCGCCAGCTTCCCACGGCCCAAGGCCATCGAGATCCTCGCCGACTCGATCCGCCTGTGCTCGGTCGCCAAAGCCCCTGCGGAACAACCGGCCTGAGTCATGAGTGAGCTGTCGAAGGTCCCGGTCACGGTACTCAAGGGTGTTGGCGAGGCCATGGCGGAAAAACTCGCCAAGGTCGGCCTGGAGAACCTGCAGGATGTGCTGTTCCACCTGCCCCTGCGCTACCAGGACCGCACCCGCGTGGTGCCGATCGGCCAGCTGCGGCCCGGCCAGGATGCGGTTATCGAAGGTGTGGTCAGTGGTACCGACGTGACCATGGGCAAGCGCCGCAGCCTTGTGGTGCGCCTGGGCGACGGCAGCGGCGTGCTGACGTTGCGCTTCTACCACTTCAGCAACGCGCAGAAGGAAGGCCTGAAACGTGGCACCCACCTGCGCTGTTACGGCGAAGCCCGCCCCGGTGCCTCGGGCCTGGAAATCTACCACCCGGAATACCGCGCGCTGAACGGCGACGAGCCGCCGCCACCGGTCGAACAGACCCTGACGCCGATCTACCCGTCCACCGAAGGCCTCACCCAGCAACGCCTGCGCCTGTTGTGCCAGCAGAGCCTGGGCCTGCTTGGCCCGCGCAGCCTGCCCGACTGGCTGCCTGACGAGCTGGCCCGGGACTACCAATTGGCGCCGCTGGACGATGCCATCCGTTACCTGCACAACCCGCCGGCCGACGCCGACCTCGACGAACTTGCCGAAGGCCAGCACTGGGCTCAGCACCGCCTGGCCTTCGAAGAGCTGCTGACCCACCAGCTGTCGCAGCAACGCCTGCGCGAGAGCCTGCGCAGCCTGCGGGCACCGGTGCTGCCCAAAGCCACGCGCCTGCAGGCGCAGTACCTGGCCAACCTGGGCTTTCAGCCGACTGGCGCACAGCAGCGGGTGGCCAACGAAATTGCCTACGACCTCAGCCAGCACGAGCCGATGATGCGCCTGGTGCAGGGCGATGTCGGTGCCGGCAAGACCGTGGTCGCCGCACTGGCAGCCCTGCAAGGGCTGGAAGCCGGCTATCAGGTGGCGCTGATGGCGCCCACCGAGATCCTCGCCGAACAGCACTTCATCACCTTCAAGCGCTGGCTCGAGCCGCTGGGCATCGAAGTGGCCTGGCTGGCCGGCAAGCTCAAGGGCAAGGCCCGGCTCAGCGCCCTGGAGCAGATTGCCAATGGTGCGCCGATGGTGGTCGGCACCCACGCGCTGTTCCAGGAAGAAGTAAAATTCAAGCACCTGGCCCTGGCGATCATCGACGAACAGCACCGTTTTGGCGTGCAGCAACGCCTGGCCCTGCGCAAGAAAGGCGTGGCCGGCGAGTTGTGCCCGCACCAGCTGATCATGACCGCCACGCCCATCCCGCGCACCCTGGCCATGAGCGCTTACGCCGACCTGGACACCTCGGTGCTCGACGAATTGCCGCCTGGGCGTACCCCGGTAAACACCGTGCTGGTAGCCGACAGCCGTCGCTTCGAGGTGGTCGAACGGGTTCGCGCCGCCTGCGCCGAAGGCCGTCAGGCCTACTGGGTGTGCACCCTGATCGAAGAATCCGAAGAGCTGACCTGCCAGGCTGCCGAAAGCACGTATGAAGAACTCGGCAGCGCCCTGGGCGAATTGCGTGTGGGCCTGATCCACGGCCGTATGAAGCCTGCGGAAAAAGCCGAAATCATGGCGCAGTTCAAGGCCGGTGAATTGCAGCTGCTGGTCGCCACCACTGTCATCGAAGTAGGCGTGGACGTCCCCAACGCCAGCCTGATGATCATCGAAAACCCCGAACGCCTGGGCCTGGCCCAGTTGCACCAGCTGCGCGGCCGGGTTGGCCGGGGCAGTGCCGTCAGCCATTGCGTGCTGTTGTACCACCCGCCGCTGTCGCAGATCGGCCGCGAGCGCTTAGGCATCATGCGCGAGACCAACGACGGCTTCATCATTGCCGAGAAAGACCTCGAACTACGCGGCCCAGGCGAGATGCTGGGTACACGCCAGACCGGCCTGCTGCAGTTCAAGGTCGCCGACCTGATGCGCGACGCCGACCTGTTACCGGCTGTGCGCGATGCCGCCCAGGCCCTGGTGGCCCGCTGGCCGGACCATGTCAGCCCGCTGCTCGACCGCTGGCTGCGCCATGGTCAGCAATATGGCCAAGTGTGACGCTAGTCCCAGAATGGATCCAGATTTGCTCGCAGGCTGGTTATACTTCGCGTTTAAAAGAATCAGTGGATACGGACCATGACTGAAGTTGCCCTGGACACCGCAACCCCACACGCCCCCTCTGTTATCAGGCTGCTGCTCGACAAGCTCGGCGTGGTCTACCGCGAGGTGGTCGAACACCCGCAGCTGCCTGCGGCTTCGCGGGTGCAGGCGGTGCTTCTCGACGACGAGGTCGGCGCCCTCATGGTGCTGTTCCCGCAGAGCCAACTGCTGGACCTCAACCGCCTGGCCGAGCTGACCGGGCGCAAGCTGACCGCGGTGTCGGTGCCACGGCTCAAGCAAATGCTCGACAAGCACCAGCTCAAAGCCCTACCCGGCATTCCCGCGCTGACCAGCTCACCGTGCCAGTACGAAAAGAGCCTGCTGGACGCCGAGACCGTATACATCCAGTCTGGCGAAAGCAGGCTGCTGCTGGAGATCGAGCGCGCCCACTTCAAGCGCATGCTGGCCAAGGCAAGCGCCAGCAGCTTCGGCCAGGAGGTCGAGGCCATCAGCCCCAACCTCGACCGCCCCCATGACGACACCCTGGAAATCACCAATGCCGTTCAGGCCTTCACTGCCCGGCGCATCCAGAAACGCCTGGAAGAAACCATCGAGATCCCGCCACTGGCCGATACCGCGCAGAAGATCATCAAGCTGCGGGTAGACCCCAACGCGAGCATCGATGACATTACCGGCGTGGTCGAAACCGACCCGGCGCTGGCGGCCCAGGTCGTGAGCTGGGCGGCGTCGCCCTACTACGCTTCGCCGGGCAAGATCCGCTCGGTGGAAGACGCCATCGTGCGTGTGCTGGGCTTTGACCTGGTGATCAACCTGGCCCTGGGCCTGGCGCTGGGCAAGACCTTGAGCCTGCCGAAAGACCAGCCGCAGCAGGCCACACCCTACTGGCAGCAGTCGATCTACACTGCCGCGATCATCGAAAGCCTGACCCGCGCCATGCCTCGGGCAGAACGCCCCGAAGCCGGTCTGACCTACCTGGCCGGGCTGCTGCACAACTTCGGCTACCTGCTGCTGGCGCACGTGTTCCCGCCACACTTCTCGCTGATTTGCCGCCACCTGGAGGTCAACCCGCACCTGAACCACACCTACGTGGAACAGCACCTGCTGGGTATCAACCGCGAACAGATCGGTGCCTGGCTGATGAAGCTGTGGGACATGCCCGAAGAGCTGTCGACCGCGCTGCGCTTCCAGCACGACCCGGCCTACGACGGCGAGTATTCGGCGTTCCCCAACCTGGTGTGCCTGGCCACCCGCCTGTTGCGCTCGCGGGGGATTGGCTCCGGGCCGCAGGAAGAGATTCCTGACGAGTTGTTGGAGCGCCTTGGGATTACCAGGGAAAAGGCTGAAGATGTGGTGAACAAGGTGCTCGAGGCCGAGACCCTGCTGCGCGAACTCGCTTCGCAGTTTCAAGCGCCGCATTAAGACCATTGGGGCCGCTTTGCGGCCCATCGCGACACAAGGCCGCTCCCACATTGATCGGCGTATGCAGGGCCCTGTGGGAGCGGCCTTGTGTCGCGATGGGCTGCGCAGCAGCCCCGGCAATTTCAGCCTTTCTTCTTCGGTTTCAGGTACTTCATCAGCCCCTGGAACCACATCACCAGCGCCGGGTTGCCCTTGATCTGGATGTTCTTGTCCTGAATCCCCTGCATGAACGCCAACTGCTTGTTGCCCGCCTGCATCGTGGCGTAGCCGTAGGCAGCGTCCTTGAAGGCGATGGCGAAGGCCGGCTGCGGATGTGCGCCGCCCTTGCTGCTGATGCGCTCGTTGTTGACGACGAAGTGCCGGGCAACCTTGCCGTCCAGGGTCTGCATCTGGAACACTAGGTCCTTGCCCTTGAGCTGCTGCTGGAATGCCGGGTTGTTACGGCTGGCCCTGGCCATCAAAAGCCCCATGGCCCAGAGAAGAAAGCGGAACTTCATCGACACGCCTCGATTGAAAAGTGACTAAGTTTCGCAGTTTATCCTCTTAACGACCTTTTTATGCAAGTTCGCAGCAGTTAGCGCGTGTAAAGCACAACGGGCGCCATGAAGGCGCCCGTTCGGGATCAACGAATCGTCAGCAGAAGCTTACTTTTTCTTGGCGGCCTTGGCTGGCGGGGCCGGTGGATTGACGCTGTCCTTGAGGTTCTTGCCTGGCTTGAAGGCCACGGTATTGCTGGCTTTGATCTTTACCGGCTCACCCGTTTGCGGGTTTTTGCCGGTACGCGCGCCGCGATGACGTTTTTCGAAGGTGCCGAAACCGACCAGGGTCACCGTGTCCTTGTCCAGGGCACCGGTGATGCTGTCGAGAATCGCGTTCAACACCTGATTGGCCTTTTCCTTGGTCAGCTCAGTCTTTTCGGCGATGACGGCGGCGAGTTCTGGTTTGCGCATAGTGAAGCCTCTTTGACGGAATTCTTGTTGTTATGCCGTGCTGCCTTTGGGAGCAGCGCTCAAGGCACCGCAGGCTCTAATCTGCGGCAGACGGAAGTGAGAATGGCACGTGCTCAGGGGCCGCGCCAGTATCAGGCCGGCCATTGTGCAGGCAACAACAGGATAAATCCGACAGAACGCCCTCTATTTACGCCATCACCGGCGGCAACTGGCGATTCAGTGCCAGCTTGTCCATCACAGCAGCCCCGGTCAGGGCATAGCCCAGCAATGCGCCGTCAGCGCCGTGGCAGAGTACCTTGAGGTCACTGCCCTGCCCCTCCACCTGCCAAGTGCCCTCGTGGGCCAGGGGCGGCGGCGACACCACCAGCGGGCAGGCCGGGGTTTTCACGGTGATCGGCATCGGCCCGTAGGCAACCGCGGTCGGTTTGCCGGCCAGGGTTTGCGCCAGCGCCCGGGCACAGCTCATCAGCGGCATCACGTAGAGCAGGTTGATGCCATCGACCTCGGCACAGTCGCCAAGGGCGAAGATGTTGGCGTGGGAGGTACGTAGCTCGCGGTCTACGCTGACGCCACGATTGGTCTGCAAGCCGGCTGCGGCCGCCAGGTCAATACGTGGGCGCAGGCCGATGGCCGAAACCACCAGGTCGCAGGCGATCACGCTGCCATCCGACAGGTGCGCCTCCAGGCCCTGGGCCACCTGCTGCAGGCGGGTCAGCACCGGCCCCAGGTGGAAGCGCACACCCAGGCCCTCCAGCCCGCCCTGCACCGCTGCCGCAGCGGCCGGGTGCAGCAGGGTGGGCATGATCTGTTCGCACGGCGCCACCACGTCGACCTGGAAGCCACCCAGGTTCATGTCGTTGGCGAATTCGCAGCCGATCAGGCCGGCACCGAGGATCAGCACACGTTGTTTGCCGACGGCGGCGGCACGGAAGCGTGCGTAGTCTTCCAGGTCGTTGATGGGGAACACCAGATGGCTACCATCGCCTTCGATCGGCACCTGCACGGTCTGGGCGCCCCAGGCCAGCACCAGGTCGCGGTATTGCACGGCCTCTTCGCCGATCCACAGGCGCTTGTGGCCAGGGTCGATGCCGCTGATGCGGGTATGGGTGCGGATCTCGGCGTTCAGTTGCTCGGCCATGACGCCCGGTTCGGCCATACACAGGCCGTCGGCGTCCTTCTGCTTGGCAAAGCCCATGGAGAGCATGGGCTTGGAGTAGGAGCGACCATCGTCGGCGGTGATCAGCAGCAGCGGCGTCTGCGCATCGTGCTTGCGAAATTCACGGGCCAGGTTGTAGCCCGCCAGGCCGGTACCGATGATTACCACAGGGGACGTCATGTCGTGCTTTCCTCGATTAGCCGATGGAGATCATTTCAAAGTCGCTTTTGCCGACACCACAGTCGGGGCACAGCCAGTCTTCAGGCACATCTTCCCAACGGGTGCCGGGGGCGATGCCGTCGTCGGGCCAGCCTTCGGCTTCGTCGTAGATCAGGCCACAGACAATACATTGCCACTTTTTCATCAGGTCTTTTTCCTCGGTTCAGGCTGGGGGCTTTAGCTGGCGGGTCTTCGCCCTGCTTCAGGCATTATGCAAGCAGTCGGGGCAATCATGCTAAGCTCGCCGCCTCATTGGTTGTAACAAGCAGACCGACGTGTCGTACGAATCCCCGCAAGCAGCCGCTGTCGCGTGGCTGCCGTATTCACAGCTGGCGACCGACTTCGACCAGCCTACTCTTGACTGGCTGTTCGACGAAGGCTCGCTGACCCGCCGCCTGACCCGCCTGTCCTCTGATCACTTCTCCGTTACCCCGCTGTTCGAGGGCTGGCAAGCGCTGCGCGACGATGAATGCCAGGCGTTGGGCATTGCTGCCGGCAGCGAAGGCTGGGTGCGCGAGGTGTACCTGCGCGGCCATGGCCAGCCTTGGGTGTTCGCCCGCAGTGTGGCCAGCCGCAGCGCCCTGGAGCGCGGCGGGCTGGACCTGGAAACCCTCGGCAGCCGCTCGCTGGGCGAGTTGCTGTTCTGCGACCAGGCGTTCATCCGCCACCCGATCGAAGTGTGCAGTTATCCACAGGCCTGGCTACCGACCGACGCCACCCATGCAGCCCTGTGGGGTCGCCGCTCGCGCTTTGAACGAGGCGGCCTGGAGCTGCTGGTTGCAGAAGTGTTTCTGCCGGCATTGTGGCAAGCGGCCAGGGAGGAAAACCGCTGATGTACATGCAACTGCTCAAGTCGCTGAACCGCCTGCACCCGCGGGCCTGGGACTTCGTCCAGCTCAGCCGCATGGACCGCCCGATTGGTATCTATCTGCTGCTGTGGCCAACCCTGTCGGCGGTGTGGATTGCCGGCAACGGTTCTCCCACCCTGGCCAACGTGCTGATCTTCGGCCTTGGCGTGGTGCTGATGCGGGCTGCGGGCTGCTGCATCAACGACTTTGCCGACCGCAAGGTGGACGGCCACGTCAAACGCACCGCCGACCGGCCGCTGGCCAGCGGCCGGGTCAAGCCACGCGAGGCGCTGACACTGTTTGCGATTCTGGTCGCGGTAAGCTTCCTGCTGGTGCTGTGCACCAACAGCCGCACGGTGTGGCTGTCGTTCGGCGCGGTGGCGCTGGCGTCCTGCTACCCGTTCATGAAGCGCTACACCTATTACCCACAGGTGGTGCTGGGGGCGGCGTATTCCTGGGGCATCCCCATGGCCTTCACTGCCGCAGGGGGCGAGCTGCCGGCCACCGCCTGGCTGCTGTACATCGCCAACCTGCTGTGGACGGTGGGTTACGACACCTATTACGCCATGGTCGACCGCGATGACGACCTGAAGATTGGCGTGAAGTCGACCGCCATTCTGTTCGGCGAGGCCGACCGCACCATCATCCTCACCTTGCAGCTGCTGTCGCTCGGCTGCCTGTTGCTGGCGGGTAGCCGCTTCGAGCTGGGGGGCTGGTTCCACCTGGGGTTGCTGGGTGCAGCGGCGTGCTTTGCCTGGGAGTACTGGTCGACGCGCAAGCTGGACCGCGAGTCGTGCTTCAAGGCGTTTTTGCACAACCACTGGGCGGGGTTGCTGGTGTTCATTGGTGTGGTGCTGGATTACGCGTTGCGCTGAATATTATGGGGCTGCTTTGCAGCCCATCGCGACGCAAGGCCGCTCCTACACTGATCGGCGTATGCAGGACGCTGTAGGAGCGGCCTTGTGTCGCGATGGGCCGCACAGCGGCCCCGGCAATCTCAAGGCTTGGCGATATGCCAGACGTCTTTCACGCCGTCACCGGTCTTGTCCCCGGCCTTCTTGTCCTTGATGAAGGTATACAGCGGCTTGCCGTCGTAGGCCCACTGCATGGAGCCGTCGTCACGCTTGATCTGCGTCCACTTGCCATCGGCCTTTTCGCCATCCATTACCTTCAATGGCGGCCAGTTGGTGGCGCAGTCGCCATTGCACATCGACTTGCCGCCCGCATCCTTGTCAAAGGTGTACAGGGTCATGCCGGCATGATCGACCCACACGCCGTCCTTCTCCATGGCATGGTGGGCCGACGCCACCCCCGGGAGCGCCAGCGCAGTGAAAAGGGCCATCCAGCTCAGCGTTTTTCGTGTCATTGGATTCACCATTGTTCCGGGGGAAATTGAGTTCGGGTGCCACAATTGCGGCTCTTTCAAGCCTAGTTCAGTCACGCAATGTCGCCAGAACGGCCAACACCCTGTCACACAGCTGCAATAATTCCGTTATCTAATGCGGGCCAAGACACCGAATTCAGGAGAGGTTTTGAGCATGGTTGGCAGGAACATTCTGATCGTCGACGACGAAGCGCCCATTCGCGAGATGATCGCCGTTGCCCTGGAAATGGCCGGCTATGACTGCCTGGAAGCGGAAAACTCCCAACAGGCCCACGCGATCATCGTCGACCGCAAACCGGACCTGATCCTGCTCGACTGGATGTTGCCCGGCACCTCCGGCATCGAGCTGGCCCGCCGCCTGAAGCGTGATGAGCTGACCGGCGACATCCCGATCATCATGCTCACCGCCAAGGGTGAAGAGGACAACAAGATCCAAGGGCTGGAAGTGGGCGCTGACGACTACATCACCAAGCCGTTCTCCCCGCGTGAGCTGGTAGCGCGGCTGAAAGCCGTGCTGCGTCGCACCGGCCCGAGCGACAGCGAAGCGCCGATCGAAGTGGGCGGCCTGCTGCTCGACCCGATCAGCCACCGTGTCACCATCGACGGCAAGCCCGCCGAGATGGGCCCCACCGAATACCGCCTGTTGCAGTTCTTCATGACCCACCAGGAGCGCGCCTACACCCGTGGCCAGCTGCTGGACCAGGTGTGGGGCGGCAACGTCTATGTCGAGGAACGCACCGTCGACGTACACATCCGTCGCCTGCGCAAGGCGCTGGGTGAAGCCTACGAAAATCTGGTACAAACCGTCCGGGGCACCGGCTACCGCTTCTCGACCAAGAGCTGATCGAGCTCAAGAGCGCCAAGCTGCACGTCGTTGTACAAGGACCGTCAATTGAACCAGAACTGGCACGCAACCCTGATTCGCCATCTGTTGTTGCTGATTACCGTCTGCCTGATCGGCGGGCTGGTCAGCGGCTACTATGGCTGGAGCCTGGCCATTGGCCTGGCGCTTTACCTGGGCTGGACCCTCAAGCAACTGCTGCGCCTGCACGACTGGCTGCGCAACCACCAGCCCGATGAAGCACCGCCCGATGGTTACGGCCTGTGGGGCGAGGTGTTCGACAGCATCTACCACCTGCAACGCCGCGACCAGCGCGTGCGGGGCCGCCTGCAGGCAGTGATCGACCGGGTACAGGAGTCCACCGCCGCGCTGCGCGACGCGGTGATCATGCTCGACAGCGACGGCAACCTGGAGTGGTGGAACCGTGCCGCCGAAACCCTGCTGGGCTTCAAGACCCCACAGGACGGTGGCCAGCAGGTCACCAACCTGGTGCGCCACCCACGCTTCAAGGAATACTTCGAGGCGGAGAACTACCTCGAACCGCTGGAAATCCCCTCGCCCATCAACGACCGCATGCGCGTGCAGTTGCACATCACCCGCTACGGCAACAACGAACACCTGATGCTGGTGCGCGATGTCACCCGCATCCACCAGCTGGAACAGATGCGCAAGGACTTCGTCGCCAACGTGTCCCATGAATTGCGCACCCCACTGACGGTGATCACGGGTTACCTGGAAACCTTGCTGGACAACGTCGAGGATGTGAACCCGCGCTGGACCCGCGCCCTGCAGCAGATGAGCCAGCAAGGTTCGCGCATGCAGACGCTGCTCAACGACCTGCTGCTGCTGGCGAAGCTGGAAGCCACCGATTACCCGTCGGACAACCAGCCGGTGGCGGTCGAAGCCCTGCTCGCCGCGATCAAGAACGACGCCCAGGCGCTGTCTGGGCCACGCAACCAGCGCATCACCCTCGAAGCCGCGCCCGGCGTGAAGCTGAAGGGCAGCGAGTCGGAACTGCGCAGCGCCTTTTCCAACCTGGTGTTCAACGCGGTGAAGTACACCCAGGACGAGGGCAACATTCGCATCCGCTGGTGGGCCGATGCACAGGGTGCGCACTTGTCTGTGCAGGACTCGGGGGTGGGCATCGACGCCAAGCACTTGCCGCGCCTGACCGAACGCTTTTACCGGGTGGACTCCAGCCGTGCGTCGAATACCGGTGGCACCGGGCTGGGGCTGGCGATCGTCAAACATGTGCTGATGCGCCACCGCGGCAAGCTGGACATCAGCAGCGTGCCGGGCCATGGCAGCACCTTTACCTGTCACTTTGCGCCAGCACAACTGGTCAACGAAAAGGCTTGAAACCGGGGCCGCTGCGCAGCCCTTCGCGGGCACGCCCGCGCCCACCGGGGTCGCAATAAGCCCGCCACCCTTTGCTTTTACGGCCCTAGCCGCTACATTGGATCCCCTGTGCCAGCAAGAGCTGGCACTTTTTTTCTCTCAATCTCAAAGACGGACCCCGTAAAAACTCCATCATGGACCCTTCCCCTGGTATCAGCCTCACCTCGTTATTCGCCGATTTCGGCATGATCATCTTTGCCTTGCTGCTGGTGCTGCTCAACGGCTTCTTCGTTGCCGCCGAGTTCGCCATGGTCAAGCTGCGCGCCACCCGCGTGGAATCCATTGCCGAGCAGCATGGCTGGCGCGGCAACATCCTGCGCAAGGTCCACAACCAGCTCGACGCCTACCTGTCGGCCTGCCAGCTGGGCATCACCCTCGCCTCCCTGGGCCTGGGCTGGGTCGGCGAGCCGGCCTTTGCCCACTTGCTCGAGCCGCTGCTCGCGTACTTTGGTGTCGACTCGCCCGAACTGATCAAGGCGATCTCGTTCTTCGTCGCGTTCTTTGTCATTTCCTACCTGCACATCGTGGTCGGTGAGCTGGCGCCCAAGTCCTGGGCCATTCGCAAGCCCGAGCTGCTGTCGCTGTGGACGGCCGTGCCGCTGTACCTGTTTTACTGGGCGATGTACCCGGCCATCTACCTGCTCAATGCCAGCGCCAACACCATCCTGCGCATTGCCGGCCAGGGCGAACCGGGCCCGCACCACGAACACCACTACAGCCGTGAAGAGCTGAAGCTGATCCTGCACTCCAGCCGTGGCCAGGACCCGAGCGACCAAGGCATGCGGGTGCTCGCCTCGGCCGTGGAAATGGGCGAGCTGGAAGTGGTCGACTGGGCCAACTCGCGTGAAGACATGGTCAGCATCGATGCCCAGGCGCCGCTGAAGCAGATTCTGGCTTTGATACGTCGCCACAAATTCAGCCGCTACCCGGTGTATGACGCCGAGCGTGAAGAGTTCACCGGCCTGCTGCACATCAAGGACCTACTGCTGGAGCTTGCCGAACTGGAGCACTTGCCCGAAACCATCGACCTGGACGACCTCGCCCGGCCGCTGGAGCGCGTATCGCGGCACATGCCGCTGTCGCAACTGCTGGAGCAGTTCCGCAAGGGCGGCGCGCATTTCGTGCTGGTGGAGGAAGCCGACCGCAAGGTCATCGGCTACCTGACCATGGAAGACGTGCTGGAAGTGCTGGTGGGCGATATCCAGGACGAACACCGCAAGACCGAGCGCGGCATCCTCGCCTACCAGCCAGGCAAGCTGCTGGTGCGGGGTGATACCCCGCTGTTCAAGGTGGAGCGCCTGCTGGGCATCGACCTTGATCACATCGAGGCGGAAACCTTGGCGGGGCTGATCTACGAGACGCTCAAGCGCGTGCCTGAAGAAGAGGAAGTACTGGAAGTCGAAGGGTTGCGCATCATCATCAAGAAGATGAAAGGGCCCAAGATCGTGCTGGCCAAGGTGCTCAAGCTGGACTGAGGGCCATGGGGCTGCTGCGCAGCCCATCGCGGCACAATGCCGCTCCAACAGGGGTTCGCGTAATCCAGTAGGATCGGCCATGTGCCGCGAAAGGGCCGCCAAGCGGCCCCAAAAACCTCAAGGGTTACCCGCAGTAAAGTCCGGCAACCCGCTGATCGGCCGGTCGAACCGGTAAGGTATCGACTCCAGCGCCAACCCCACATTGCGCTGCACCACAAAATGCAGGTGCGGCCCTGTGCTGTTGCCGGTATTACCCGACTTGGCCAGCATCTGCCCCTGGCGCACCCGTTGCCCCTCCGCCACCACCACCGAACCACGCATCAGGTGCAGGTACACGCCCATGGTGCCGTCCGGGTGCAGGATCCTGACAAAGTTACCCGAGGGGTTGGGCGCGCGCCCGCTCTGGCTGTTTTCCGTCTTCACCACCACGCCCTCGCGCGCAGCGATGATGGTAGTGCCTTCGGGCATGGCGATATCCATGGCATAGCGCCCCTTGGGCCCAAAATGGCTGACACGGCCGTTAGGGCCCTGGGTGACGCGGAACGGCCCGCCGACCCACGGGAATGCATAGCGGAAGCCCTGGGGCCGCTTGCCCGGGTCACCCATGGCCTGCAACAGGGTCGAACGGTAGTTCAGCAGCAGCCCGGGCCGCCCCCTGAGCACGCTGAGCATTTGCGTGGTGCGCGGCGGCAGCAGCCGGCGCACGATACGCGGTGCATCACCGCCTTGGGCGTTCACCAGGTTGTCCAGGCGCAATTCCACCTCTACCGGCACATGCAGCTCGTTGCGTGCCGAAAAGCTCACGCCGCCGTCGAAGGTTTTCGCGTTCAGCAGCACCTGGCCTTCGAGCGTTTCGACCATGGGCTCGCGCAGCACCAAGGGCTTGGCCCCCGGGCCTGGCCGGTCGGAATAGGAGATGACACCGAAGTCGTCGGTGATCTTGTAGAGCGTCACACCCAGGCTCGACGCCGAGGCCATGAGCAATGCACAGAACAGCAGCAGGCGGGCGGGCATGATAGTGGCTTTTTGACAGTTGTGATCTGTCGAAGCCTAGCAGCGGGTTTTGAGGCAGGTATTGCAGTTGGTCGGATGGCTCAGGGCTGCGCGGGCTTTTTGTAGGAGCGGCCTTGTGTCGCGATAGGGCTGCGGTAGCAGACCCAGGATCTCAGCTTCGCCGCATGAATTGCCGGGGCCGCTCTGCGGCCCTATCCGACCGGTCCGGCGCCCCGGCAAGGCCGCTCCTACACAAAGCAGGCGGTACCGGGCTCAGGCGCCGGGGGTGAAGTGCTTCTGCGCTGTACCGCGGGCGATCAGCCGCGACAGGTAATCGAGCTTCTGGGCGTCCTGGTCGACAAACTTGAAGGTCAACTGTAGCCAGTCGCTGTCGGGCTTGGGCTCCAACGCTGCGACGGCATGCAGGTAGCCGTTCAAACGCGCAACTTCAGCGCTCTCGCCCTGCTCCAGGTCCAGCACGGCGCCCTCCAGCACCTGCGGCAGCGCTTCGCTGCGGCGTACCACCAGCAGGGCCTCTTTCAGGCTCAGCGCCTTGATCACGCACGGTTGCATGCCGCTGGCCAGGCGCAACTGGCCTTGGCCACGCCCCGTCGGAGCAGGGGCCGACGGCGTAGGTGCATTGACCAATGGCTTGGCAGCGCCTGGCGCTGGCGCGGGGGCCGTCACCTTGGCCGCCTCTGGCTTGCCACCTGTCAGGGCACTCAGCGAATCGTTGGCGAATGCCGAGTTGGCGCGGGCCGGGCCGATGGCCATCAGGCTGTCGAGCTTGCCGATCTTGGTCAGCGCCTTTTTCACTTTGGTCAGCAGTTGCTCGTTGGTGAACGGCTTGCCGACAAAGTCGGATACGCCCGCCTGGATCGCCTGAATGACGTTTTCCTTGTCGCCACGGCTGGTCACCATGATGAACTGCAAGTTCTTCAGCGCTGGCTGCTGACGGCACCAGGTGAGCAGTTCCAGGCCGGACATTTCGGGCATTTCCCAGTCGCACAGGACCAGGTCGAAGGCTTCCTTGCCGAGCATGGCCATGGCCTTGCGACCATTGACGGCGTCGTCGATCGCCATGCCCGGGAAGGCATTGCGCAGGCACTTGCGGACCAGGTCACGGATAAACGGGGCGTCATCCACGACCAGCACATTCACTTTACTCATCAATACTCCTTCTGAATCCCGACTAGCCTACTGCCAAATAATGGCTATTTGCTACAACCTGGTCACGCCGGGACTTCTTCACATCGTTCGCGGGTGCCTGCCGGCTCCTCGACCGCAAACGAAAACGCCCGGCCAAGGCCGGGCGTCGAAGCTCGGGAGCAACCTTACTTATCGTCAGATTCGCCCGGAACATTAGCCTTTTCGGCGTCGGCGACAGCGGTACCCTGCACTTCTGCGGTCATGCGCTTGAGGCCCATGTGGCGCACGTCGGTGCCGCGCACCAGGTAGATCACCAGCTCGGAAATGTTGCGCGCGTGGTCACCGATACGTTCCAGCGAACGCAGCGCCCAGATCACGCTCAGAACCCGCGAGATGGAGCGCGGGTCTTCCATCATGTAGGTCACCAGCTCGCGCAGGGCGGTCTTGTACTCGCGGTCGATGGTCTTGTCGTACTGGGCCACCGACAACGCCAGGTCGGCATCGAAGCGGGCAAAGGCGTCCAGCGCATCGCGGACCATGTTGCGCACCTGGTCGCCAATGTGGCGCACCTCGACGTAGCCGCGTGGCGACTCGCCCTCTTCGCACAGCTGGATGGCGCGGCGGGCGATCTTGGTCGCCTCGTCACCGATGCGCTCAAGGTCGATCACCGACTTTGAAATGCTGATGATCAGGCGCAGGTCGGACGCCGCCGGCTGGCGACGGGCGAGGATGCGCACGCATTCCTCGTCGATGTTGCGCTCCATCTGGTTGATCTGCTCGTCGACTTCGCGCACTTGCTGGGCCAGGCCAGAGTCGGCCTCGATCAGCGCCGTAACGGCGTCATTGACTTGTTTTTCCACCAGGCCACCCATGGCCAGCAGATGGCTGCGCACCTCTTCGAGCTCGGCGTTGAACTGCTGGGAAATATGGTGTGTAAGGCTTTCTTTGTTGATCATCGTTCGCTCCGCGAAGAGGCTGCAAGCTTCATGTAGTTCGTGTCATTCCCTGTGGGAGCGGGCCGCGTGGCTGCTAGCCGTAGCGACCGGTGATGTAGTCTTCGGTCTGTTTCTTCGCCGGGTTGGTGAACAGGGTATCGGTGTCCCCGAATTCGACCAGTTTGCCCATGTACATGAACGCGGTGTAGTCCGAAACCCGGGCCGCCTGCTGCATGTTGTGGGTCACGATGACGATGGTGTACTTGGATTTCAATTCGTAGATCAGTTCTTCGACCTTCAGGGTCGAGATCGGGTCCAGTGCCGAGCACGGTTCGTCGAGCAACAGCACTTCGGGCTCCACGGCAATGGTGCGGGCGATGACCAGACGCTGCTGCTGGCCACCGGACAGGCCCAGCGCCGACTCGTGCAGGCGGTCCTTGACCTCGTCCCACAGGGCCGCGCCCTTCAGCGCCCACTCGACGGCTTCGTCCAGCACACGCTTCTTGTTGATGCCCTGGATACGCAGGCCGTAGACCACGTTCTCGTAGATGGTCTTGGGGAACGGGTTGGGCTTCTGGAACACCATGCCCACACGGCGGCGCAGCTCGGCCACGTCTTCGCCCTTGCGGTAGATGTTGTTGCCGTACAGGTTGATGGCGCCTTCCACGCGGCAGCCGTCAACCAGGTCGTTCATGCGGTTGAAGGTGCGCAGCAGGGTCGACTTGCCGCAGCCGGACGGGCCGATGAAGGCAGTCACGCGCTGCTTGGGAATGTTCATGCTGACGTCGAACAGCGCCTGCTTGTCGCCGTAGAACAGGCTCAGGCCCGGCACTTCGATGGCCACGGTTTCTTCGGCCAGTTGCAGGCCCTGCTTGTTGCGGCCCAGGGCAGACATGTCGATGCCGTGGGTATGAGAATCTTGCTGCATGGTCTCACTCCGTTTGTAGCTGCGAGCTTGAAGCTGCAAGCTGCAAGTTAGGACAAAGCGGCAATCTGCTTGGAGCTTGCCGCTTGTGACTTAAAGCTTTGATCAGCTGTCCAGCGCCTTGTACTTCTCGCGCAGGTGGTTGCGGATCCACACGGCCGACAGGTTGAGGGAGGCGATCACCAGCACCAGCAGCAGTGCCGTGGCGTACACCAGCGGCCGCGCGGCCTCGACGTTCGGGCTCTGGAAGCCGACGTCATAGATGTGGAAGCCCAGGTGCATGATCTTCTGGTCCAGGTGCAGGTACGGGTAGTTGCCGTCCACTGGCAGCGACGGCGCCAGCTTCACCACACCTACCAGCATCAGCGGCGCCACTTCACCGGCGGCGCGGGCCACGGCGAGGATCATGCCGGTCATCATTGCCGGGCTGGCCATGGGCAGGACGATCTTCCACAGCGTCTCGGCCTTGGTCGCGCCCAGGGCCAGCGAGCCCTCGCGCACGGTACGGGGAATACGCGCCAGGCCTTCTTCGGTGGCCACGATCACCACCGGTACGGCCAGCAGGGCCAGGGTCAGCGATGCCCACAGCAGGCCCGGGGTACCCAGGGTAGGCGCCGGCAGTGCTTCGGGGAAGAACAGGCGGTCGATAGAACCACCCAGCACGTAGACGAAGAAGCCCAGGCCGAACACGCCGTAGACGATCGCCGGCACGCCAGCCAGGTTGTTCACCGCAATGCGGATCAGGCGGGTCACCGGGCCTTGCCGTGCGTATTCGCGCAGGTAGACGGCAGCCAGCACACCGAACGGGGTGACGATCACGGCCATGATCAGGGTCATCATCACGGTACCGAAAATGGCCGGGAAGATACCGCCTTCGGTGTTGGCCTCACGCGGGTCGTCGCTGAGGAACTCCCACACCTTGGCAAAGTACGTACCCAGCTTGGTGAAGCCGGACATGCCGTTCGGCTGGATGGCGTGCACCACCTTGCTCAGGTTGATTTCCACTTCACGGCCGTTGCCATCGCGGGCCACCAGGCTGTCGCGGGCGAAGGCCTGGTGCAGGCCGCTCAAGCGGTCTTCGATGGCCTTGTAGCGGCTGTTCAGCTCGGCGCGGTCGGCGTCCATGTCGGCCTGGGCGGCGGCGTCCAGCTTGCCGTCCAGCTCCAGCTTGCGCGCGTGCAGGCGCAGGCGCTCAAGGCCATGGTTGATGGCACCGATGTCCTTCTTCTCCAGCTGCTGCAGCTCACCATTGAGCTGGCTGGCACGCTTGAGGCGGGCCTGCAGTTCGTTCCAGGCAGCAGGGCCTTCGGCAACCACGCGGCCTTCTTCCTTGACGCTGACCAGGTAGCCATAGAAGTTGCCCCACTCGCGGCGCTCCAGGGCAATCAAGTCGGCCGGGCGCTGTTCATCGACCAGCCAGTCGCCGACCACCCAGGTGAAATCGCTGCCATTGAGGTCGCGGTTACCCACCTTGATCAGCTCGCGGGTCATGAACTCCGGGCCCTGCTCCGGTACCGGCAGGCCGGCCCCCTTCAGGCGGGCACGGGGTACCTCTTCCTTTTGCACCACTTCGCCGATGACGATGTGGTCAGCCTGGCCCGGTACCTTGTAGGTGGCCTGGACAAGATCGGCCGGCCAGAAGTGGCCCAGGCCGCGCACGGCAATCACCGCCAGCAGGCCAACGGTCATGATCACCGCCATGGCCACGGCGCCGCCGCTCATCCAGACGCCTGGGGCGCCGCTCTTGAACCAGCCTTTGAGGGAATCCTTTTTCACGGATCGCTACCTTTCTATCAAAGCGACGAGTATTTCTTGCGCAGACGCTGGCGAATCAGCTCGGCCAAGGTGTTCATTACGAACGTGAACATCAGCAGCACCAGCGCGGCCAGGAACAGCACGCGGTAGTGGCTGCCACCGACTTCCGATTCCGGCATTTCCACGGCCACGTTGGCGGCCAGGGTGCGCATGCCCTCGAACAGGTTCATTTCCATCACCGGGGTGTTGCCGGTGGCCATCAGCACGATCATGGTCTCGCCCACCGCACGGCCCATCCCGATCATCAGCGCCGAGAAAATACCCGGGCTGGCAGTGAGGATGACCACGCGGGTCAGGGTTTGCCAGGGCGTGGCGCCCAGGGCTAGCGAGCCCAGGGTCAGGCTGCGCGGCACGCTGAATACAGCATCTTCGGCAATGGAGTAGATGTTAGGGATGACCGCAAAGCCCATGGCGATACCCACTACCAGGGCGTTGCGCTGGTCGTAGGTGATGCCCAGGTCGTTGGTGATCCACAGGCGCATGTCACCGCCGAAGAACCAGTTTTCCAGGTGCGGGCTCATGGTCAGGGCGAACCAGCCGGTGAACAGGATGACCGGTATCAGGATCGCGGCTTCCCAGCCATCCGGCACACGCAGGCGGATCGACTCTGGCAGGCGGCTCCAGGTGAAGCCGGCCAGCAGGATGCCGAGCGGCATCAGCAGGAACAGGCTGAACACGCCTGGCAGGTGGCCTTCGAGGTACGGTGCCAGGAACAGGCCGGCGAAGAAGCCGAGGATCACCGTCGGCATCGCTTCCATCAGCTCGATCACCGGCTTGACCTTGCGGCGCATGCCCGGGGCCATGAAGTAGGCGGTGTAGATGGCGGCGGCAATGGCCAGCGGGGCGGCCAGGATCATCGCGTAGAACGCGGCTTTCAGCGTACCGAAGGTCAGCGGCGAAAGGCTCAGCTTGGGTTCGAAGTCGGTATTGGAAGCGGTCGATTGCCAGACGTATTTCGGTTCGTCGTAGTTCTCGTACCACACCTTGCCCCACAGCGCGCTGAAGGAAACTTCAGGGTGCGGGTTGCGCAGGCTCAGCGGCAGCAGCTTGCCGCCTTCTTCGATGATGATGCGGTTGGCACGCGGCGACAGGGCCAGAATACCAGGGCCTTCGGCAGCCGGCTCGACCAGCAGGGTGCGGTGCGCGGTGCTGTGGAACACGCCCAGCTTGCCGTCGGCGTCCAGGGCGATGAAGCCCTTGCGGCGCTCTTCGGCGTCAATCTGCACAACCGGGGCTTTGCCCATCTGGAAGGTACGGATCTGCTTGAAGCGCGATTCGCCGTCCGGGTCACGGGCCATGAACCATTGGGCCAGGCCACCTTTGGAGTCACCGATGATCAGCGAAATGCCGCCGACCAACTGGGCGCTGGCGGTGATTTCGGTGTCAGCGCTTTCGACCAGCTTGTAGCGGCCGTTGAGGCTCTTGTCACGCAGGCTGAACACGTCGGCGGTGGCGCGGCCGTTGATCACGTAGAGCCACTGCTGACGCGGGTCGATGAAGATGTTCTTCACCGCTTCGGTCATCTGCGGCAGCACGATACGGTTCTGCTCGGTGGTGACCTCTTCGGTCATCATGTTTTCGGTACGGGTCAGCTGCACCACCTGCAGGTGCGCGCCGGTGGACCCGGCCAGTACCAAGGTGTCGCCATTGACGTTGACGTTGACGTGCTCGAGCGCACGGCCCTGTTCGTCAAGCACGAACGGCTGCTCGCCGTACGGGTAGTCGATGCCGGGGGTGATGGTTTTCTTGTTGTCCGGGTAGGTGATCTTGTAGGTGTGGTGGAACACCAGCGCCTGACCATTGGACAAGCCCAGTACCACCAGCGGGCTGCCCGGCTGGTCGCTACTGATCGAGGTTACCTGGGTGTCTGCCGGCACTGGCAGGTCGACCCGCTTGAGCTCGTTACCGGTCTTGGTATCGAAGAACAGTGCCTGGCCCTTGTCCGAAACTCGCATTCCCACCAGGTTCTGTTCTTCAAGCGCGATCAGCAGCGGCTTGCCGGCATCCTGCTGCAGCCAAGCCGGCTCCAGGGCTTTCTTGCTGGTCAGCTCGGCGCCCTGGAACAGTGGCAACACCACATAGGCCAGGTAGAAGAAGATCAAGGTGATTGCCGCCAATACGGCAAGCCCGCCCACCAGCACGTACCAGCGGGTCAGGCGGTCCTTCAGCGCGCGCATGCGGCGCTTGCGTTGCAACCCGGGCGTATTGAAATCAATGCGCACGGGCTGGGAGTTTTGGGTCATGTTGGAATTGGCCAGATCATTCATGCGCACACCCTAGCGGTCCCGTGTGACAAAAACATTACAAAGTGGTGACGCGCGAAAGCCCGCCGCACAGGGGACCTGGCTTCGGACTGGAAATTCGTGGAAGAGGCCGGGCATCAGCACCGGCCCCTTCTTCAGTTAATTACTTCTTTGCGACGTTACCGGCGTGGGACAAGCCCAGGTCAGCCAGGGTCTTGTCGACGACTTTAGACGGCAGCGGGATGTAGCCATCCTTCACCACGACCTGCTGGCCCGCTTGCGACAGTACCAGCTTGACGAACTCGGCTTCCAGCGGGGCCAGAGGCTTGTTCGGGGCCTTGTTGACGTAGACGTACAGGAAGCGCGACAGCGGGTACTTGCCGTTCAGGGCGTTCTCTTCGTTGTCCTCGATGTACTCGGTGCTGCCTTTCTTGGCCAGCGGAACAGTCTTCACGCTGGCGGTCTTGTAGCCGATACCCGAGTAGCCGATGCCGTTCAGCGAGCTGCTGATCGACTGCACGACCGAAGCCGAGCCAGGCTGTTCGTTGACGTTAGGCTTGAAGTCGCCTTTGCACAGGGCTTCTTCCTTGAAGTAGCCGTAGGTGCCCGATACCGAGTTACGGCCGAACAGCTGCACTGGCTTGTTGGCCAGGTCGCCGGTCACACCCAGGTCGCCCCAGGTTTTCACGTCTGCCTTGCCACCGCACAGGCGGGTGGAGGAGAAGACCGCATCGACCTGCTCCATGGTCAGGCCTTTGATCGGGTTGTCCTTGTGCACGAACACGGCCAGGGCGTCGACGGCGACCGGGATGGCGGTCGGCTTGTAGCCGTACTTCTGCTCGAAGGCCTGCAGCTCGACGTCCTTCATCTTGCGGCTCATCGGGCCGAGGTTGGCGGTGCCTTCGGTCAGCGCGGGTGGCGCAGTGGAAGAGCCGGCAGCCTGGATCTGGATGTTTACGTTCGGATATTCCTTCTTGTAGGCCTCGGCCCACAGAGTCATCAGGTTCGCGAGGGTATCGGAACCGACGCTGGAGAGGTTGCCCGAAACACCGGTGGTTTTGGTGTAGGTCGGGATTGCAGGATCGACAGCGGCTACCGCGTTGGCGGTTGCAACGCCAGCGGCGGCAAAGGTGAGGGCCGCCATCAAACGCTTCAGTTTCATGCCTTGCTCCTAGCAGGAATATTGGGGTGTTGGATGGAACGGGCCCAAGTATCGGCAGGCCGCATGAACACGATATGACTTCATTGTGACAATTGGATGAAAGGCCATCATCTGTAGGAGCGGCCTTGTGTCGCGAAAGGGCTGCGAAGCAGCCCCATTAATTCATGCATCTACGCTGGCAACCTTGGGGCCGCGTTGCGGCCCTTTCGCGACACAAGGCCGCTCCTACAGGGGACGCGAGTAGCCGTAGTACAGATCAGCGCTTGTTGGCGAGCAGGTACAGGCCCACGGCCAGGCCAACGGCGCACAGCCCTGCCACGTAGTAGGCAGGTGCCATCGGGCTTACTTTCAGCAGCGCGGTCACCACCATCGGCGTCAAGCCACCAAAGATCGCGTAGGCCACGTTGTACGAGAACGACAGCCCGCTAAAGCGCACCGCCGCCGGGAATGCCTTGACCATTACATAAGGCACCGCGCCGATCACCCCCACGCACAGGCCGGTCAGCGCATACAGCGGGAACAGCAGCTCGGGCCGGGTCGGCAGGCTGTGGTAGAAGGTCCAGGAGCTGGCCAGCAGCAACAGGCTGCCGATCACGAACACCCGGCCCGCACCAAAGCGGTCGGCCAGGCTGCCGGCGCCGATGCAGCCGAAGCTGAGCAGCACGATGGCCATGCTGTTGGCCTTGAGCGAGTCGATCGGGCTGATGTGGTAGAAGCTCTGCAGCAGCGCCGGGGTCATCAGGATGACCACCACGATACCGGCCGACAGCATCCAGGTCAGCAGCATCGACAGGATGATCGGGCCGCGGTGGTCGCGCAGCACGGCGCGCAGCGGCAGCTCCTCGGCCAGCGCCTTGCGTTGCTGCATCTCGGCGAACACCGGGGTTTCGTGCAGCCAGCGGCGCAGGTACACCGAGAACAGGCCGAACACACCGCCAAGCAGGAACGGAATACGCCAGGCGTAATCGGCCACTTCTCCAGCGCTGTACACGCTGTTGATCAGGGTTGCCACCAGCGAGCCCAGCAGAATGCCGGCGGTCAAACCTGCTGTAAGGGTGCCGCAGGCATAGCCGGTGTTGCGCGCCGGTACGTGCTCGGAGACGAATACCCAGGCGCCCGGCACCTCGCCCCCAATCGCCGCGCCCTGGATCACCCGCATCAGCAGCAGCAGGATCGGCGCCCACATGCCAATTTGGGCATAGGTTGGCAGCAGGCCCATGATCAGGGTCGGCAGGGCCATCATGAAGATGCTCAGGGTGAACATCTTCTTGCGCCCGAGCAGGTCACCGAAGTGAGCCATGATGATGCCGCCCAGCGGCCGCGCCAGGTAGCCGGCGGCGAAAATGCCGAACGTTTGCATCAGGCGCAACCACTCGGGCATGTCGGCCGGGAAGAACAGCTTGCCAACCACCGTGGCGAAGAACACGAAGATGATGAAGTCGTAGAACTCCAGTGCGCCACCCAGGGCGGACAGTGAGAGTGTCTTGTAATCACTGCGGGTCAGCGGCCGCGGGGGCTGCTCGATACTGCTCGGCACGGAAGTCATCGCTCGTTGTTCTCTTGTAGGGCATGCAGGCCGCTTGGCACGCGGCTTCTGGATTGGGAGACAAGCGAAGATAGCAAATTGCCGAGGCGCGCCGAAAGCGATACAAAATCCATACAGATATTCATGAATGCGCGGTCGTCGCTGGCAGTTATGCTCTATATACTGGCGATTCGTAGGAAAAGGTTGCTGCCAGCGTGGGATGTTGTGCGAAAACGCCGGTCTTTATGTCAGACGGTTTCGCAGAGTTTCCCTACGGCCGTCCAGTGAAACGAAATCGGCGTAGTATGTTTCAAGCTGAATCGTTTACCCGGCCTTTGCGCCACACCAACGAAAAGCGTCACGGGTCAGAGGCCCCATCGCATGATTGAGCTCGAACAAGAAGATCCAATCCCGCAAGGCGACCTGGCCTTGCAGATCACCGCACTCCCGCGCGAAACCAACGGGTTTGGCGACATCTTCGGCGGCTGGCTGGTTGCCCAGATGGACCTGGCCGGCACCGCCATGGCCAGCCGCGTCGCCGGAGGCCGTGTGGCGACCGTGGCCATCGAACGCATGGCGTTCCTGGTACCCGTCGCGGTGGGCGCACAGCTGTCGTTCTATACCCAGACCCTGGAAATCGGCCGCAGCTCGATCCAGATGATGGTCGAAGTGTGGAGCGACGACCCGTTGTCCAGTGAATGGCGCAAGGTTACCGAAGCGGCATTCGTCTTCGTTGCCATCGACGGCAGTGGCCGCACCCGTTCCGTGCCTCGTCGCTGAGCCACGCGGGCGGTAAACTCATTGCATATGCCCGGGTCCAAGGCCCACTGGCAATCAATGAGACGAACGCAATGGCTACCTTCCAGGTCGTAACCGAGCAACATGGCGAACTCAACTGCTGGCGTATCAGCAGCGACCGCGCCGAACTCCTGATCGCCCAGCAGGGCGCACAGATCCTCAGCTACCAGCGGGTCGGCGAGCCGCCGCTGCTGTGGCTGAGCGACCAGGCCATCTTCCGCCACGGCAAGTCGGTACGCGCCGGTGTGCCGGTGTGCTGGCCGTGGTTCGGCAACCTGCAGCGCAACCCCCAGGCCGTTCAGGCCATGTACCACGGCGAGCAGGCGCCTGCTCACGGGCTGGCGCGCTCGCGTGACTGGCAGCTGCTGGGTATCGAGGAAACGGGCAACGGCCTGCGCATCGAATTCGAATTGCCTGAAGCGCAGGGCGACCTGCCCGGCTGGCCCCATGACGTCGAACTGAAACTGGTGGTGGAGCTGGGTGATGCGCTGAAGCTTAAGCTGACAAGCCGCAACATGGGTAATACCCCCGTTACCATCAGCCAGGCACTGCACAGTTACTTCGCGGTCAGCGATGTGCGCCAGGCGCGGGTCGAAGGCGTCGAAGGCCTGGGCTATATCGAAACCCTTGCGGACTGGGAACAGCGTCAGCAGCAGGGCGCACTGGGGTTTGCCGGGGAGACTGACCGGATCTACCTCGACACCCCGCAGACCCTGAGCATTGTCGACCCGCACTGGAACCGGCGGATTACCCTGACCAGCAGTGGCTCGCGGTCGGCGGTGATCTGGAACCCATGGACCGAGCGGGCCAGGGAGCTGGCGGACATGGCTGACGACGGCTGGCAGCGCATGCTGTGCATCGAGACAGCGAATGTGTGGGATGACCTGGTGGAATTGAAGCCTGGCGCGAGTCATTCACTGAGCGTGGTAGTTGCCAGCGAAGCGCTTTGATCTGAAGCCCCCGGGACCGCTGCGCGGTCCTTTCGCGACACAAGGTCGCTCCTACAAGGGACCGCGCAACGCCTGAGGCCCGTGGTGACCCTGTGGGAGCGGGTTTACCCGCGAATACGCCGGTGCAGGCAATCAGAGGTCTGCGTCTTCCACCACCCTCACCTTGCCCGCATCCAGTGCATAGGCCGCATCGGCCAGGTCATTGCTGACCTTTTCCACCTTCAGCTTGCCGCTGACCCACAGCGGTGTGTAGATGTCATCGATCTTCAACCCTTTCGGGTAGCGCACCAGCACCAGCTGGTTCGGCGGCGGTGGCGGCACATGAATGCACGCGCCTGGGTACGGCACCAGGAAGAACAGCGTGCTGTTGCCCTTGGCATCGCTTTCCAGCGGCACCGGGTAGCCGCCCAGACGAATGTCCTTGCCGTTCATGGCCGCCACGGTCTTGGTCGAATACATCACCGCTGGCAGGCCCTTGCTCTGTTTCAGCCCGCCCTTGTCGGTAAACGTGCCCATGGCTTCTGGCGAGTTGTGGTCGATTTCGGGCATTTGCTCGAGCGCCTTCTGATCCGACTTGGGCATCAGCTCCAGCCAGTCGGTTTCAGGCAGTTCGGCATGGGCCAGGGTACTGGCCAACAGGAGGGGGACGAGGAAAAAGGCTCGCATGGCAATGCTCGGCAACTCGAATGAATTGCCGGGCATTCTAACCAGTATTCAGCGTTTCTTGATGAATCCGTAGATCACCAGAAGGACCACGGCACCGACCAGCGCGCCAAAGAAGCCCGCCGCCTGCCCGGCTTGGTAGATGCCCAGTGCCTGGCCGCCATAGGTAGCCAGCAAGGAGCCGGCAATACCCAGCAGGATGGTCATGATCCAGCCCATGCTGTCGTCGCCCGGCTTGATGAAGCGGGCCAGCAGGCCGACGATGAGGCCGATGAAGATGGTTCCAATGATGCCCATGGCAATCCCTCTGCAGTGAATATGGAGCAAGCCAAAGCCTAGACGGGCTTTGGCTTGTTGCCATGTTCAGAGGGCAAGCCGCTTGCAGAAGTTCGATTTGCAGCCCGATCAGTTACTGATCAGAGCCTCTACTTCGGCAATCTTGCGCTCGAGGGTGGCCATGTCATGGCAGCGCAGGGTGGCGTGGCCAACCTTGCGGCCGACCTTGAAGGCCTTGCCGTAGTGGTGCAGGTGGCAGTCGCCGATGGCGACAACCTTGTCCACGGCCGGCACTTCACCGATGAAGTTGAGCATCGCACTCTCGCCCACCTTGGCGGTCGAGCCCAGCGGCAGGCCGGCAACGGCGCGCAGGTGGTTCTCGAACTGGCTGCACTCGGCGCCTTCGATGGTCCAGTGCCCGGAGTTGTGCACGCGCGGGGCGATTTCGTTGGCCTTCAGGCCACCGTCCACTTCAAAGAACTCGAAGGCCATGACGCCGACGTAGTCCAGCTTCTGCAGCACACGGCCCACGTAGTCTTCGGCCAGGGCCTGCAGCGGGTGCGCCTGGCTGGCCACCGACAGGCGCAGGATGCCGCTTTCGTGGGTGTTGTGCACCAGCGGGTAGAAGCGGGTTTCGCCATCACGGGCACGCACGGCCACCAGCGACACTTCGCCAGTGAACGGCACGAAGCCTTCCAGCAGGCACGGCACGCTGCCCAGCTCGGCGAAGGTGCCTACCACGTCTTCTGGCGTGCGCAGCACCTTCTGACCCTTGCCGTCGTAGCCCAGGGTGCGGGTTTTCAGCACGGCCGGCAGGCCGATGCTGGCTACCGCAGCGTCCAGGTCTGCCTGGGAGAGGATGTCGGCGAAGGCCGGAGTCGGGATACCCAGGTCGCGGAACATGCTTTTTTCGAACAGACGGTCGCGGGCGATGCGCAGCGCTTCGGCGCTGGGGTACACCGGCACGAACTGCGAGAGGAAGGCCACGGTCTCGGCCGGGACGCTTTCGAACTCGAAAGTGACCAGGTCGACTTCGTCGGCCAGCTGGCGCAGGTGGTCCTGGTCGCCGTAGTCGGCACGCAGGTGCTCGCCCAACGGCGCGGCACAGGCGTCCGGTGCCGGGTCGAGGAAGGCGAAGTTCATGCCCAGCGGGGTGCCCGCCAGGGCCAGCATGCGGCCCAGCTGGCCGCCACCGATTACACCGATCTTCATGGGTTGAGCCTCAAGCCTGGCGCGGGTCTGGGTTGTCCAGCACAGTGTCGGTCTGTTCCGTGCGGAACTGCTTGAGCGCCGCGTGGTACTGCGGGTACTTGGCGCCCAGGATGCTGGCCGACAGCAGCGCAGCGTTGATCGCACCGGCACGGCCGATGGCCAGCGTGGCAACCGGCACGCCGGCTGGCATCTGCACGATCGACAGCAGCGAATCGACACCCGACAGCATCGACGACTGCACCGGCACGCCCAGCACCGGCAGGTGGGTCTTGGCGGCGCACATGCCTGGCAGGTGGGCTGCGCCACCGGCACCGGCGATGATCACCTCGATGCCGCGGCCTTCGGCCTCCTCGGCATACTGGAACAGCAGATCCGGGGTGCGGTGGGCAGAAACCACCTTCACTTCGTAGGGAATGCCGAGTTTTTCCAGCATATCGGCGGTGTGGCTAAGGGTGGACCAATCGGACTTGGAGCCCATGATCACGCCAACCAGTGCACTCATCGTCGAGCCTCTTCGCTTGTGCGCCCGCGGGCGCGTCAAAAAACAACAAGCCACGCGGGACGACCGGCGTGGCTTGTTTGCTGATCTGGACCGGACGCATCCGGTCGAAAGGCCGCGCAGTATACCGTAAGGTGGTGCGTTTAAGGCACCCCGGCGACCAACTGTCGGGCCTTATTTTTCGGGGCTTTGGCTGACTTTTGGGTCAACCGCCGCCGTACCCTCGAGCTTGCGCCATAACAGCCTGACGTTGGCCTTGCGCACCAGGGCGCAGCGGTACAGGCGAATTTCCAGTGGCACGTGCCACTGGCTGCCGCCACAGACGGCCAGCTCGCCCCGCTCCAGCTCGCCACGCATCGACAGGCGCGGTACCCAGGCAATACCCATGCCCTCCAGCGCCATGCTCTTGAGGCTGTCGGCCATGGCGGTTTCATAGACCGTTGTATAGCGCAGGTTGCGCTGGCGCAGCAGCAAATTGACCGAGCGGCCCAGGAAGGCGCCAGCGGTATAGGCCAGCAACGGTACGCTGCCCTCACCTTCCAGGTCGAACAACGGCTTGCCATCGGCATCCACGGCGCACACCGGCAACATTTCGGTGTTGCCCATGTGCAGCGACGGGAAGATCTCGGCGTCCATCTGCAGGGCCGCGTCCGGGTCATAGAAGGCCAGCATCAGGTCGCAGCCACCTTCGCGTAATGCATGCACGGCATCTCCGACGTTAGTCGCAACCAGGCGCGTGGCGATGTTCAAACCGTCGTTGCGCAACTGGGCCACCCACCGGGGGAAAAAGCCCGACGCCAGGGAGTGTGCCGCAGCCACCTGCACCACCTCGCCCTGCCCGCCCTCAAGATGATGCAAATGGCGGAGAATTTCGCCCAACTGGTCGACAACCGTGCGCGCTGTGACGAGAAAAAGCTGGCCGGCTTCGGTCAGTTCGATGGGCGTGCGGGAACGATTCACCAGTTGCAACCCCAACGCCGCTTCAAGGCTGCGAATACGCCGGCTGAAGGCCGGTTGGGTGACGAAACGCCGCTCTGCGGCCTGGGAAAAACTGCGGGTAGAAGCCAGCGCACTGAAATCTTCCAGCCATTTGCTTTCAAGGTTCACGAAGCACATCTCCCGGCGTGCACCAAAATGGAACACGCTCGAATGTCAATTGGCGTCACATGAAACACTATGCCGTTTGTGCATAGGTTAGCGTGCAACAGCATTGGCCGCAAAATCACCTTCAGGCCTAGGATTGGCGCCATTCCGGCATGTGCCGGGTCAAATTCGAGATGATATACATCATGTCCTCCGCTGCATCGTTCCGCGTCGAAAAAGATCTGTTGGGTACCCTTGAAGTTCCTGCTGATGCCTACTACGGCATCCAGACCCTGCGCGCTGCCAACAACTTCCACCTCTCCGGCGTTCCGCTGTCGCACTACCCGAAACTGGTAGTGGGCCTGGCGATGGTCAAGCAGGCAGCTGCTGACGCCAACCGTGAGCTGGGGCACTTGAGCGATGCCAAGCACGCCGCGATCAGCGCAGCCTGCGCACGACTGATCAAGGGCGACTACCACGAGCAGTTCGTGGTGGACATGATTCAAGGCGGTGCTGGTACTTCTACCAACATGAACGCCAACGAAGTCATCGCCAACATCGCGCTGGAGGCCATGGGCCACCAGAAGGGTGAGTACCAGTACCTGCACCCGAACAACGATGTGAACATGGCGCAGTCGACCAACGACGCCTACCCGACCGCTATCCGTCTGGGCCTGCTGCTGGGTCACGACGCTCTGCTGGCCAGCCTCGACAGCCTGATCCAGGCCTTCGCAGCCAAAGGTAAAGAGTTCGACCACGTACTGAAGATGGGCCGTACCCAACTGCAAGACGCCGTGCCGATGACCCTGGGCCAGGAATTCCGCGCCTTCGCCACCACCATGACCGAAGACCTCAACCGTCTGCGTTCGCTGGCGCCTGAGCTGCTGACCGAAATCAACCTGGGTGGTACTGCCATCGGTACCGGCATCAACGCCGACCCGGGCTACCAGATGCTCGCCGTACAGCGCCTGGCAACCATCAGCGGCCAGCCGCTGGTGCCAGCTGCCGACCTGATCGAAGCCACCTCCGACATGGGCGCCTTCGTGCTGTTCTCCGGCATGCTCAAGCGTACCGCCGTCAAGCTGTCGAAGATCTGCAACGACCTGCGCCTGCTGTCCAGCGGCCCGCGCACCGGCATCAACGAGATCAACCTGCCAGCGCGTCAGCCAGGCAGCTCGATCATGCCAGGCAAGGTCAACCCGGTTATCCCGGAAGCCGTCAACCAAGTCGCCTTCGCCATCATGGGCAACGACCTGGCCCTGACCGTCGCCGCCGAAGGTGGCCAGCTGCAGCTGAACGTGATGGAGCCGCTGATCGCCTACAAGATCTTCGACTCGATCCGCCTGCTGCAACGCGCCATGGACATGCTGCGCGAGCACTGCATCGTCGGCATCACTGCCAACGAACAGCGCTGCCGTGAACTGGTCGAGCACTCGATCGGCCTGGTCACCGCCCTGAACCCGTACATCGGCTACGAAAACGCCACCCGTATCGCCCGCGTTGCCCTGGAAACCGGCCGCGGCGTACTGGAACTGGTGCGCGAAGAGAAGCTGCTGGACGAAGAGATGCTCAACGACATCCTGCGTCCGGAAAACATGATCGCTCCACGTCTGGTTCCGCTGAAGGCGTAACCCGGCCGCTGCAAACAGTCTCACCAGGTTAAGGGACTAGACACCTCTCAACCTTTCAAGGCCCGAGCGATTGCTTCGGGCCTTTTTTTTGCCTGAGGGATGGCGGGGCCGCAAAGCGGCACCGGGATATCGGCACACAACTTGCTCCATAATGCGTCCCAGCCCCCCGGGATTACCCAGCATGCTGCACAGTCACCTGACCACCCTCAACGCAGTTTCGCTGATCCTCAACGTCTTCCAGGCAGACGGTTGCGAGGCTTCGGCGCTGCTGGCCGGCAGCGGCATTGGCCCGGCAGACCTGGGGCACGCCGATGCGCGCATCACCACCCAGCAGGAACTGCAGGTGTGCGCCAACGCCGTGGCCCGGCGCGAGGACATCGGCCTGGAACTGGGCCGCCGCATGCACGTGTCGTGCTACGGCATGCTGGGTTACGCCCTGCTCTCCAGTGCCACTTTGGGTGACGCCTTGCGCCTGGCGCTGCAATATCCGGCACTGCTGGGAACAGTCTTCAAGCTGCGGTTGCTCGACGATGGCCAGCGGGTCTGGTTCAGCGCCAGCGATTACCACGACAGCCCGGCGCTGAGCGCTTTCAACGCAGAGTTCTGCCTGGTGTCGCTGAAAGTCATCTGCGATGACCTGCTTGGCCGCCCGCTACCATTGCTGGGCGCCCGCTTCGAGCACCCACGGCCCGACTACCACGCGCGCTATGCCGGTGCATTCCAGTGCCCGGTCGGGTTTGCCGCCGAGGACAATGCCTTTGCCTTCGAGCGGCGCTGGCTGGATACGCCGCTGCCGCTGGCCGACCCGATTACCCACAAGGCCATGAGCGAACGCTGCCGGCGCCTGAACCTTGAGTTCACCGGCCGTCAGGCCTGGCTGGGGCGGATTCGCCAGCTGCTGGCACAGCAACTGGATGCCGCGCCTGGGCTGGAGGGCCTGGCACGGCAGATGAACTGCTCCTCGCGCACCTTGCGCCGGCATTTGCAGGCGCTGGGCAGCAGTTATCAACAGCTGCTGGACGAGCTCAGGTTCGAACGAGCCAAGCAGTTGCTGGCCGATGAGCAGATGCCCATCTACCGTATTGCCGAGACCTTGGGGTTCAGCGAGACGGCCAGCTTCCGCCATGCCTTCCAGCGCTGGAGTGGTGTGGCACCCAGCCACTTCCGCGGTTGACCTGTTCCGGCCCTGTCGCCGGCAAGCCAGCTCCCACAGGTACTGCGCTGCATTCAAGGCCTGTGCGGTACTTGTGGGAGCTGGCTTGCCGGCGACAGGGCCAGCACAAGCCAATCAACCTTGGCCACATCGATCCCCTTTTGGCCGTTTGCGTCGTTCTCCGCCACTGACCCGCCCATGACAATGGACCCACGCCAGTACCCACCCGGAGAACAACAATGCTGACGATCTATTCCGATGACCACCGCCTGCACCACGGCCGCTGCGAGCTGATCGACGGCAAGCTGATGCCCTGCTTCGAAATGCCTTCGCGCGCCGACCATGTGCTCGACCAGGTGAAAAAGCGCAACCTCGGCGACGTCCAGGGCCCGACCGACTTCGGCCGTGCGCCATTGCTGCGCATCCACAGCGCCGACTACCTGGATTTCTTCGAAGGCGCCTGGGCCCGCTGGGCCGCACTGGGCCACGAAGGTGACCTGCTGCCCTTCACCTGGCCGGCCCGCACGCTACGCCAGGTGAAGCCCACCGGCCTGCATGGCGAACTGGGTTACTACAGTTTCGACGCCGGCGCCCCCATCACCGCGGGTACCTGGCAGGCTGCCTACAGTGCTGCGCAAGTCGCCCTCACCGCCCAGGCAGCGATCCAGCAAGGCGCCCATTCGGCCTTTGCCCTGTGCCGTCCGCCAGGGCACCACGCCGCGGGTGAAGTGATGGGCGGCTACTGCTACCTGAACAACGCTGCCATCGCCGCCCAGGCGTTCCTCGACCAGGGCAAGCGCAAAGTCGCCATCCTCGACGTCGACTACCACCACGGCAACGGCACCCAGGACATCTTCTACAGCCGCGACGATGTGTTCTTCGCCTCGATCCACGGCGACCCGCAGGACGAATTCCCGTTCTTCCTCGGCTATGCCGACGAAACCGGGGAAGGTGCCGGCGAGGGCTGCAACATCAATTACCCCTTGCCGGCCGGCAGCGACTGGGCCGCCTGGAACGCTGCGCTGGAAGATGCCTGCCAGCGCATCGCCAGCTATGACGCCGACGTGCTGGTCATCTCGTTGGGTGTGGACACGTTCAAGGATGACCCCATCTCCCAGTTCAAGCTCGACAGCCCGGACTACCTGGAAATGGGCAAGCGCATCGCCCAGCTCGGCAAGCCGACCCTGTTCGTGATGGAAGGCGGCTACGCTGTGGAAGAAATCGGTATCAACGCGGTCAATGTGCTGGAAGGCTTCCAGCGCGCCCAGCCAGGAGCCCGGTAATGGTCCGACTCAAGCGTCTGCTCGCCCCGTTCATCGCTGCCACCCTGTTCACCGGTGCCCTGCAAGCCCAGGCCGAGCAGCGCACCTTGCGTGTGTATAACTGGTTCGATTACATCACCCCGCAGACCTTGACCGACTTCCAGAAGGACAGCGGCGTCAAACTGATCTACGACATCTTCGACACCAACGAAGCGCTGGAGGCCAAGCTGCTCACCGGCAACTCCGGCTATGACGTGGTGGTGCCGTCCAACGTGTTCCTCGCCAAGCAGATCGAGGCCGGGGTATTCCAGCCGCTGGACCGCAGCAAGCTGCCAAACTGGCAACACCTGGACCCGGCGCTGATGAAGCTGATCGAGGCCAACGACCCGGGTAACAAGTTTGCCGTGCCGTACATGTACGGCACCGTGCTGATCGGCTTCAACCCGGCCAAGGTCAAGGCTGCGCTCGGCGACAATGCGCCGGTAGACAGCTGGGACCTGATCTTCAAGGAAGAGAACATCGCCAAGCTCAAGCAGTGCGGCGTGGCCCTGCTCGACTCGCCTTCGGAAATTCTGCCGCTGGCCCTGCAGTACCTGGGCTTGCCACCGAACAGTGACAAACCGGCCGACTACAAGAAGGCTGAGGCACTGATGCTGAAGATTCGCCCGTACATCACCTACTTCCACTCCTCGAAGTACATGGCAGACATCGCCAATGGCGATATCTGCGTGGCGGTGGGCTACAGCGGCAGCTTCTCGCAGGCCGCCAACCGCGCCCGCGAAGCCAAGAACGACGTGGTGGTGGACATGCGCCTGCCCAAGGAAGGCGCGCCGATCTGGTTCGACATGCTGGCGATTCCAAAGAATGCGGCCAACCCGGGAGATGCCCACACGTTCATCAATTACCTGCTGCGGCCAGAGGTGATTGCGCCGATCAGCGACTTTGTCGGGTACCCCAACCCGAACAAGGATGCGACCGACAAGGTGAACCCGGCGATTCGCAACAACCCCAACCTGTACCCGACGGCAGAGGCGATGGCCAAGCTGTATACCCTCAAGCCATTGGCGAGGGATGCAGAGCGGGCCAGGACCCGGGCCTGGACGCGGATCAAGTCCGGCACCTGAGTCGCCCGCTCCCACATTGTTCGCATGCCACGCGGACTCTGTGGGAGCTGGCTTGCCGGCGATTGGGCCGCACAGCGGCCCCATTCACCTTCTCCAGGCCTTACGCAGTTTCATCAGCGCCTCGGCAATCTCCCCCTCTGGCACCGCCGCGAAGCCCAGCACCAGCCCCGCCCGCTTATCCACAGGCACCTCGCTGTCCGCCAACCAGAAATTACTCAGCGGCGTAACCTCCACACCCACCGCTTCAGCCTTGGCCACGAGTTCCTGCTCCCGCGCAAAGTTATCCACATCAACCTTCACATGCAGCCCGGCCGCCACTGCTGGCATGGCGCCCAAACCTGCAATATCCACAGGCCAGCCTGCCTTGAGCACATTGCGTCGGCTCAACGCTGCCTTGCGCATGCGCCGGATATGCCGCTGAAAGTGCCCGCGGGCGATGAACTCGGCCATCACGCATTGGCTGCTGACCTCAGAATGGCGCACCGCAAGGGCCTTGCCCTGGCTGAACGCCTGCGCCAACTGCGGTGGGAGCACCAGATAGCCCAGGCGCAGCGCCGGGAAGGCAATCTTGCCGAAGGTGCCGACGTACAGTACCCGCCCGTGCCGGTCGAGCGCCGCCAACGGGGCCAAGGGCGCGCCGCTGTATCGGTACTCGCCGTCGTAGTCGTCCTCGATGATCCAGCCATCGTTGCGGTCAGCCCAGGCCAGCAGTTCCAGGCGACGCGCCAGGCTCATGGTTACCCCGGTCGGGTACTGGTGAGCAGGCGTCACGTAGGCCAGGCGGCAACCCTCCAACTGCCCGAGCCGGCCGCAGTCCATCCCCTCTTCATCCACCGGTACGCCAAGCACTCGGCCACCCGCCAGTGCGAAGGCATGGCCAGCCGCCCGATAGCCCGGGTTTTCCACAGCCACCGCGTCACCTGGCTGCAACAGCAACTGTGCACAAAGGCTGATGGCCTGCTGTGCACCACTGGTGATCACAATTTGTTCAGCCATGCAACTCAACCCACGCGATCGACGCAAGTAGGCAGCGATCAGTTCGCGCAGCATCGGCTCGCCCGCCGGGTCGCCATAACCCAGTTGTGCGGGGCTCGGATTACGCCAGAAACCCGCCTGCAGCTTGGCCCAGACGTCAAACGGGAACAGGTCGAATGCGGGAATACCCACGCGAAAAGCACGCGGCTGGCCGCTTCTTGGCGGCGGCAAGTGGTTGGTTTTCAGCCGCTGCAAAGCTTCACTGGAACGTCGGTTGCTGGATAAATCCTCAGTGTCTTTTACTGAAAATGTGGACAAGTCTGTTGATAACCCATGGGATAACCCTGTGGATACTTGTGTGGATAGTTTTGGTAGCCGGCTTACATAGGTGCCATCGCCCACCCGGCTTTCGATGTAGCCCTCGGCGTACAACTGGTCATAGGCCCGCACCACGCTGTTGCGTGACAGCACCAGCATGGTGGCCAACTCGCGGGTGGCCGGCAGCCGGGTACCGCTGCTCAAGCGGCCGTCCAGCACCCTCGCACGCAGCGCCTGGTAAAGCTGCTGGCTGAGCCCGCGGCGGCGGTCCAGGGCGATCCCGGAAGGGTCGAAAGGCAAAACGAGGGGGCTTTCGCTCATGCTATTGGACCTATCAAATAAGGCTTTAATGGCTCTTACCCAGAACCAATAGCCTGCCTAGGATGGCACCATTGCACAAGGAAACCGAGCATGTACAACAGCAAACCGCACCAGGAACACGACCTCGGCCGCCTTCACCAGCACATGCTCGACACCCGCCTTGCCGTGCTGGTCAGCCAAGGCGAGCAAGGCCTGCTGGCCACACACCTGCCGGTGCTGGTCGATACCACCGAGGGCGAGTTCGGCACCGTCTATGCGCACCTGGCACGGGCCAATCGCCAATGGCAGGACCTGACACAAGGTGGCGAAGCCCTGCTGGTCTTCCCCGGCGCCGATTCCTATGTCAGCCCCAGCTACTACCCGAGCAAAGCCGACAACCCCAAAGTGGTGCCGACCTGGAACTACCTGGCGGTGCACGCTTATGGCCCGGCCGAAGTCATCCATGAAGCCGAGCCTCTGCTCGCTATCGTCAGCCGCCTGACCGAGCGCCATGAACAAGGCCGCAACGAACCGTGGAGCGTCGCCGATGCCCCGGCTGACTACATCGACGGCATGCTCCGCGCCATCGTCGGTATCCGCCTGCCCATCGCCCGCCTGCAAGGTGCGCGCAAGCTCAGCCAGAACCGCTCCGAGCAAGACATCGCCGGCGTGCGCGAAGGCCTGAGCGCCAGCCCCGATCAACTGGACAACCAACTCGCGGCGCACATGCGCCAACTGTGAAGGAATAGCCCCATGCCCAGCATTACCCTGCGCCCCGTCAGCGCCCAAGACCATGCCGCCTGGCTCGCCCTGTGGCAGGCCTACCTGCACTTCTATGAAACCGAGTTGGCCGATGAAGTCAGCCTGAGCACCTGGCAGCGCCTGCTCGACCCAAGTGAGCCGACCCATTCGGCACTGGCCTGGGTCGATGGCAAGGCGGTGGGGATGGTCAACTTCATCTACCATCGTTCCAACTGGAGCATCGAAAACTCCTGCTACCTGCAGGACCTGTACGTGGACAGCTCGCAACGCGGCCTGGGTATTGGTCGCCAGCTGATCGAGCACGTCTACACCACAGCCAAGGCCGACAACTGCGTCAAGGTTCACTGGCTGACCCACGAAACCAATGCCACCGCCATCAGCCTGTATCAGCAGGTTGCCGAGCGCTCGGGCTTCATCCAATTCCGCAAAGGCTTGTAGGCCGAACATGACAGACGCATTGAACTGGAAACCCGCCGCAACGCCCGAGGCCGAGCCTATTGACGGCCGCTTCATCCGCCTGGAAAAGCTCGACCCGGCGCGCCATGGCGACGACCTCTGGGAAGTGCTGCAAGGCCCAACCGCCGACCCGGTGCTGTGGGACTACCTGCCCTATGGCCCGTTCGCCGAACGTGCTGCCTTCGACCGCTGGCTGGAAGGCAACGCCGCGGGGCGCGACCCGCTGTTCTACACCGTCATCGACCGCCCCAGCGGCCAGGCCCAAGGCATTCTCAGCCTGATGTCGATCGTGCCCGACCACGGCCGCATCGAAATCGGCCACATCGCCTTCGGCGCCGCCATGCAGCGCACACCCAAGGGCACCGAGGCGGTGTACCTGCTGGGCAAGCTGGGCTTCGAACTGGGCAACCGCCGGCTGGAGTGGAAGTGCAACAATGCCAACGCGCGCTCCAAGCGCGCGGCTGAACGGTTCGGCTTCGTCTACGAAGGGGTATTCCGCAAGCACCTGGTGGTGAAGGACCATAACCGCGATACGGCGTGGTATTCGATTACCGATGATGAGTGGCCGGCGGTGGCTGCCGGGTTCGAGCGGTGGTTGAGTGAGGAAAATCAGCAGCCGGGAGGCCAGGTAGAAACGCTTGAGGCATGCCGCAAAGGCTGAGGATGATATTGAACCTGCCGGCCTCTTCGCGGGTAAACCCGCGAAGAGGCCGGCAAATACAGCACAAAAAAAGGGGAGCATCCGCTCCCCAGAGGTTAACCGCTTGTAGATGAGGGCTTATCTCAGCCTTCGATCTCGATCAGGATCTCACCCGGCGTCACGCGATCGCCCTTGGCCACATGGATGGCCACGACCTTGCCGGCGATGGCCGCCTGCACTTCGGTTTCCATCTTCATGGCTTCGGTGATCAGCACGGCCTGGCCAGCCTTGACCACGTCACCTTCCTTGACCAGTACATCGACGATGTTGCCTGGCATGTTGGTGCTGACGTGGCCTGGGTCGGTGGCTTGCTTGCGCTTGCTGCCGCCGCCGACGAACTCGTTGAGTGGCTCGAACACCACTTCTTCCGGCATGCCGTCGATCGACAGGTAGAAGTGGCGCTTGCCTTCAGCCTTCACGCCAACGCCGGTGATGTCGACGCGGTAGGTTTCGCCGTGCACGTCGATGACAAATTCGGTCGGTACGCCTTCGCCGCCTGGCGCAGAAACGGCGCCAGCCTCCGGAATCGGCAACAGGGCTTCCGGGGTGAGAGTGCCGGCTTCGCGTTCTTCAAGGAACTTGCGGCCAATGTCCGGGAACATGGCAAAAGTCAGCACGTCCTCTTCGCAACGGGCCAAGGCGCCGATGTCGGTACGCAGCTTGGCCATCTCTGGCTTCAGCAAGTCGGCCGGGCGCACGTCGATCACTTCTTCGCTGCCGATGGCCTGGCGGCGCAGCTGCTCGTTGACCACACCCGGGGCCTTGCCGTAACCGCCTTGCAGGTACAGCTTCACTTCGTTGGTGATGGTCTTGTAGCGCTCGCCGGCCAGCACGTTGAAGAACGCCTGGGTGCCGACGATCTGCGAGGTCGGCGTCACCAGCGGCGGGAAGCCGAGGTCTTCACGCACACGCGGGATCTCTGCCAGCACTTCGTTCATGCGGTTGAGCGCGCCCTGCTCTTTCAGCTGGTTGGCCAGGTTGGAAATCATGCCGCCCGGCACCTGGTTGACCTGCACGCGGGTATCCACGGCGGTGAATTCGCTTTCGAACTGGTGGTACTTCTTGCGCACGGCGTAGAAGTACAAGCCGATTTCCTGCAGCAGCTCCAGGTCCAGGCCGGTGTCGAACTCGCTGCCCTTGAGCGCAGCAACCATCGACTCGGTACCCGGGTGGCTGGTGCCCCAGGCGAAGCTGGAGATCGCGGTGTCGATGTGGTCGGCGCCGTTTTCCACCGCTTTCAGCTGGCACATGGCGGCCAGGCCGGCGGTGTCGTGGGAGTGGATGAACACCGGCAGCGACTGCTCGGCCTTCAGCGCCTTGACCAGTTCACCAGCGGCGAATGGGGTCAGCAGGCCGGCCATGTCCTTGATTGCCACCGAGTCGCAACCCATGGCTTCCATCTGCTTGGCCTGGGCAACAAAGGCGTCGATGGTGTGCACAGGGCTGACCGTGTAGGCGATGGTGCCCTGGGCGTGCTTGCCGGCGGCCTTTACCGCTTCGATGGCCACGCGCAGGTTACGCACGTCGTTCATGGCGTCGAAGATGCGGAACACATCGATGCCGTTTACCGCAGCCTTGGCGACAAAGGCCTTGACCACGTCGTCGCTGTAGTGGCGGTAGCCCAGCAGGTTCTGGCCGCGCAGCAGCATTTGCAGGCGGGTGTTGGGCAGGGCTGCGCGCAGCTTGCGCAGGCGCTCCCATGGGTCTTCCTTGAGGAAGCGCACGCAGGCGTCGAAGGTGGCGCCGCCCCAGACTTCCAGCGACCAGTAGCCGACTTTGTCGAGCTTGTCGCAGATCGGCAGCATGTCTTCGGTACGCATGCGGGTGGCCAGCAGGGACTGGTGGGCGTCGCGCAGGATCGTGTCGGTTACGTGAATTTTCTTGGACATTATAGGTTTCCTCACAGGCCTGCGTGGGCGGCGATGGCGGCGGCGATGGCCAGGGCCAGCTCTTCGGGTTTGCGCTTGATCGAGTAGTTGGTCAGTTCAGGGTGGCTTTCGACGAAGCTGGTATTGAACTGGCCGCTACGGAATTCCGGGTTGCGCAGGATTTCCTGGTAGTAGGCGGCGGTGGTCTTCACCCCTTGCACGCGCATGTCGTCCAGGGCTCGCAGGCCGCGGTCCATGGCCTCTTCCCAGGTCAACGCCCACACCACCAGTTTCAGGCACATGGAGTCGTAGAACGGCGGAATGGTATAGCCGGTGTAGATCGCTGTATCGGTACGCACGCCCGGGCCGCCGGGGGCGTAGTAACGGGTGATCTTGCCGAAGCTGGGCAGGAAGTTGTTCTTCGGGTCTTCCGCGTTGATGCGGAACTGCAGCGCGTAACCGCGGTGCTGGATGTCTTCCTGCTTGACCGACAGCGGCAGGCCCGAGGCGATGCGAATCTGCTCACGGACAATGTCGATACCGGTGATTTCCTCGGTGATGGTGTGCTCCACCTGCACCCGGGTGTTCATTTCCATGAAGTACACCTCGCCATCGGCGAGCAGGAACTCCACGGTGCCGGCGTTCTCGTAGTTCACCGCCTTGGCCGCACGCACTGCCAGGTCGCCGATGTAGGCGCGCTGCTCGGGCGTGAGCTGGGGGCTTGGGGCAATTTCGATGAGCTTCTGGTTACGGCGCTGGATCGAGCAATCGCGCTCGAACAGGTGCACCACGTTGCCGAAGCTGTCACCGAGGATCTGTGCCTCGATGTGCTTGGGGTTGACGATGCACTTTTCCAGGAACACTTCGGCCGAACCAAAGGCCTTGGTGGCCTCGGAAATCACCCGTGGGAAGTTCTGTTCCAGCTCTTCGCGGCTGTTGCAACGGCGAATCCCGCGGCCGCCACCACCGGAAGTGGCCTTGAGCATTACCGGGTAACCGATGCGCTCACCTTCGCTCAAGGCTTCATGAATATCGGCAACGTTGCCTTCGGTGCCCGGGGTTACCGGCACACCGGCGGCGATCATGGTGCGGCGCGCTTCGGTCTTGTCGCCCATGCGGCGAATGACGTCAGCGGCCGGGCCGATGAACTTGATCCCGCGCTCGGCGCAGATCTCTGCCAGTTCAGCGTTTTCCGACAGGAAACCATAGCCCGGGTGCAGGGCATCACAGCCGGTTTCCACAGCCAGGTTCACCAGCTTGCGCGGGTTCAGGTAACCGGCCAGCGGCTCGGCACCAATGCTGTGGGCTTCGTCGGCGCGCTTGACGTGCAAGGCATGCCGGTCGGCGTCGGAATAGATCGCTACCGAGCGTATGCCCATCTCGGCGCAGGCACGCACGATCCGAACTGCGATTTCACCTCGGTTGGCGATCAGGATTTTTTTTATCACTGGAGTCTTCCCAAAGCCGTAGGAACAGTCGAGCCGGTTCTACCGGTCGGCGCGTGACCAGACGTTGCTGGCCAGTCGCATATTCACCCTAGCGCTGTGGATCGATAAACAAAAATCAATATTTGTTAGGGGCAGTATTAGCAAAAGCTTATAGTGCAGTAACAAGGTATTGCCGAAGGGCGGGTGTAAAATGCGTAAGTCCTTGATGCGTATGACTTTGCGTCAATTGCAGATCTTCAATGAGGTGTGCGATTTGCGCTCGTACAGCCGTGCGGCGGAGGAGATGTCGCTGACGCAACCCGCCGTTAGTCTACAGATCCGCCAGCTCGAAGAGTTGATCGGCCAGCCGCTGTTCGAGTATGTGGGCAAGAAGCTGTACCTGACCGAAGCGGCCGAAGCCCTGCAACGCGCCAGCCGCGACATCTTCGGGCGCCTCGAAAGCCTGGACATGCAGCTGTCGGACATGCAGGGCTCATTGCAGGGGCAGCTCAAGCTGGCGATCGAGTCCAGCGCCAAGTACTTCGTGCCACACCTGTTCGCCGCCTTCAAGCAGCGTCACCCGGAGGTCAACCTGACCCTGACGGTGGTCAATCGGGCCCAGGCCATCCGCCGCCTTTCGGATAACCGCGACGACATCATCATCATGTCGATGGTGCCGCAGGACATGGGCCTGGAGTTTCTGCCGTTCCTCAACAACCCGATCATCGCGGTGGCACCGCCCGAGCACCCCCTGTGCAAGCTGGAGCAGCTGCGCCTTCAGGACCTGGAGCCTCATACCCTGCTGGTACGCGAGCAAGGCTCAGGCACGCGCAAGGCCTGCGAGGAGTATTTCAAGGACAAACGCGTGCATTTCACCCAGACCCTGGAAGTGGCCTCGGCCGATGCCCAGCGCGAGTGCGTGATCGCCGGCCTGGGGATCGCCCTGCTGACCCGCCATGCGGTCAACCTGGAACTGGCCACGGGTGCGTTGAAGGAGCTACCGGTGGAAGAGCTGCCGCTGTATCGCAGCTGGTGCGTGGTGCAGTCCAAGGCCAAGCGGCAGTCGCCGGTGGCCTTGGCGTTTCTGGCGTTCATCCGCAGCGAACGTGCGCTGATCAGCGCGCTTGTTGAGCGTTTTTCGGGGAAGTTGCCGCCGAAGACTGCCACACTGTGAGTGCTTGCAACTCGGGATAATCCACCAGGTCGCGCAGCAGTTGACGTTGGTCGCAATACACCTCGATCGCGCGGCGGTATTCCATGCGGCGCTGATCCTTTTCCTGCTGCTTGCGAGCTTTGGCGTTGGGTTGGTAGATACCGTCGTGGTCACGTGCCATTGCCTGTCTCCCAGATAGGATGCGGGAGTTTCAGACTGGCCTTGAAGGTTTACGGTTTGGCTGTGGAATGGTGACAAAACAGTTAAATCTGCTTCGCCTATGCTGGCCCTTTCGCGGGTAAACCCGCTCCCACGGGGAGAGCGCCGACTTCAAGAGGTGCGCAGTACCTGTGGGAGCGGGTTTACCCGCGAAAGGGCCTGCGCTGACAAAGAAAATCAGTCGTCTGTAGCCTTGATCGACTTGGGCGACAAACGCAGGCTGCGCAAGCTGCGCTTCACGCTTTTCAGGTGGTTGACCAGGCTCGGGCCGCGCGCCATGGCCACGCCCATGGCCAACACGTCGATTACCACCAGGTGAGCGATACGCGAGGTCAGCGGGGTGTAGATTTCGGTGTCCTCATGCACGTCGATCGCCAGGTTCACGGTCGACAGCTCGGCCAGCGGCGTCTGGCTTGGGCACAATGTAATCAGGTTGGCACCGCTCTCACGCACCAGGTTGGCAGTGATCAGCAGGTCCTTGGAACGGCCGGACTGGGAAATGCACACCGCCACATCGCCAGGCCTCAAGGTTACTGCCGACATCGCCTGCATGTGCGGGTCGGAATACGCGGCCGCACTGAGCAGCAGGCGGAAGAACTTGTGCTGGGCGTCCGCCGCGACCGCGCCGGAGGCACCAAAGCCATAGAACTCCACACGCTGCGCCTGGGCCATGGCGCTCACGGCCTGTTGCAGCGCATGCGGGTCGAGGTGCTCGCGCACTTCCATCAACGTGTGCAGGGTGGTGTCGAAAATCTTCAGGCTGTAGTCGGCAACCGAGTCGTCTTCATGAATGGCGAACTGGCCAAAACTGGCCCCGGCGGCCAGGCTCTGCGCCAGTTTCAATTTCAGGTCCTGGAAGCCCGAGCAACCGATGGCCCGGCAAAAGCGCACGATGGTCGGTTCGCTGATACCCACGCTGTGCGCCAGGTCGGCCATGGAGCTGTGCATGACCGCAGCCGGGTCGAGCAGCACGTGGTCGGCCACTTTGAGTTCCGATTTGCGCAGCAGGTGGCGCGATTGGGCGATATGTTGCAACAGATTCACGGGCTGGACTCGGTTATGATCGACTGGCCGGGTTGTAGCTTTCTTGTAGTTATACTACATGGACGCCAACCCGCCCAGTTAAACGAACGTGGAGAGTGGCGGTTTGACTATTCCTTGCGACATTCTGGTGTTCGGTGGCACAGGCGATCTGGCCCTGCACAAACTCCTCCCGGCGCTCTATCACTTGTATCGCGAGGCGCGCCTGAACAACGCGGTACGCATCATCGCCCTCGCCCGCCGCAACATAAGCCGTAACGAATATCTCAAGCTCGCAGAACGCCATTGCCGAGCGCAGATTGCCCGCAACGATTTCGACGAAGATGTATGGCAACGCTTTGCCGCGCGCCTCGACTACTTCCCCATGGATGCGTCGCAAAGCGCCGACTTCGGCCGCCTGGCGCGCTACCTGGGCGAACCTGGCGGGCTGACGCGCATTTTCTACCTGGCCACCGCTCCCAACCTGTTCGTGCCGATTGCCAATCACCTGCGTAACGCAGGCCTGGCCGACCCCGAAGCGCGCATCGTGCTGGAAAAGCCGATCGGCCACTCGCTGGCCTCGGCCACCGCCATCAACGAAGCGATTGGCGCAGTGTTCGACGAAAACCAGGTATTTCGCATCGACCACTACCTGGGCAAGGAAACCGTGCAGAACCTCATGGCCCTGCGCTTCGCCAACGCCCTATTGGAGCCGGTGTGGCGCAACAATCAGGTCGACCACGTACAGATCAGCGTTTGCGAAACCCTGGGGGTGGAGAACCGCGGCGCTTACTACGACCGCGCCGGGGCAACCCGCGACATGCTGCAAAACCACCTGTTGCAGCTGCTGTGCCTGGTGGCCATGGAGCCACCTGCGCAGTTCGAGGCCGAAGCGGTGCGCGACGAAAAGGTGAAGATCCTGCGGGCCCTCAAGCCGATCACTGGCCAGGACGTGCAGGACAAGACCGTGCGCGGCCAGTACGGTGCGGGGCACATCGGCGGCCAGGAGGTGCCGGCTTACTACTTCGAAAAGGACGTCGACAACGACAGCGATACCGAAACCTTCGTGGCCATCGAAGCGCACATCGACAACTGGCGCTGGGCAGGTGTGCCGTTCTATCTACGCACCGGCAAGCGCATGGCACGGCGCTCGTCGCAGATCGTCATTCAATTCAAGCCGGTACCCCACGAGCTGTTCAGCGGTGGCCAGGTCAACCAGCTATTGATCCAGCTGCAACCGGATGAGCGCATCAGCCTGCGCATGATGACCAAGAGCCCAGGCAGGGGCATGCGGCTGGAACCGGTTGAACTGGACCTGAACCTGGCCCAGGTATTCAGCCAGACCCGCCGTTGGGAAGCTTACGAACGGCTGCTGCTGGACATCGTGGAGGGTGATTCGACACTGTTCATGCGCCGCGATGAAGTCGAGGCAGCCTGGCACTGGGTCGACCCGGTAATAAAGGGTTGGCAGGAGCACTTTCAGGCGCCCCGCCACTATGCCGCCGGCAGCAATGGCCCGGAACAGGCCGGTAGCCTGCTGGCCAGGCATGGCAGGCATTGGTACAGCTGAAGCGCTTCGCTCTGCTGTGCCGGTAGGTGCTGCAAGCAATCTGTCGTTCGGAAGGTGCATACCGCGCTTTCCAGGACAGGAGTTTTACCATGATCATCGAATGCAAAGACTGGCAAGCCCAGCACGACAAGATGCCACCAGGCGCTCGCCTGCGGGTGAACGGGACCATCACCGTAAGCCACCCAGGCGTAGTACCGGTACTGGTCAAGCGCAGAAAGCAGGACAGGTCCTTTGCACTGGCCCTGGAGCTTGAACTGCAGCAACAGGACGGTAACTTCATGCAGGTTGTCTGCGACAAGCAAGTGACGTTCGAAACCCAAGACGAGCACGGTCTGATCCCGCGGGTGGACATTATCCACGACGGTAAACTGATCGCCAGCATCACCGACATCGTGGAAACCCATTGATGTAGACGCGGTGGCCACTGCAAGCGCATCGCCTGTAGTGGCCGCTTTGTATGTTTGGCAGGGTGAATATTTATACAGTGCCATTTACCCTTCCCCTGCTGCGCCCTAGAATGGCCCGATGCACACAGATGACCTCTCCCTCCTGCTGAACTCCCTCAACGATGCTCAACGCCAGGCCGTCGCGGCCAAGCTCGGGCGTCAACTGGTGCTTGCTGGCGCCGGCTCCGGTAAAACCCGCGTGCTGGTGCACCGCATCGCCTGGCTGATCCAGGTGGAGCAGGCATCGCCGCACTCGATCCTGTCGGTGACCTTCACCAACAAGGCGGCGGCAGAAATGCGCCACCGGATCGAGCAACTGCTGGGGATCAACCCGGCAGGCATGTGGGTCGGCACCTTCCACGGCCTGGCCCATCGCCTGCTGCGGGCCCACTGGCAGGAAGCGCGGCTGGTGCAGAACTTCCAGATCCTCGACAGCGATGACCAGCAGCGCCTGATCAAGCGGGTCATGCGCGAGCTGGGCCTGGACGAGCAGAAGTGGCCGGCACGCCAGGCCCAGTGGTTCATCAATGGGCAGAAGGACGAAGGCCTGCGCCCGCAGCATATCCAGGCGGGGGGCGACCTGTTCCTGGCGACCATGCGCGAGGTGTATAGCGCCTACGAACAGGCCTGTGAGCGCGCCGGGGTCATCGACTTCTCCGAACTGTTGCTGCGCGCCCTGGACCTGTGGCGCGACCACCCGGGCCTGCTTGAGCACTACCAGCGGCGCTTCCAGCATGTGCTGGTAGACGAATTCCAGGATACCAACGCCGTGCAGTACGCCTGGCTGCGCCTGCTGGCGCGCGGTGGTGCCAGCCTGATGGCGGTGGGCGACGACGACCAGTCGATCTACGGCTGGCGCGGTGCCAAGATCGAGAACATTCACCAGTACACCGCCGACTTCCCCGACGCCGAAATGATCCGCCTGGAGCAGAACTACCGCTCCACCGGAGGCATCCTCAAGGCCGCCAACGCCCTCATCGTCAACAACACCGGGCGCCTGGGCAAGGAACTGTGGACCGACATGGGCGAAGGCGAACCGCTGACCCTGTACGCGGCCTACAACGAACACGACGAAGCGCGCTACGTGGTGGAAACCATCGAAAGCCTGGTCAAGCAGGGCAATGCGCGCAACGAAATCGCTATTTTGTACCGTTCCAACGCCCAATCGCGGGTGCTGGAAGAAGCCCTGCTGCGCGAGCGTATCCCCTACCGTATCTATGGTGGCCAGCGCTTCTTCGAACGCGCCGAAATCAAGAACGCCATGGCGTACCTGCGGCTGATCGAAGGGCGTGGCAACGACGCTGCGCTGGAGCGGGTGATCAACGTGCCGCCACGCGGTATTGGCGAGAAAACCGTCGAAGCCATCCGCGAGCATGCCCGCCACAGCCAGCTGTCGATGTGGGAAGCCATGTGCCAGCTGCTGGCGGCCAAGGCTATGAAGGGCCGCGCCGCCAGCGCTCTGGGTGCATTCATCGAGCTGATCGAGGGGTTGGCTGCCAAGGTCACGGACATGCCGCTGCATACCATGACCCAGACCACCATCGAGCAGTCCGGGCTGATTACCTATCACCAGGAAGAAAAGGGTGAAAAGGGCCAGGCACGGGTAGAAAACCTTGAGGAACTGGTGAGCGCGGCGCGCAACTTCGAGTCCACCGACGAAGACGCCGATCTCTCGCCGCTCTCGGCCTTCCTCGGCCATGCCTCGCTCGAAGCCGGCGATACCCAGGCCGACGAGCATGAGGACAGCGTGCAGCTGATGACCTTGCACAGCGCCAAGGGCCTGGAGTTCCCGTATGTGTTCCTGGTGGGCATGGAAGAAGGCCTGTTCCCGCACAAGATGAGCCTGGAAGAGCCCGGCCGCCTGGAAGAGGAACGCCGCCTGGCCTATGTGGGGATTACACGCGCCATGCGCCAGCTGGTCATGACCTACGCCGAAACACGTCGCCTGTATGGCAGCGAGACCTACAACAAGGTGTCGCGTTTCGTACGTGAAATTCCGGCAGGCCTGATTCAGGAAGTGCGCCTGTCCAACAGCGTCAGCCGCCCGTTCAGTGGGGCCAAGACGGCCACCAACAGCAACCTGTTCGCCAATGCCAACATTCCGCAGACGGCGTTCAACCTCGGTCAGCGTGTGCAACATGCAGTGTTTGGCGAAGGCGTGATCCTCAACTTCGAGGGTTCGGGCGCCCAGGCACGGGTGCAGGTGAACTTTGCCGAAGGCAGCAAGTGGCTGATGCTGGGGTATGCCAAGCTTGAGGCCATCTGAAGAACAAGGCCGCCCTGCCGGGGGGCCTTGTAACATTCAGGCAAAAGCTCGAAACACTATGTCGCTGGTCATGTGCCCGGGAACCTGTGCACCATGACGCGCGTGCAATCCACAACAGGGGATATCCCACTTATGCAACGTTTTCTTAGCATCGCACTGGCGCTCTGCGTTGGCCTGACGCTGAGCCTGGACGCCAACGCCAAGCGTTTCGGCGGCGGCAAGAGCTCGGGCTCCGCGCCTATCCACCAGACCCGCCAGGCTACGCCAACCACGCCTGCCGCCGCACCGGCTGCCGCACCTGGTCGTGCAGCTCCGGCCGCCAGCGGTGCTTCGCGCTGGCTGGGCCCACTGGCCGGCCTGGCCGCCGGTGGCCTGCTGGCGTCCATGTTCATGGGCGACGGTTTCGAGGGCTTCCAGATCATGGACTTCCTGATCGTGGCGCTCATCGCCTTCCTGGTGTTCCGTTTCATTGCCGCACGCCGCCGCCAGCAGCAGCCGCAAGTGGCCATGCCAGGCCATGCGTCGATGCAGCGTGAAGCTCACAACCAGCCGGCACAGCCATCGGTGTTTGGTGGTTCGGCCGCACCTGCCGCTGCCCCGGTGATCAACGCCCCGGCCTGGTTCAACGAGCAAAGCTTCCTGGCTGCTGCCCGTAACCACTTCCAGTCGCTGCAGCAGCACTGGGATGCCAACGAAATGGACAAGATCACCGAGTTCGTTACCCCGCAAATGCTTGAGTTCCTCAAGCGTGAGCGTGCTGAACTGGGTGACGGCTTCCAGTCCACCTACATCGACAACCTCGAAGTACAGCTGGACGGTATCGACGACCGTGCCGACCGTACCGACGCCACCCTGACCTTCCGTGGCGTGTCGAAGAACTCGCGCTTCGACCAGGGCGAAGTGTTCAGCGAAAGCTGGCACATGGTTCGCGCCCCAGGCGAGAACCAGCCTTGGCTGGTCGCCGGTATCCGTCAAAACGGCTAACCGCAGCGTGCTGTACAAAAAAACCCCGGGCCTGTCCCGGGGTTTTTGCTTTTGCCAGAGTGGCCTACTAGGGTATAACGCGCAGCGTTGTCATCTAGGTCAGAGGAAGTGAACCGTGGAAGAAGTGATCGAACAACTCCGTGAAGCCAATCAGCCAGTGCCGGTGCCCCTGGAGCTTCCCGACGAGGACCAGCTGGTCGAAATCGAGGAAGAGCTGTTCATCAACATACCCTTCGTGTTCAAAGAGTTTCTGCTGACCGTCAGCGACGTGGTGTATGGCTCGCTGGAGCCGGTGACTGTCACCGACCCACAATCGCACACCTACCTGCCCGACGTCGCCGCCAACGCCTGGGATGCCGGCGTGCCGCGCGACCTGATTCCGCTGTGCCAGGACGGTGACAACTACTACTGCGTCGAAGAAGACGGCACCGTGGTGCTGTGGGATGCGGAAGAGGAAATCGCCGGTGAAGACAGCTGGGAGTCGGTGTGGCACTGGGCGCGGGATGTGTGGCTGGAGAGCTGATCCCCCCCCATTGCCTGGGTTACCACGATCCCTGTAGGAGCAGCCTTGCGCTGCGAAGAGGCCATTGCAGCCGCAGATAGTCGTTAGCCTTACCGGCCTCTTCGCAGCACAAGGCTGCTCCTACAAGTGATGTGTGATGTGAAAGAAGTTTGCTCCCACCAAGCCCGTTCACAGCCTGCAGCTGTAAAGTTTATGGCTTAGTGCCACCATCCTGATTAAAATCGCCAGGCTTTCTGCGCCTGGCGACATTGCTACCGCTCCATCCCCTCGGACGACGATGAAATCTTGCGCAGGGAGCATGGCTCCCTTCAGTGCGTATTCTCGCGACTGTTTTCCAGCGTCTCCAGCAAGGCAATCTGCATGCGCGTGTGCACGCGGATGAACCAGCGCCACAACAAGGCCACCACCACCGCGGCCACTACGGCAATGACCAACAGCAACTCGCTGGTGGGCAGAATGCTCGCCGACAATGCCGACAGCAGCAGGAAAATCACCAGCAGTGACAACAGCGGAATAACTTCGGCGATCACGCGGCGTACACGCTGGGTATGCCGCCCGGCCATTTCCGGCTTCACGCCCATTTCTGCCAGCAGCATCGACAGTGCCTTGAGCTTGCGATAGGCCGCGATCAGGAATGGCAGCGACAGCAACAACGCCGCCCCCCAGATCATCGCCTTCTGCTGGCTGACATCGCTGACCCACTCACTGAGCCAGTTGCCGATACGCTCTGCAAAGTAACCACCACTGAAGAAGATGGCGATCACCAGCGCCAGGTTCACCCCCACCTGCAGCAGGATGCGCCGGATCATCGCGGCCAGCATGGCGCTCTCGCCCTGCGGCTGGATGTTGCGCAACCATTCGCCATACAACGAAAGCACCCGCGCCAGGCGGCTGGGCACCACATTGCCAAGTTTCTGCGACAGCGGGTCGGCCGCACGGATCAGGTAAGGCGTCAACAGCGTGGTGATGGCCGATACTGCGACCGCCACCGGGTACAGGAAGTCGCTGGTCACCTGCAGCGTCATGCCCAGCGCGGCGATGATGAAGGAAAACTCGCCAATCTGCGAAAGACCCATGCCCACCCGCAGCGACGTGCGCCCGTCATTACCGGCAATGAACGCCCCCATGCCACAGGAGAGCATCTTGCCCAGCACCACCGCCAGGGTAATGACCACGATCGGCCAGGCGTAATCGACGAGTACCTGAGGGTCGATCATAAGGCCGATGGCGACGAAGAAGATGGCGCTGAACAGGTCGCGTACCGGCTCGATCAGGCGTTCGATCTTTAGCAACTGACGCGATTCGGCCATGATTGCGCCAATCAGGAAGGCGCCCAGCACCATGCTGTATTCCAGCTTCACCACCAACAGGCAGAAGCCGAAGCACAGGCCAAGCACGGTAATCAGCAGCATTTCGTTGCTTTCGAACTTGGCCACGTAGGCCAGCAGCCGCGGCACCAGCAGAATGCCGATGACCAAGGCAACGATCATGAACAGCGACAATTTTCCTACGGTGGAGAACACTTCCCCCGAGCTGACCGAGCCGCTGACAGCGATGCCTGACAGCAGGGCGATAATACCGATACCGAGGATGTCCTCCACGATCAGTACGCCGAAGATCAGCTGGGCGAAGCGCTCGTTCTTCATCTTCAGGTCGTTCAGTGCCTTGACGATGATGGTGGTCGAGGAAATGGCCAGGATCGCGCCGAGGAACAGTGAATCCATGGTGCTCCAGCCAAACCAGCGGCCGATCTCGAAACCGATCCAGATCATCAGCACGATTTCCAGGAACGCCGCGATAAACGCCGTGGCGCCAACCTTGAACAGCTTGCGCAGGCTGAATTCGAGCCCCAGGCAGAACATCAGGAAGATCACCCCCAGTTCAGCAAGGATCTTGATGGTGTCTTCGTCATGGATCAGGCCGAATGGCGGGGTGTGCGGGCCGATGATGAAGCCGGCGACAATGTAGCCCAGCACCACCGGCTGCTTGAGGCGGTGAAAAACAATGGTGACCACGCCAGCGACCAGCATGATGACTGCCAGGTCCTGGATGAAGCTGATGGCATGCATGGCGTGATACTCCTTTTCTCGTCTTTTTATGGATGCCTGGGCAGACCGCTCCTCTGCCAAGGCAAACCTGAGCGAGCAGCAAGTACATACTGTATTGAATACAGGAAAGCCCATGGTGCATGGGCGTACTCAGGTTAACATCGCACCTCGCCGCAAAAAGCCGGTGCAATATGCAGAAACAGATCGGCTGGAAAAGCGCCGCTGATGACATGATCAGCGTGACGACGGCGCGTCAGGCAACGTCCCGTATCCGTAAGGCAAATTCAAAAGAGGGGAACAGAAGTGTCAGCAAATAACGCCCCCCATTCGCCCGATTCAGCGCAACCTCACCGTGAGCACACTATGGAACCTGGAAACGCCCAGCTGAGCATGACCGTCCTGATGACCCCGGACATGGCCAACTTTTCTGGCAACGTACATGGCGGCACCCTGCTCAAGTATCTCGACGAAGTGGCCTATGCGTGTGCCAGCCGCTATGCCGGTAGCTATGTGGTGACCCTGTCGGTCGACCAGGTCATCTTCCGCGAACCCGTGCACGTGGGTGAACTGGTGACCTTCCTGGCGTCGGTCAACTACACCGGCAACACCTCGATGGAAGTCGGCATCAAAGTGGTGACCGAGAACATCCGCGAGCGCTCGGTACGCCATTCCAACAGCTGTTTCTTCACCATGGTCGCAGTCGACGACAACCGCCGCCCGGTGCCGGTGCCGCCGCGCCAGCCGCACAGCAGCGAAGAAAAGCGCCGCTTCCTGCAAGGCCAGCAGCGCCGTCAGATCCGCCAGGAGCTGGAGAAGCGCTACCAGGACCTGAAAACCGACGCGGTCTAAAACGCCAGCAACTGCGCCTCGAAGCGCACCCGCGGGTGGGCAATGCGGTCCTGGGCCCGTACCAGCTGCAGTTCGTAGCTGGCGCAGGCCTGGGTTTCCAGCAGCACCTCATGCACGGCTGCAGCGGTGAATTCGAACGCCTGCACCCAGCTGTCGCCGAGCAGCACGCGGGCCAGGAACAACCCTGAGGTCAGGTCACCCACCCCCACCGGCTGACGCGGGAACGCCAGCAGCGGGCGGCGCAGGTGCCAGCTTTGCTCGGCGGTCACCAGCAGCATTTCGAACTGGTCTTCGGCCCGCCCGGGGTAAAACAGGTGCTTGACCAGTACCACCTGCGGCCCACGCTGCAACAGGCTGCGCGCCATGCTCACGCAATCCTCCAGCGACTGCGCGCGGCGCCCACAGAAGCTGTCCAGCTCCAGCTGGTTGGGGCACAGGATGTCGGCCCGGGCCGCCGCCTCGTCGAGCAGGAACTCGCTGACTTCCTGTGGCACGATGCAGCCCTTCTCCGGGTGCCCCATGACCGGGTCACACAAGTACAAAGCCTTCGGGTTTACCGCCCTGATCCGCTCGACACCCGCCAGGATAGCCCGCCCTTGCTCGGCACTGCCCAGGTAGCCAGAAAGCACCGCATCGCAGTGACCCAGTTCGCCAATGTTGGAAATACCTTCCACCAACGCAGGAATTTGCGCCGGGGCAAGCACTTCACCCGCCCACTGGCCATACTGTGTGTGATTGGAGAACTGCACGGTATTGAGTGGCCAGACATTGACCCCGATACGCTGCATGGGAAACACCGCGGCGCTGTTGCCGGCGTGGCCGAACACCACATGGGACTGGATGGCGAGCAGGTGCGGGGTACGTTTCATGCGGGGGTTTCCAAAGCTGTTTCAAGGATTGTGCGCAGCGCAGTATGAACTCGATTGCCACCTGTACGACAGGCCAGGGACGCAGTTAAGCTGGATCTACCTGTTTGGAGCATATGCAAATGTTGACCCTGGAGAATGTCTTCGTCCTGATGCTGTTAGCCACGGCGGGCGGCTGGTTGTGGCACAACCATGGGTTGCGCGAAAAAGCCCTGGAACGGGTCAAACAGCACTGCGCCAAGCTCGACCTCGAACTGCTCGACGATGCCGTCGCGCTCAAGCGCATCGCCTTTGTCCGTGATGCCAATGGCCGCAAGCGCCTGGCACGCATCTATGCCTTCGAATTCACCGTTACCGGCGAGCAACGCCACCCCGGTACCGTGACCCAGTTTGGCGCGCACAGCGTGCAGATCGAGCTGGCGCCCTACCCGTTCGAAATCAAGACCCCGCCACGCACCGACAATGTCATCGAGATGCAGCAGTGGCGCCAGGAGCACAATCGCTGGCGCAATTGATCAGCTGACGCGGCATTCGCTCAACCCCGCTTGCAGCGTGGGTTGCGATTGCGGCTGATCAAAAATCAGCTCGATACGGCTATCCCTTCGCCAGTCACTGGGCTGCCACATCGGCATGTCACCCTTGAGCCCATTGAATGACTGCCAACCTTCCACGCTGTGGATAACCCCTTTCGCACGCCGCCATGGCAAGGTCCGCAAGAACGCCAGTAGCCGCTGTGGATAAAACTGCTGCGCGGGATGCCAGCGCCAGCCAATGCTCCAACCGCACTCCCCCTTCTGGGCAAGACAGATCGGCTGGCTGGGGTCTGTCCACAATATTGTTGGGGCACCTCCAAGATTGTCGACAATCTGGTTTTCCTCAAATGGGCTGTCGACAATCTGTACGAGGGCGCCAGGAAGGCTTGATAGCGGCACCTGGCCCTGTACCGACCACATCACATTCTTGTCGTTAAATTTATTAGTTATCAACAACTTAGATTTTTCATCCACAGCCTCTGACTTGTTGAAAACCACGTATTCAGACGCGTTGAAAGCCTGCTGTTGGGCCTCCGGAAGGGGCTCGTTTCGCGCCATGGATTGCGCATCGACAACCATCAACAACGGCTGAATTGTCAGCACTCCAGCCCACGGCGCCTGTTTCAGCTGAGCAAGCAGCTGCAACGGGTGACCCAGGCCAGACGGCTCGATAAACAGCCGGTCAGGCCGGGATTTGCGCAACAACCGGCCTAGGCCCACCTGAAACGGCATGCCGTTGACACAACACAGGCAGCCGCCTGCAACCTCGCCGATGGCGATGCCATCTTCGTCACGGCTGAGCAAGGCCGCATCCAGGCCAACCAGGCCGAATTCGTTGATCAATACCGCCCAGCGTTCGTTGCCCGGGCGCTGGGCAAGCAGATGGCGGATCAGGGTGGTCTTGCCGGCCCCCAGTGGGCCAGCAATCACATGGGTGGGAATGTTCTGCAGCATGGGATGGCTTCAGGCGGGGTGATGGCTCACTATGCGCCGTCAGGCCAGCCAGTCAAGGCTGAGCAACAGGCGCCCTTGCTGGCCCGAGGGCGAGCGGTGCACCAGGCCAGCACCTTCGTTGCCCTGCCACTTCTCGCCCTTGAGTACGGCTACTTCACCGACGTGCAGTTTCTGAATGTTATCCACAGGCACTTGAGCTGTGTGTAACTCCCCGCGCCGGCTCTCCTGCTCGCGCAACCACTCGCTACCCGGGCCCGCATAGGTGGTGAGCAATCGCAACGGCACGTTATCCACATGGAAGCGCGGGCACATGGGCCCGGTGAGCACCCGCAGGCGCAAACCTACCCGGCGCGCGCCAACCAGGCAGGTATAGGCCGCCACCAGCCAGGCTACATCGGCCACGAATGCTTCGTAACCGTGGAAGTCCGCCGCTTCGCGTAGCAAATCCGGCAAAACCGGCATCTGCTGCTCGTCCACATCGATTACCCACTGATCTGCCAGGGGTTGCCCAAGGCTGACGACCAGTTCGGCAAAATCCTCCAGCTGTGGCGGCAAGCGCCGGCGCCAGACCGCCAGGTTCACGCCGTCCTGCAGCACGTCGGTCAACACCAGCGGCGTTTCGCCAAACACCTGGAAGATATCCACAGGCTTGAGCGCCTGGTTCATGCTGCAGCCTCCTCGTGCCAAGGGCCAAATGGATCGGGCAGACGCAACCAGCCCATAGCCCCCAACTCCATTTCTTCATCCGTCAACAAGCAGGCCTCAAGCTCTGTTGATAACTTTTTGAAGTCGATATTCTGACCAATGAACACCAATTCCTGCCGGCAGTCACCGGTTTCGGCGTGCCAGTGTTTCAAGATATCGGCAGTGTTATCCACATCCTGCGGCCACTGCTCGCGCGGCACGAAACGCCACCAACGGCCAGCCAGGCCGTGACGCATCATGCCACCTGCCTGGGACCAGCTACCGGCTTCCTGGTACTTGCTGGACAACCAGAAAAAACCCTTCGAACGCAGCAGCCGACCATTGCTCCAGGGCTTGTGGATAAAATCAAAAAAGCGTTGTGGATGAAGTGGCCGCCGCGCCTGCCAGGTCGTGGCCGCGATGCCGTACTCTTCAGTCTCCGGCACATGCTCGCCGCGCAATTCCTGCAACCAGCCAGGCGCTTGAGCAGCCTGGTCGAAGTCGAACAGGCCAGTGTCCAGGATGCGCGTCAGCGGCACCTGGCCCATGACCATGGGCACGATCTGCGCCCGGGCGTTGAGACTACGCAAAATGGCCATGAGTTCTTCGCGCTCGTGCTGGCTGATCAGGTCGATCTTGCTCAGCAACAGCACATCGGCGAACTCCACCTGCTCAATCAGCAGATCACTGATCGAGCGCTCGTCCTCTTCACCCAAGGTTTCACCACGGCTGGCCAGGCTGTCTGCTGCCTGGTAATCGCGTAAAAAATTCAGGCCATCGACCACAGTGACCATGGTGTCCAGGCGCGCCATGTCGGAAAGGCTGCGGCCCTGCTCGTCGCGAAACGTGAACGTCTCGGCAACCGGCAGCGGCTCAGAGATACCCGTGGACTCGATGAGCAAATAATCGAAGCGCCCTTCTTCGGCCAGCCGCGCCACCTCTTCGAGCAGGTCTTCACGCAGTGTGCAGCAGATGCAGCCGTTGCTCATCTCGACCAGTTTCTCTTCAGCGCGGTTGAGGCTGACGTTGCGCTGCACCTCGCTGGCGTCGATGTTGATTTCACTCATGTCGTTGACGATGACCGCGACCCGCAGGTTGTCGCGGTTACGCAGCACATGGTTGAGCAAGGTGCTCTTGCCGGCGCCAAGGAAGCCAGACAGCACGGTGACAGGGAGACGATTGGACATGGCGAAACCTCTTCAGGCGAGCGCATTCGAAACGATGCATTGCACAATGTTATAAAGTAACAATACAATTTCGCCAAGCCGTTCTAGACGGACGAGTATTCACCGGGGATGAAAAATGAATCTGCCACGCGCCATGGTGTTGCTGTTGCTCGCCCTGCCCACTTCGCTGTTCGCCATGCCGAAGAGCAGCATGTTGGCGGTATGTACACGCAGCGCGACACTGCTTGCCTGCCAGGACGGTAAGGGTAGTTATTACAGCGTGCGCAGCGAAGGCAGTACGTTCTACCTGCGCGGCTACGACTTCAGCAGCCGGCGCCTGTGGGCACAAACCAACAGCCGCTATGGCACGTTGACCTTTTTTACCGGCCTGGCCAGCGATGGCGAAGCCTGGGTGGGTTACAGCCGTCGCGTTGGCTGGACCACCCTGAACCGCGTATCCAGCTCCAGTGGGCAGCGCTTCAGGCTGCATTGCAGCTTGATCGGAGGTTGCCACTGATTGCCCCTTTTTGTTTGGAAAGCCAGATGACCCAGTTCAAGCTCCCCGACATCGCAGCACAAACCCTGGAGTACACCTTGCCTTTGGACTGGGTGGGCATGTGCGGGATCGCCTTGCCTGTGCAATTCGAAGGGCGCACCGCAGCCGCCAAAATCGATGCAGGGGTAAGCCTGGTAGACGGCAGTTCACGCGGTATCCATATGTCGCGACTTTACCTTGCCCTTGAGACATTGGAGCACCAGCCCCTCAATCCACTGGCAATCAGACAGCTACTGGCTGATTTCCTGAGCAGCCATGAAGGGCTTTCTTCGGCAGCCTACCTGCGCCTGCGGTTTGAGCATCTGCTGAAAAGGCCGGCCTTGATCAGCCCCTTGGCAGGCTGGAAAAGCTACGCCGTTTCGGTCGATGCGCGGATAGAAAACGAAATGTTCCACGTGGAACTATCTGTTTCCGTACCCTACTCCTCTACCTGTCCATGCTCAGCTGCGCTTGCACGCCAGCTGATCCAACAGCAATTCCTGGACGACTTCAGCGAAGACCAAGTCGAAAAGTCCGCAGTAATGCAGTGGCTTGGCAGCGCCGGAGGTATTGTGGCGACGCCGCACAGCCAACGAAGTACCGCACACATTCAGGTAAGGCTGCGCAGCAATGAGCACGTATTACCCATCACCGAGTTGATCGATTGCATTGAGGCAAGCTTGGGGACCGCTGTGCAAACCGCCGTGAAGCGTGCGGACGAGCAAGCCTTCGCCTTGGCCAACGGGCAGAACCTGATGTTCTGTGAAGACGCCGCACGACGCCTGCACAAGGCGCTACGGCAACTGGAATGGAGCACGGCCTTCAAGCTGCGCGTTGAGCATGCAGAAAGCCTGCATGCCCACGACGCCGTTGCCACCAGCCAATGGCAATGGGAGGTCAGCTGCGCGGTTTGACCGTGCCACAGTCATTACCCAGCCACACCGCACGGGTGTTCATGCTGCCTTGCTGCTGCACACCCGAAGCGTTGAAGGTACCACTGACCTGCGTGGTGAATTCCCGGTCACTGAGGAACGTAGCCTGGCCAGTGCCCTGTGCCTTGGGGCAGCTGAACTGGAACTTCCACACATTACCGGTACGGTCGGTAATCTTCTGAGTGCAACCTGACTTTGGGTCTTGTAGCGGAATATCGTTGGTTGCCACCTGTTCTGGCGTCAGGCACGAACGCACACCATTGCCACCGACAGTAACCCCCTGTTTCGCCAATACCCCCTCCATCATCGCGCGTTGCTCTGGCGGCAGGTTTTTCAACTGACCGAGCATGAACTGCATGTCGGGTAATGGCTTGCCATCAACCTGCATGTTGCTGGTAGTCAGCTCCCACAAACCTGGTTGCAGCACCTGGGCATGCACCAGCGGGCTGCTCATGGTCAGGGCCAACGCCAACAGTGGCAGACGAATTTTCATGGACGATCGCTCCTGAAAAAAACCGGCCAAGCGGGCCGGGCTGAACCTTGGACGCCAAATTCACCTTCGGGTTGCAAGGCGGACCGGGAACGTGTTCTGTTACCTCAAGTGTACTCGGCAAGCAGGATGCATATGGATTACCACAGCCCCTACTTTTTTGGTTATGTGATAGGACTGATTCACCTACTGGGTATCGTCGCCGCACTGCACGCGATATTCACCGTGCGTACCGCCCAAGGCGCCATCGCCTGGGCCATGCCCTTGCTCTTCATCCCCTACCTTACCTTGATCCCCTACCTGATCTTCGGCGCCCGCTCGTTCTATGCCTACATCAAGGCCAGGCGCCAGGCCAACCAGGAAATGCACGTGGCCATGGCCAATCTCAACTGGCGGCCCTGGGTGGAAGAAGCCCTGACCGCCCGTGAGTCAGAAAGCTATGCAGCCCTGCGCGCCATGCCAAAACTGGGGCGCATGCCCTGCCTGGCGAACAACCAGGTGAAGCTACTGGTCGATGGCAAAGCCACGTTCGATGCCATCTTCGCCGCCATCGACAAAGCCCGCGACGTGGTGCTGGTGCAGTTCTTCATCATCCATGACGACACCCTCGGCAAGGCATTACAGCAGCTGCTGCTACGCAAGGCTGCCGAAGGGGTGCAGGTGTTCGTGCTGTATGACCGCGTTGGCAGCCATGCCTTGCCAGCCAGATACAGCCAACAGCTGCGCGACGGTGGTGTCCAGATTCACGCCTTCGCCACTCGCCGCGGATGGTTCAACCGCTTGCAGGTGAACTTCCGCAACCATCGCAAGATCGTGGTAGTGGACGGCCTGCTAGGTTTCATTGGTGGGCACAACGTAGGTGACGAATACCTCGGTAAGCACCCGAAACTTTCCCCCTGGCGCGACACCCATGTACAGATCGGCGGGCCGGTGCTGGCCTGTCTGCAGGAGTCGTTCGCCGAGGATTGGTACTGGGCCACGCGCCAGCTGCCGCCGCTGATCCTGCCGGATACCTACCCGGATAACGGGGTGCTGTGCCAGGCCTTGGCCAGCGGCCCGGCCGACCCGCAGGAAACCTGCTCGCTGTTCTTCCTCGAAGCAATTCATTCAGCTACCCGCCGGGTGTGGATCACCAGCCCTTACTTTATCCCTGACGAGGCGGTGTTCGCCGCCTTGCGCCTGGCGGTGCTGCGTGGGGTCGATGTGCGAGTGCTGATCCCGTCACGGCCAGACCACCGCGTGGTCTATGCCGCTTCCAGCCTGTTTGCCTTCGAAGCGGTGCGCGCGGGTGTGCGCATGTTCCGCTATCAGCCGGGCTTCATGCATCAGAAGGTGGTGCTGGTGGATGATGATGTCAGCGCGATCGGCAGTGCCAACCTGGACAACCGCTCGTTCCGTCTGAACTTCGAGATCACCCTGCTGACCGTCGACCGCAGCTTCGCCGACCAGGTGGAAAAGATGCTGATCAATGACTTTGAACAGTCGCGAGAAATTACTGCGGAGGACAGCCTGGACACTCATCGACTGCAGCAATTGGGGATGCGGATTGCACGGCTGATTTCGCCAATCCTTTAAGCTAGCAGTCTGAGTGTGGGAGCGGCCCTTTCGCGACACAAGGCCGCTCCCACAACATCCGCATCTACATGCTTAGCGATACAGATCTTCGCGCGTCCAGGGCAGGTCATGGTGCCCGTCGGCGTATGGCTTCACTGCCAAGATCTGGTGCAGGTTGATCCAGCCCTTCTCAAAGGCATACGCACACCCTGCGAGGTACAGGCGCCAGATGCGCAGGGTCTTTTCCGGCACCAGCGCTGCCGCCTTGTGCAGTTGGTTCTCCAGGTTTTCGCTCCAGTGGTGCAGGGTCTTGGCGTAGTGCAGGCGCAGGCTTTCAACGTCCACCACCTCCAGCCCCGCTTCACAGATGCTGGCGCTGATCATCGACAGGTGAGGCAGCTCGCCATGGGGAAACACGTAGCGGTCGATGAACTCACCTGCGCCACGCCCGACCGGGCGGCCATCGACATGCTTGGCGGTGATACCGTGGTTCATCACCAGCCCCCCTTCCCTCACGGCGCCGAACAACTTCTGGCAATACAGCGCCAGGTTGGCATGCCCCACATGCTCGAACATGCCAACGCTGACAACCTTGTCGAAGCGGCCATCCTGAGGCAGGTCTCGGTAGTCGAGAATCTGCAGGTCGACCTTGTCGGCCAAGCCTTCGGCCTTGACCCTCTGCCGGCCAAGCTTAAGCTGCTCCTTGCTCAAGGTGATGCCGAATACCTTGGCGTCATATTCCCGTGCAGCGAAGCGCGCAAGCCCACCCCAACCACAGCCAACGTCCAGCAGGTAGTCGCCGGCATTCAGGCGCAACTTGCGACACAGGTGGTCGAACTTATCCTGCTGCGCCTGATCGAGCGTGTTATCAGGCTCGCGAAAGTAAGCGCACGAATAGGCCATGTCCTGGTCCAGCCACAGCCGGTAGAACGCGTTGGAAACATCATAGTGATAGGAGATGGCTTCAGCGTCAGTGCTTTTGTCATGGGCAAGCCGCGCCGGCGAAGCCTCTTCGAAATCAGGTAACAGCGCCTCGCTCAGCTCATCGCATACCCGGATGGCTTCACCGATGTCGCCTTCCAGCTCCAGCTTGCCTTCGACGAACGCGGTGCCCAACTGCTCCAGGCTCGGGTGCGTCAACTGGCTGATCAACTGCGGCTCTTTGACCAGGATGGTGACCTGCGGGCTAGGCCCCAGATCGAACTGGTTACCGTCCCACAATTTCAGCCGCAGCGGCAGATGCAGGCTCTGCAGAGCAGGTGGAAGTTGCGCGAGCATGAACAACCCTCCTATCCATATTTGACTTCGACGCCTTAAATTTCGAACGTCGCCGAATCAGAGTAGTTCATTGGAGAGATGTTTCCTCTAAACGAGACCAAGGTCTAGAACCGTCGGGTCTTATACCTGCAGCAGATTGTATACAATTCTTGCATCTCAGCTTAACCTTGTGCCCCTCTCGCGCTTCTACATCCTGGAGTTGAACCCATGAAATCCTATGACGTGGTGATCATCGGCGGTGGCCCTGGCGGCTACAACGCAGCCATCCGCGCTGGCCAGCTGGGCCTGAGCGTTGCCTGCGTGGAAGGCCGCTCGACCTTGGGCGGCACTTGCCTGAACGTGGGCTGCATGCCCTCCAAGGCACTGCTGCATGCTTCCGAGCTGTACGAAGCCGCCAGCGGTGAAGAGTTCGCCCACCTCGGTATCGAAGTCAAGCCCACCCTCAACCTCGCCCAGATGATGAAACAGAAGGACGAGAGCGTGACCGGCCTGACCAAGGGCATCGAATACCTGTTCCGCAAGAACAAGGTCGACTGGATCAAGGGTTGGGGCCGCCTGGACGGCGTCGGCAAGGTTGTGGTCAAGGCTGAAGATGGCAGCGAAACGGCGCTGCAAGCCAAGGACGTGGTCATCGCCACCGGCTCCGAGCCCACTCCTCTGCCGGGCGTGACAATCGACAACCAGCGCATCATCGACTCGACCGGCGCACTGTCGCTGCCGCAAGTGCCCAAGCACCTGGTGGTCATCGGTGCCGGCGTGATCGGCCTTGAGCTGGGTTCCGTCTGGCGCCGCCTGGGCAGCCAGGTCACCGTCATCGAATACCTTGATCGCATCTGCCCAGGTACCGACACGGAAACCGCCAAGACCCTGCAAAAGGCACTCGCCAAGCAAGGCATGGTGTTCAAGCTGGGCAGCAAAGTGACCCAAGCCTCTGCAAGTTCCGATGGCGTGAGCCTGACGCTGGAGCCTGCTGCCGGGGGCACCGCAGAATCGCTGCAGGCCGATTACGTGCTGGTGGCTATCGGCCGCCGCCCTTATACCAAGGGGCTGAACCTTGAAAGCGTGGGCCTGGAAACCGACAAACGCGGCATGCTCGGCAACGACCACCACCGCACTTCAGTGCCCGGTGTGTGGGTGATTGGTGACGTCACTTCCGGCCCGATGCTGGCGCATAAGGCCGAAGACGAAGCGGTAGCCTGCATCGAGCGCATTGCCGGCAAGCCCCACGAGGTCAACTACAACCTCATCCCTGGCGTGATTTACACCCGCCCGGAGCTGGCCACCGTGGGCAAGACCGAGGAGCAGCTCAAAGCCGAAGGGCGTGCTTATAAAGTAGGCAAGTTCCCCTTCACCGCCAACAGCCGCGCCAAGATCAACCACGAGACCGAAGGCTTCGCCAAAGTCATCGCTGATGCCCAAACCGATGAAGTACTGGGTGTGCACCTGGTGGGCCCAAGCGTCAGCGAGATGATCGGTGAGTTCTGCGTGGCGATGGAGTTCTCGGCCTCGGCGGAAGATATCGCACTGACCTGCCACCCCCACCCCACCCGCTCCGAGGCCCTGCGCCAGGCAGCGATGAATGTGGACGGCATGGCGATGCAGATCTGAGCGTACGCCTTCGCAGCACAAGGCATTCAACTCGTATGTCCTGGTGCGCGATTGCCTGATCTTCAGTAAGCAAAAAGCCCTCCATGGGGAGGGTTTTTTTGATCTGGATGTCCCGTCCTGAATAAGGTTTACACCTCCCATCCCGAATTTCCGGAGAGTCTGATGGAGCAAGGTGTAAAGCGCACACAGCGTGATTACTCACTGTCTTTTAAATTGGCGGTGGTTGATCAGATAGAAAAAGGCGAACTGACCTACAAGCAGGCCCAGGTGCGGTATGGCATCCAGGGTCGCTCGACGGTTCTGGTATGGTTGCGTAAGCACGGTCGGCAGGATTGGAGCCAGGGGGCCTCGATCCGCGACGAGAGGAGCTGCGCGATGTCTGACCCCAAAACGCTCACTCCAGAGCAGCGGATCAAAGAGCTAGAACAGCAGCTTGAGCTGATGAGCCAGAAGGCCCAGTTCTTTGAGACGGTCGTTGATGTTCTGAAAAATGACTAAGGTGTCTCGGTCGTAAAAAAGCGATCCGGCAAGTCCTCACGCAAGGTCAAGTCGCAGGACTGAGCATTGCCAGGGCTTGTCAGTTTCTAGGCATCAGTCGACAGGCTTACTACAAACGCAATCGAGTTGCTGATGGCAAAGAACGCCAGGCAGACCGGGTGGTTGAGTTTGTACAGCAGATCCGGATACGCCAGCCTCGTCTGGGCACACGCAAGCTGCGCTATCTGCTGCATTGCCAACCTGACAGACGATTCCAGGTCGGCCGAGATAGGCTGTTCCAGGTCTTGGGAGAGCGCCGTTTGCTAGTGTTGCCTAAGCGGGCCTATCACAAGACAACACAAAGCTTTCATCGCTTCTACCGCCATCCCAATTTACTCAAACCCGGCCCAAGCCAGATCGTTCCGACAAGGCCGGAGCACGTCTGGGTTGCCGACATTACTTACCTGCCCGCACGTAAGGGCCCGCTGTACCTGAGCCTGGTAACGGATGCGTACTCCAGGAAGATTGTTGGCCACCACGTCCATGAAAACCTGCATGCCGAGTCAGTGGCGCAAGCCTTCAAGCAGGCATTACGAAAGCGCCGTCGTCGCCAGCCATTAGTCCACCATTCGGATCGAGGAATCCAATATTGCTCGGCGCTATACCAGTCACTGCATCAACGGCACGGCGTTCAGTGCTCCATGACTGATGGGTATGACTGCTACCAGAACGCGCTGGCCGAGCGAATCAACGGAATCCTCAAGATGGAGCTGCTGTTGAGTAGCCCTGAAGATCTGGAGCAAGCGAGGCAGATGGTTGACGAGGCAGTGCAGATTTACAATACAGAACGGCCTCATATGGCCCTGAAAAACAAAACGCCCGATGCGGTGCATCGGGCGTTTTGAGGCCTTTCGGCCTACCTGAACAGGTGTAAACCTATTTCAGGACTAGACAGGAAGATGAAAACTGTCTCACAGGGCTCCCGTATTCTGGGATTTCCAGCCCGTTCTTGAGAAAGTGCAAAGCTGTCGCAATCGTCCCAAATGCCGTCTTCGCGAGATCCGCCGTGGGTAAATATGCCTACCTGCAGCGTCTTGCGCCGTTGCCTGGCCCGTATGCTGCTGATGATTAGATACAAACCGGCCTTTTTAGCCGAAAAACCAGCGATGCATGTTAAAAGTAGGCATCGCTGGCCCTGGCCTCTCTGATCCGATGATCTCGCGTCGCCTTTATTTGCTCAAGCGACTGCAGTGAGCATGTCTGCTCCTTGTAGCGATAAACGCCCTCTGCGGGTTGAGCGACCACTACCCTTCCATTGGCCACCAGCGCCACTCGTGTGCCAACAGGTAACCCGGTCATCGCGCAGTCTTCAGGCCCGAGGTGAAAGGATGCATACACCAAGGCCTCGTGCGAAACCCACCGTAACTTGCTGTCGACCATTTCTGAAAACTGCAGAAGAATCACGGCGGTATAAATCACCCCTAGCACGCACGATCCATGCATCCACTGCCGCCGTCGCCAGGCTGAGCTGGGTACGAAGAGATTCCTACAAATAGCGGTGGCGTGATTACGCCTCATCTGCTGGCTGAAAGTCGGCGCCGTCATACCGAACACCAATACACCGGTAAGCATCACTATCGGCATCAGCAAGCTCGTTGCCACATACCAGAAGTAAACCAAATAGATGAAAGTCAGGGTTTTCTGTGCACCTGGAAACTGCCCTGGCTCAATACGCGTCTGCCCGAGGATAAAGGCGTCAGCTTCTGCGCTCGCTACGAGCCCCGCCGCGACAGTCACCAATGCAGCCAGTACCGTCAACCAGCCTTTGTAACGTGCATAGCGCTCTACCAGCCGTAGCAAGCGCACAGCTAGCACTATTGACCCCAGGCTAAGCAACGCAAACAGCCATTTCGCAAAAGATTTATCGAGTGTGCTGCCCAGCGAGTGAAACATCGGCATAACTAGCAAGACAATCACACACGTCGTGACCAGCGCGGCCAGATACTCGTCAACGCCCCAGTCTTTCACGCTGAAATTCAGCTTCCAAGGCAAGTGCCGGTTCTGAGTTCGGACGAACAGCGGCCGATGAATACAACAGTCCAAGCCATAGACGCCCGCTGCGAACAGCACATAGAACGCAACATATCCCCACATCAGTCTCGGTTCCCTCTCCTGCAAGCGCATCGTGCCCTAGCACATGAAATAGGACATCTTAAATCAAAGCTGACTTGCCAACTCGCCCGTAATGCCCTCGACCACACAGCAATCTGGGAGCGAGGAAGACTCCAGCAACGGGCTTGTGCAGTCGCGCGAGGCCATCTGCTTAAAACTGGATCTCTGCCTTGGGCTCGACCCAGTAGAGCAGCTGGTTCCTCCTAACGTAGGACGAAAGGGATGCATCAGGCTGATTTGAGAGGGGCATCAGATAATGCCAATGCGAGGTAGGGAGGGGTGACATGGAGAGGCAGGTGAGCCGCTCCCGGAAGGGAAGCGAGCGCTTCCCTCCATCGGTGACGACTTTAATTGCTCGAAAAGCGTTTTAATTCAACGAAACCTTTTTACCGGCAAATGCCGGCCTCTTACTCTACCGTTACCGACTTCGCCAGGTTACGCGGCTGATCCACGTCGGTGCCCTTCAGCACGGCCACGTAGTACGACAGCAACTGCAGCGGAATGGTGTACAGGATCGGCGCCAGCGCATCGGCGATGTGCGGTACTTTGATCACGTGTGTGCCCTCCCCATTGGTCATGCCAGCGTGCTCGTCGGCGAACACCACCAGCTCGCCACCACGGGCGCGCACTTCCTGCAGGTTGGATTTCAGCTTCTCCAGCAGCTCGTTGTTCGGGGCGACGGTAACCACCGGCATGTCGTTATCCACCAGTGCCAGCGGACCGTGCTTCAGCTCGCCTGCCGGGTAGGCTTCGGCGTGGATGTAGGAGATTTCCTTGAGCTTGAGCGCACCTTCCATCGCCACCGGGTACTGAGCACCACGGCCGAGGAACAGGGTGTGGTGCTTGTCGGCGAACAGCTCGGCAATCTTCTCGACCGTCGCGTCCATGGCCAAGGCTTCGCCCAGGCGGGTCGGCAGCCGACGCAGTTCTGCAACCAGCTCGGCTTCGACACCTGCTTCCAAGGTACCGCGCACCTGGCCGAGGGCCAAGGTCAGCAGCATCAGCGACACCAGCTGCGTGGTGAAGGCTTTGGTCGAGGCCACACCGATTTCCGGGCCGGCCAAGGTCAGCAGGGTCAGGTCCGACTCACGCACCAGCGAGCTGATGCCCACGTTGCAGATTGCCAGGCTGCCGAGGAAGCCCAGCTCCTTGGCGTTACGCAGCGCGGCCAAGGTGTCGGCGGTTTCGCCAGACTGCGAGATGGACACGAACAGGGTATCCGGCTGCACCACCACCTTGCGGTAACGGAATTCGCTGGCCACTTCCACCTGGCACGGGATGCCAGCCAGGCTTTCGAGCCAGTAACGGGCGACCATACCGGCGTGGTAGCTGGTACCACAGGCAACGATTTGCACGTTGCGCACTTTGGCGAACAGGTCGGCAGCCTTCGGACCGAAAGCCTGGACCAGCACGTTGTCCTTGCCAAGGCGGCCTTCCAGGGTGCGCTGAACAACGCTTGGCTGCTCGTGGATTTCCTTGAGCATGAAGTGGCGATAGTTGCCCTTGTCGGCAGCTTCGGCACCTTCATGGTACTGCACGGTTTCGCGCTGGACCTTGTTGCCTTGCTGGTCCCAGATGGTGACCTGGTCACGGCGGATTTCAGCGATGTCGCCTTCTTCCAGGTACATGAAGCGGTCGGTGACCTGGCGCAAGGCCAACTGGTCGGACGCCAGGAAGTTTTCACCCAGGCCCAGGCCGATGACCAGCGGGCTGCCGCTGCGTGCAGCCACCAGGCGGTCAGGCTGCTTGGCACTGATCAGTGCCAGGCCATAGGCGCCATGCAGGCGCTTCACAGCGGCTTTCAGGGCATCGGCCAGGTCCGGGATGCTCTTCAGGGTGTGGTGGATCAGGTGGACGATGACTTCGGTGTCAGTCTGCGAAGTGAAGACGTAGCCCAGGCCTTTCAGCTCTTCGCGCAGCTCTTCGTGGTTTTCGATGATGCCGTTGTGCACCACAGCCACTTCATTGCCCGAGAAGTGCGGGTGGGCATTGCCTTCGGTTGGCGCACCGTGGGTGGCCCAACGGGTGTGGGCGATGCCCAGCTGGCCAGCCAGTGGGTCGGCTGCCACAGCAGCGTCCAGCTCGCTGACCTTGCCGATGCGGCGGCGGCGCTGCAGTTCACCGCTCTGGGTGAGCACGGCAAGGCCGGCGCTGTCGTAACCGCGGTACTCAAGACGCTTGAGACCTTCGATCAGGATGGCTGTGATATTGCGCTCGGCGACGGCACCAACGATTCCACACATGTTTTATTGCTCCTGGCTGATCGCGGCGCAGATCAGGTTGATGCCGCGAGCTTGAATTTGTTCGCGTGCCGCTGCGGGCAGGCGTTCGTCTGTAATAAGGGTGTGCACGCTGCCCCAGGGCAGCTCAAGGTTGGGGATCTTGCGCCCCACCTTGTCCGACTCGACCATCACGATCACTTCACGGGCAACTTCGGCCATGACGCGGCTAAGCCCGAGCAGCTCGTTGAAGGTGGTGGTACCCCGGCCCAGGTCGATGCCGTCGGCGCCGATGAACAGCTGATCAAAATCGTAAGAACGTAATACCTGCTCGGCCACCTGGCCCTGGAACGACTCGGAATGGGGGTCCCAGGTGCCACCGGTCATCAGCAGCACGGGCTCGTGTTCGAGGTCGCAGATGGCTCGGGCCACGTTCAGCGAATTGGTCATCACCACCAGGCCGGGATGGCGTCCCAGTTCGGGGATCATGGCTGCCGTGGTGCTGCCGCTGTCGATGATGATGCGCGCATGTTCGCGGATACGACCGACGGCGGCACGCGCAATGGCCTTCTTGTAGGAAGAGACAGGCTGGGCCGGCTCACCGAGCAGTTCCTGCGGCACCGGTACCGCACCGCCGTAGCGGCGCAGCAACAGGCCGTTGGTTTCGAGGGCGGCGAGGTCTTTGCGAATGGTCACTTCCGAAGTTTCGAAACGCTTGGCCAAGGCGTCCACACTTACCTCGCCCTGCTCGCTGAGCAAAGCCAGGATATTGTGCCGCCGCTGCGGTGTGTTTCGTTTCGACATGAGCGCTTAAGTTTCGTTTCGAAAGATAATGGTTGCAATCAAAACCTAACACGCTCGTTTCGTCAAGCAGTTGCTGCCCTGTGGATAGTTTTGTCATATTTGGCGCGGTCCCACGGGATTACCGATCGGCCAATAAAAAAGCCGACTTATTCGCATAAGTCGGCTTTCGATCGAAGCAGCTGTGGATAACTCAGCTCTTCTTGATTTTCTCCGGCCGCTTCCAGCCCGAGATATTGCGCTGGCGCGCACGGCCTACAGCCAGGTCGGCAGCTTCGACGGTCTGGGTGATGGTCGAACCGGCTGCGGTGGTCGCGCCGGCCTTGATTTCCACAGGCGCAACCAGCGAGTTGTTCGAGCCGATAAACACGTCTTCGCCCATTACCGTCTTGAACTTGTTGGCGCCATCGTAGTTGCAGGTGATGGTGCCAGCGCCGATATTGGTGCGTGCACCAATTTCGGCATCGCCCAGGTAGGTCAGGTGACCGGCCTTGGCGCCTTCACCCAAGTGGGCGTTTTTCAGTTCGACAAAGTTACCGACATGGGCCTTGGCGTCCAGCACGCTGCCCGGGCGCAGCCGAGCGAACGGGCCGGCATCGCTGCCCTCGCCCATCACGGCGCCTTCAAGGTGGCTGTTGGCCTTGACCACCGCGCCTTTGCGCAGGGTAGTGTTCTTGATGACGCAGTTAGGGCCGATCTGCACATCGTCCTCGATGACCACTTTGCCTTCGAGAATCACGTTGATGTCGATCAGCACATCACGACCAACGGTCACTTCACCCCGTACATCGAAGCGCGCCGGGTCGCGCAGGGTCACACCCTGGGCCATCAGCCGGCGGCCTTCACGCAGCTGGTAATGACGCTCCAGCTCGGATAGCTGGCGACGATCGTTGGCGCCCTGCACTTCCATCGGGTCGTGTGGCTGTTCAGTGGCCACCACCAGGCCGTCGGCCACTGCCATGGCGATGACGTCGGTCAGGTAGTACTCGCCCTGGGCGTTGTTGTTCGACAGGCGGCCCATCCAGTCAGCCAGGCGCGCGGCTGGCAGGGCCAGAATACCGGTGTTGCCTTCCTTGATCGCTTTCTGCGCGTCGTTGGCGTCCTTGTGCTCAACGATGGCAGTCACTTGGCCTTGCTCGTCACGCACGATGCGGCCATAGCCGGTCGGGTCGTCGAGCATCACCGTAAGCAGGCCCAGCTGCTGGTCATTGGCCTTGGCCAACAGACGTTGCAGGGTCTCCACTTCGATCAACGGTACATCGCCGTACAGCACCAGCACGGTGTCGGCGGTCACGGCCGGCAGTGCCTGGGCTACCGCATGGCCGGTGCCCAACTGTTTTTCCTGCATGACGAAGTTCAGGTCGTCAGCGGCCAGGCGCTCGCGAACCAGCTCGGCACCATGACCAATGACCACGTGAATACCTTGCGGCTGCAGTTGGCGCGCGCTGTGGATAACATGGCCGAGCATGGAGTTGCCGGCTACCGGGTGCAGCACCTTGGGCAGCGCCGAGCGCATGCGTGTGCCTTGGCCGGCGGCGAGAATAACGATATCGAGTGACATTACTGGCTACCAATCCTGGGCGGTCAGTGGAAGACCGGGGGAGAAAAATCAGAAAAAGAAAAAGGGTAGCCGAGGCTACCCTTTTACTCAATCGCAACAGAAGTTATCAGCCGTGGCCGATTACTTGCCTTTGCGCATTTGCTGGACGGTACGCAGCTGGGCTGCGGCCTCGGCCAGACGTGCGGCGGCGGCACTGTAGTCGAAGTCCGCGCCTTTCAGATTCAGGGCGTTCTCGGCAGCCTTGAGGGCTTCCTGAGCTTGCGCTTCATCCAGGTCTGCAGCACGTTGCACGGTATCGGCAAGCACCTTGACCATGTTCGGCTGAACCTCGAGGAAACCACCAGAGATGTAGAACACCTCTTGGGCGCCACCCTGCTTGGTCAGCGTAATCGGACCTGGCTTCAGATTGGTGATCAGCGGCGCGTGGCCTGGAGCGATACCAAGATCACCCAGGTTACCGTGCGCAACCACCATCTCGACCAGACCGGAGAAAATTTCTCCTTCCGCGCTGACGATATCGCAATGGACTGTCATAGCCATCTGCTTGCCTCAACCTGATAGCGCCCCTTGCGGGGCGCAGGAATTACAGTTTCTTGGCTTTCTCGATCGCTTCGTCGATGCTGCCGACCATGTAGAACGCTTGTTCTGGCAGGTGGTCGTAGTCACCTTTGAGGATGCCGCTGAAGCCAGCGATGGTGTCTTTCAGGGAAACGTATTTGCCTGGCGAACCGGTGAAGACTTCGGCCACGAAGAACGGCTGCGACAGGAAGCGCTGGATCTTACGAGCGCGGGCTACCAGTTGCTTGTCGGTCTCGGACAGTTCGTCCATACCCAGGATCGCAATGATGTCCTTCAGCTCTTTGTAGCGCTGCAGAACATACTGAACGCCACGAGCGGTGTCGTAGTGCTCGTTGCCAATCACGTTCGGGTCCAGCTGGCGCGAAGTCGAGTCCAGTGGATCGACCGCTGGGTAGATACCCAGGGAGGCGATGTCACGGGACAGAACGACGGTGGCGTCCAAGTGGGCGAAGGTGGTCGCTGGCGACGGGTCGGTCAAGTCGTCCGCAGGTACGTATACGGCCTGGACGGAGGTGATCGAACCTTCCTTGGTGGAGGTGATGCGCTCTTGCAGAACGCCCATCTCTTCAGCCAGGGTCGGCTGGTAACCTACTGCCGAAGGCATACGGCCCAGCAGTGCGGATACTTCGGTACCGGCCAGGGTGTAACGATAGATGTTGTCGACGAACAACAGAACGTCGTTACCTTCGTCACGGAACTTCTCAGCCATGGTCAGGCCGGTCAGCGCTACGCGCAGACGGTTTCCTGGTGGCTCGTTCATCTGACCGTAGACCAGTGCTACTTTGTCGAGAACGTTGGAGTCCTTCATCTCGTGGTAGAAGTCGTTACCCTCACGAGTACGCTCACCCACACCAGCGAACACGGAGTAACCGCTGTGTTCCATGGCGATGTTACGGATCAGTTCCATCATGTTTACGGTCTTGCCGACACCGGCACCACCGAACAGACCAACTTTACCACCCTTGGCGAACGGGCAAACCAGGTCGATAACCTTGATGCCGGTTTCCAGCAGGTCGTTGCCGCCTGCCTGGTCAGCGAACGAAGGCGCTGGCTGGTGGATACCGCGACGCTCTTCTTCACCGATCGGGCCGGCTTCGTCGATCGGGTTGCCCAGTACGTCCATGATACGGCCCAGGGTGGCCTTACCAACAGGAACGGAAATGGCAGCGCCGGAGTCAACGACTTCCAGACCGCGCTTGAGGCCTTCGGTGGAGCCCATCGCAATGGTACGAACCACGCCGTCGCCCAGCTGCTGCTGAACTTCCAGGGTGGTTTCCGCGCCTTGTACTTTCAGCGCGTTGTATACACTCGGCACGACATCACGTGGGAATTCCACGTCGATGACGGCGCCGATGATTTGAACGATACGTCCGCTACTCATAGCTGGATCCTCTGAATTTTTGAACCGTTAAACCGCGGCAGCGCCGCCGACGATTTCCGAGATCTCCTGGGTGATCGCAGCCTGACGCGCCTTGTTGTAGATCAACTGAAGCTCTTTGATCAAATCACCGGCGTTGTCTGTGGCGTTCTTCATGGCGATCATCCGGGCCGCTTGTTCAGCAGCGTTGTTCTCGACCACCGCCTGGTATACCTGCGACTCCACGTAACGCACCATCAAGCCGTCCAGCAGCTCTTTTGCGTCGGGTTCGTACAGGTAATCCCAGTGATGCTTGAGATCCTGATCCGGGGTTGCCACCAACGGTACCAATTGCTCGACCGTTGGCTTCTGGGTCATGGTGTTGATGAACTTGTTCGAAACCACGGAGAGGCGATCGATACGGCCGTCCAGGTAGGCGTCCAGCATCACTTTGACGGAGCCGATCAGATCGTTGATCGATGGCTCTTCGCCCAAGTGGCTGATCGCTGCTACGACGTTGCCGCCAAAGATGCGGAAGAAAGTCGCACCTTTGCTGCCGATCACGCACAGGTCGATTTCCACGCCCTGTTCGCGGTTTGCGCTCATGTCCTTGACCAAGGCCTTGAACAGGTTGGTATTCAAGCCACCGCACAGACCACGGTCACTGCTCACCACGATATAACCGGCGCGCTTTACAGGGCGCTCGATCATGAACGGGTGGCGGTATTCCGGGTTGGCGTTGGCCAGATGACCGATCACCTGGCGGATACGCTCCGCGTAAGGACGGCTAGCAGCCATGCGCATTTGTGCCCTGCGCATCTTGCTGACCGCCACTTTCTCCATGGCGCTGGTAATTTTTTGCGTGCTTTTGATGCTCGCAATCTTACTGCGAATCTCTTTTGCGCCTGCCATGTATCACCTATCAGGTTAGCAAGCGGGGGCCAGGGCCCCCGCTGCGGCTTACCAGGTCTGGGTGGCCTTGAACTTCTCGATACCGGCTTTCAGGCCTGCGTCGATTTCGTCGTTGAAGTCACCCTTCACGTTGATCTTCGCCATCAGTTCAGCGTGATCACGGTTGAAGAAGGCGATCAGTGCTTGCTCGAAGCTGCCGATCTTGGAGACTTCTACGTCGGTCAGGAAGCCACGCTCAGCGGCGTACAGCGACAGGGCCATGTCCGCGATGGACATTGGCGCGTACTGTTTCTGCTTCATCAGCTCGGTAACGCGCTGACCATGCTCCAGCTGCTTGCGGGTCGCTTCGTCCAGATCGGACGCGAACTGGGCGAATGCTGCCAGTTCACGGTACTGAGCCAGCGCGGTACGAATACCACCGGACAGCTTCTTGATGATCTTGGTCTGAGCGGCACCACCTACGCGGGATACCGAAACACCGGCGTTCACTGCCGGGCGGATGCCCGAGTTGAACATGGCCGATTCCAGGAAGATCTGACCGTCGGTGATGGAAATCACGTTGGTCGGAACGAACGCGGAAACGTCGCCAGCCTGGGTTTCGATGATCGGCAGAGCGGTCAGGGAACCGGTTTTGCCAGTGACAGCACCGTTGGTGAACTTCTCGACGTACTCTTCCGAAACGCGCGATGCACGCTCCAGCAGACGGGAGTGGAGATAGAACACGTCGCCTGGGTACGCTTCACGTCCTGGTGGACGGCGCAGCAGCAGGGAGATCTGACGGTAGGCAACGGCCTGCTTGGACAGGTCATCGTAAACGATCAGAGCGTCTTCACCGCGGTCACGGAAGAACTCGCCCATGGTGCAACCGGCGTATGGCGCCAGGAATTGCAGTGCGGCGGATTCCGAGGCACTGGCAACAACCACGATGGTGTTGGCCAGGGCGCCGTTTTCTTCCAGCTTGCGAACGATGTTGGCAACGGTGGAACGCTTCTGGCCGACAGCTACATAAACACAGAAAATACCGGAGTCTTTCTGGTTGATGATGGCATCGATGGCCATGGCGGTCTTGCCGATCTGACGGTCGCCAATGATCAGCTCACGCTGGCCACGGCCGACAGGGATCATGGCGTCGACGGATTTGTAGCCAGTCTGTACAGGCTGGTCTACCGACTTACGCCAGATCACGCCTGGAGCTACTTTCTCGACCGCGTCGGTCTGGGTGTTGCCCAGAGGACCTTTGCCGTCGATCGGGTTGCCCAGTGCGTCGACGACGCGACCCAGCAGTTCCTTACCAACCGGAACTTCCAGGATGCGGCCGGTGCACTTGGCGCTCATGCCTTCGGCGAGGGTGTCGTAGGCACCCAGGATCACTGCACCTACGGAGTCTTGCTCCAGGTTCAGGGCCATGCCGTAGACGCCGCCCGGGAACTCGATCATTTCGCCGTACATGACGTCGGCCAGACCGTGGATCCGCACGATACCGTCGGAAACCGAAACGACGGTACCTTCGTTACGGGCTTGGGAGCTCACATCGAGGTTGTCGATGCGGCCCTTGATGATTTCACTAATTTCGGAAGGATTGAGTTGCTGCATTGCTCTGCTGCCCCTTCAAACTCAAGATTTCAATGCTTCGGCCAGTTTCGCGATTTTGCCGCGAACAGAGCCATCGATTACCAGGTCACCAGCGCGGATGACGACGCCGCCAATCAGGCTGGCATCCTCCGACGCGTGCAGGCGCACTTCCTGGCCTAACCGTGCACTGAGAACCTTGGCGAGTTTGTCTTGCTGTTCTTGGTTCAACGCGAAGGCACTGGTGACTTCCACGTCCACGGATTTCTCTTGCTCGGCCTTGTACAGGTCAAACAGAGCGGCAATCTCCGGCAGAAGCAGGAGACGGTCGTTTTCCGCGGCAACATGAATGAAATTCTGTGCCTGTGCATTGAACTTGTCACCGCACACGTCAATGAACGTGGCGGCCTTTTCTGCGCTCGTCAGTCGCGGGGCCTTGAGCAGGCGCTGCATGGTGTCGTCTTGCGACACCGCAGCAGCCAGGCCGAGCATGGCTGACCAATTGGCCAGTTGCTGATGGGCCTGGGCATGCTCAAAGGCAGCCTTAGCGTAAGGTCGGGCCAACGTGGTCAGTTCTGCCATGATCGCCCTCGCTTAAATTTCAGCGGCCAGTTTGTTAACCAGCTCCGCATGCGCGTTTTGATCGATTGTGGCGCCAAGGATCTTTTCAGCACCGCCAACGGCCAGAGCACCCACTTGGGCACGCAGGGCATCTTTAGCGCTGTTCAGTTCCTGTTCGATCTCGGCCAGAGCCTGAGCCTTCACACGGTCAGCTTCGACGCGGGCCTGTTCACGGGCTTCCTCGACAAGCTGAGCAGCGCGTTTCTTGCTTTGCTCAATGATTTCGGCTGCCTGTGCTTTAGCTTCACGCAGTTGCTGACCCGCTTTCTCTTGGGCCAGCTCCAGGTCGCGAGCTGCGCGGTTGGCAGCGTCCAAGCCGTCGGCAATCTTCTTTTGGCGCTCTTGCAGGGCAGTGATGACCGGAGGCCATACATACTTCATGCAGAAGAGTACAAAAATCAGGAAAGCAACGGATTGGCCAATCAGGGTTGCATTAATGTTCACGCCAACACCTCGCTCGGTCTTAATTCATACAGCCATCAACTCGTGGTGACGAGTGATTAGCCGGCGATCTGACCAACGAACGGATTCGCGAAGGTGAAGAACAGAGCGATACCAACACCGATCATGGTTACGGCGTCGAGCAGACCGGCAACGATGAACATTTTGACCTGCAGCATCGGAACCATTTCTGGCTGACGAGCAGCGCCTTCCAGGAATTTGCCGCCCAGCAGGCCGAAACCAATGGCGGTACCCAGAGCACCCAGGCCGATCAGCAGAGCAACAGCGATAGCGGTCAGACCAACTACAGTTTCCATCTTTCCTCCCGACTTTTACGTCGTATTGGTTAGGTTTTTAGTTTGAAGCGGTAAAACAAATCGTGAGTACAGCTGCCCTTGCGGACTTTTTAAGCCCTCCCCCCGAACAGGCGGGGAAGGCTATCAGACACGCCAGGCGGTCTTAATGGTTATCTTCGTGCGCCATCGACAGGTAGACGATGGTCAGCATCATGAAGATGAAAGCTTGCAGGGTGATGATCAGGATGTGGAACACAGCCCACGCCCATTGCAGCACCACACCCAGGCCGCTGAGCCACAGCAGGCCGGAGCCGAACATGACAGCGATCAGGATGAACACCAGTTCGCCGGCATACATGTTGCCGAACAGACGCAGTGCCAGCGAGATCGGCTTGGCGATCAGGGTGACGAATTCGAGCAGGAAGTTGACCGGAATCAGCAGGATCTGCACGAAGATGTTCTTGCTGCCGAACGGGTGCAGGGTGAGCTCACCGATGAAGCCGCCCAGGCCCTTGACCTTGATGCTGTAGAAGATGATCAGGGCGAACACGCTGAAGGCCATGGCCAGGGTCGCGTTCGGGTCGGTGGTCGACACGGCGCGGAACGGAATGTGCGGATCACCGGAAATCAGGATGGCCAGCTGAGGAATCCAGTCGACCGGTACCAGGTCGACGGCGTTCATCAGGAATACCCAGACGAAGATGGTCAATGCCAGCGGTGCGATTACCGGGCTACGGCCGTGGAAGGAGTCCTTCACGCTGCCGTTGACGAAATCGACCATCACTTCCACGAAGTTCTGCAGACCGCCAGGCTGGCCGGAAGTCGCCTTCTTTGCCGCCATGCGGAAAATGAACAGGAAGATCAGACCCAGCGCGACGGACCAACCCAGGGTGTCCAGGTGGAACGCCCAGAAGCCCATTGCCTTGGCTTCTGCAGCCGAATGGGCAAAGCCCCAGCTGCCGTCTGGTAGTTGACCGTAGGTCAGGTTCTGCAAGTGGTGCTGGATATAGCCCGAAGCGGTTTCTGCTGCCATGGTTGCCTCAAACGCCCTAAGGTCTCGAAAGTCTTTTATTCATCAGCAGGGGCGCGAACCAGCTGACCAAAAGGGTCAACACGAAGACGCCGAATACTGCTAACGGCGCCAGTGGCTTCACTCCTGCGAAGGTCAGTGCAAAAAGCACTGCCGTCAAAATCATCTTGCCTGCCTCGCCAGCGTAGAACGACTTGACGATGGCTTGTGCTGCCCGAGCTCCGCTGAAGCGAAAAGCCTTCCAGGCGAAATACACATTGGGCAGCCACGCAATCAAACCTCCGCAAAGGCCTGAATATCCACTGACCGCCCCTTTCCACTGCCACAACACCAGGGTTGCCAGCAGCAGTACGACGAATTGAGCCAGCAGTACCGGAAAAACCGCCCAGCGATGGAAAGGCAGGCGGTTTGGCGTGCGGATTTCCATCACAACTGCTCCTCGGAAGTCGACCAACAAGTCAGCTATGACTTGGCATAATTTGTGCCGACAAAATGCGCGCAGAGTATAGGGGTGGATTAACCCCTATTCAACTCTTCGTAGTGATTTCCGACTGCGCGCTACAACAGGAATTGTTTCAGCGGATGTGAGCAAGCACGCCTTGCAACTCGTCAAGCGAGTTGTAACGAATAACCAACTGGCCCTTGCCCTTGTTGCCATGACGGATCTGAACGGCCGAGCCCAGGCGCTCTGCGAGCCGCTGTTCAAGGCGTGCGATATCCGGATCAGGTTTGCTCGGTTCGACCGGATCAGGCTTGTCACTGAGCCACTGACGAACCAGTGCCTCGGTTTGGCGCACGGTGAGACCACGTGCGACAACATGACGCGCCCCCTCCTCCTGACGGTTTTCGTCCAGGCCGAGCAATGCGCGTGCGTGGCCCATCTCCAGGTCACCGTGGGCGAGCATGGTCTTGATCGCCTCCGGCAAGGTGATCAGGCGTAGCAGGTTGGCCACGGTGACCCGCGACTTGCCCACGGCGTCGGCCACCTGTTGCTGGGTGAGCTCGAATTCCTGCTGCAGACGCTGCAGGGCCATCGCCTCTTCCAGCGGGTTGAGGTCTTCGCGCTGGATGTTCTCGATCAGCGCCATGGCAATGGCGGCTTCATCGGGCACTTCGCGGACCATGGCCGGGATCGTGTCCAGGCCGGCCTGCTGGGTCGCGCGCCAGCGGCGCTCACCGGCGATGATCTCGAAGCGGTTGTCGCCGATCGGGCGGACCACGATCGGTTGCATGACGCCATGGCTGCGAATCGAATGAGCGAGCTCTTCCAGCGCCTCCGGGTCCATGTCCCGACGCGGCTGGTACTTGCCACGCTGGATCAGCTCGACCGGCAGGTGTTGCAGTTCTTTCTGGTCGATCTTCACAGCCTGCTCTTCGAGCGCGCTGACGGAAGGACCACTGAGCAGTGCATCCAACCCACGTCCGAGACCCCGTTTCTTGACGGCCATACGGATTCCTTAAGTTGTTTGTGCAGTGCGTGATGGACGGCGCTGACGGCGAACCAGTTCCCCGGCCAGGGCCAGATAAGCCAGCGCGCCGCGCGATTGCTTGTCGTAGGCCAGTGCCGGCATGCCGAAGCTGGGGGCCTCGGCCAGGCGAATATTGCGCGGAATGACCGTGTCGTACAGCTGCGGGCCAAAGTGTTCCTTCAGCTGCGCCGAAACATCGTTGTTCAGGCTCAGCCGAGGGTCGTACATGGTCCGCAGCAAGCCCTCGATCTTCAGCTCCGGATTCAACCGGGCGGCGATGCGCTTGATGTTATCCACAAGGTCGCTGAGGCCTTCCAGTGCGTAGTACTCGCACTGCATGGGGATGATCACGCCATCGGAAGCGACCAGGGCGTTGAGCGTGAGCATCGACAGCGACGGCGGGCAGTCGATGAGGATGTAGTCGTAGTTCTCACGGATGGGCGCCAGTGCGTTGCGCAGACGGCTCTCCTTGACCTGCATTTCCAGCAGCACCACCTCGGCGGCGGTCAGGTCGCGGTTGGCCGGCAGCAACTGGAACCCACCGTGCTCGGAGTAATGCATGGCCTGGGCCAGGTCGCATTCCCCGATCAGCAGGTCGTAGACCGAGTGCTCGAGCTCGTGCTTGTCCACACCGCTGCCCATGGTGGCGTTGCCCTGCGGATCGAGGTCGATCAGCAGCACACGACGCTTGGTCGCGGCCAGCGAGGCGGCGAGATTGATACAGGTGGTGGTCTTGCCTACACCACCTTTCTGGTTCGCGATTGCGAATACCTTAGCCATTGATGCGCGTGTTCCCAGTCATGCCTTGCGGCGCAGTATCAGCAGATGGCGCTGGCCCTGGCAACCTGGAACGGTCAGGGCCTGTTCGCTTTCCACTGTGAAGTCTGCGGGCAATGCTACCAGTTCATCGGCAGGATGCAGCCCCTTCATTGCAAGCCATTGCGTCCCGGTGTCGCCCAGATGGCGGGTCCAGTTGGTGAAGTTCTCCATGCTGCTGAAGGCGCGGGAGATGATTCCGTCGAACGGCTGCGCCGGCTGGAAGGCTTCGACCCGGCTGTGGATAACCGTGAGGTTGTCCAGTTTGAGCTCCATTTTCACCTGGGTCAGGAAGCGGGTCTTCTTGCCGTTGGAGTCCAGCACCGTCACGCGCTTGTGCGGATGCAGGATAGCCAACGGGATACCAGGCATGCCACCACCGCTGCCAACATCCAGCCAGTTTTCACGCTCGCTGTGGATAAACGACATGACGCTCAGGCTGTCGAGCAGATGGCGCGACACCATCTCGTCCGGGTCGCGCACGGCAGTGAGGTTGTAGGCTTTGTTCCATTTGATCAACAGGGCCAGGTAGCCGAGCAATTTCTCGTGATGCTCGGCACTCAGCTCTACACCGAGCTGGCGCGCACCTGTGGACAACTCTTCAGCGTGTTGCGGGGTGACCAGGGAACTCAAGCGCTTTGCTCCAATTCGCGGCCAGCGCCGCGTTTTTTCAAGTAAATCAGCAACAGGGAAATCGCCGCCGGGGTCACGCCTGGGATGCGCGAAGCCTGGCCCAGGGTTTCCGGGCGGGTCTGGCCCAGCTTGCCCTGGATCTCCTTGGACAGGCCGGAAATCGTCGTGTAGTCGATATCCACAGGCAGGCGGGTGTCTTCGCTGGCGCGCAGCCGAGCGATTTCATCCTGCTGGCGGTCGATGTAGCCCGCGTACTTGGTGCGGATCTCGACCTGCTCGGCGACCTGTGGATCGATTGCGTCACCGCCGGTCGCCTCGATCAGCCCGACGTAGTCGATTTCCGGGCGCGCCAACAGGTTCAGCAGGCTGTACTCGTGGCTGAGCGGCGTGCCGAACTTATCCACAATGGCTTGGCCTTGTTCGGTGTTCGGCCGAACCCAGGTCGACTTCAGGCGCTGTTCCTCACGCTCGATGCCGTCACGCTTGGCGCAGAAGGCGGCCCAGCGCTGATCGTCGATCAGGCCCAGTTCACGGCCTTTCTCGGTCAGACGCAGGTCGGCGTTGTCTTCGCGCAGGATCAGGCGGTACTCGGCCCGCGAAGTGAACATGCGGTACGGCTCCTGGGTACCCAGGGTAATCAGGTCGTCGACCAGCACGCCGATGTACGCCTCGTCGCGCCGCGGGCACCAGCTTTCGCGGCCCTGTGCGCGCAATGCGGCGTTGGTCCCGGCCAGCAGGCCCTGGGCACCGGCTTCTTCGTAACCGGTGGTGCCGTTGATCTGCCCGGCGAAGAACAGGCCACCGATGACTTTGGTCTCGAGGCTGTACTTGAGGTCACGCGGGTCGAAGTAGTCGTACTCGATGGCGTAGCCCGGGCGGACGATGTGGGCGTTTTCCATGCCGCGGATCGAACGCACCAGCTCCAGCTGCACGTCGAACGGCAGCGAAGTGGAAATACCGTTGGGGTACAGCTCATGGGTGTTCAGGCCTTCGGGCTCGATGAACACCTGGTGGCTTTCCTTGTCGGCGAACCGGTGGATCTTGTCTTCGATCGATGGGCAGTAGCGCGGCCCGACGCCTTCGATCACACCCGAGTACATCGGCGAACGATCGAGGTTCGAGGCGATGATCTCGTGGGTACGCGCATTGGTATGGGTAATCCAGCAGCTCACCTGCCGTGGGTGCATTTCGGCATTGCCCATGAAGGACATGACCGGGATCGGCGTATCACCTGGCTGCTCGGTCATCACCGAGAAATCCACAGAGCGCCCATCGATGCGTGGCGGCGTCCCGGTTTTCAGGCGGCCGACGCGCAGCGGCAGTTCACGCATGCGGTGGGCCAGGGCGATCGAGGGTGGATCACCGGCACGGCCACCGGAATGGTTTTGCAAACCAATGTGGATAAGCCCGCCGAGGAAAGTACCAGTGGTCAGTACCACCGATTCGGCGAAGAAACGCAAACCCATCTGGGTAACTACGCCCTTGACCTGGTCCTGCTCGACGATGAGGTCGTCACAGGACTGCTGGAATATCCACAGGTTTGGCTGGTTTTCCAGGATTTCACGCACCACCGCCTTGTAGATGGCGCGGTCGGCCTGTGCACGGGTGGCGCGTACCGCCGGGCCCTTGCGGTTGTTCAGAACGCGGAACTGGATGCCGCTCTTGTCGGTGGCCAGCGCCATGGCGCCACCGAGGGCATCGATCTCTTTGACCAGATGGCTTTTGCCAATACCGCCGATGGCGGGGTTGCAGCTCATGTGACCGAGGGTTTCCACGTTATGGGTCAGCAGCAGGGTTTTTACACCCATGCGTGCAGACGCAAGCGCAGCCTCGGTACCGGCATGGCCGCCGCCGATGACGATCACTTCAAAACGGGAAGGGAAATCCACCACGCACCTCGTGCCTGTTTTTGCGAATAGAGAAGGTAAGCCGACAAGTATAGGGACTTCACCCCCTTTAAAGAAACCGTCTGAGCAAATTTTGACCAGTCTGTGGATGAGTGGCAGACAACAGAAATCAACAAGAAGAAATTTATAAAAGCTTTGTTTTTATGTTTATTCTTATGCACAACGATATCTGTGGATAAAGCTTTGTAGGCCATTACTGGCGCTGTGTAGAGAGAAATTAAACCCTGTGTCTGGAGTGCCATGAGGGCTATGGATAACGCGATTTAGCCTGTGGATGAAATGGCTATTTACCCACAGGCGGATTTCTCCTCAGGAAAAAAGCCTGCTTATCAACTGAGCTGAAGATGGGTTTTCCACAGGGCTCCTGACCTCAGTTTTCAGGTTGTGGATGACAAAAATATGCAAAAACGTCGGTCCAGCCACAGAGATCTAGCGGTTGTACTGGCGTCTTCGCCGGCATGCCCGATCCCACAGGTGCGCTGTTGACCTCACTGTGGTCATCTCCCGCAACGAATTTCAGGCAAAAAAAAGCCGCTCCCGAAGGAGCGGCCTTGGTCTAGCCTGGCTGTGGATTACTTGCCGATGCAGAAGCTGGAGAAAATCCGCCCCAGCAGGTCATCCGAGCTGAACGCCCCGGTAATTTCCCCCAGGGCATGCTGGGCCTGGCGCAAGTCCTCTGCCAGCAGCTCTCCTGCGCCCGCCAAGGTCAACTGTGCACGGCCGTGCTCCAGGTGCTCGCTGGCCTGGCGCAAGGCATCCAGGTGGCGCCGGCGGGCACTGAAACCACTCTCTGCCGTCTGTTCGTAACCCATGCAGGCCTTGAGATGGTCGCGCAGCAGTTGCAGCCCTGTGTCGTCGCCCTTGGCACTGAGGGTGATGGTCACATGGCCGTCATCGCACTGTTCCAACGCTACCCGCTCGCCACTCAGGTCGGCCTTGTTGCGAATCAGCGTGACCTTGGCCGGGTCGGGCCGCTGATCGAGAAACTCGGGCCACAACGCGAACGGGTCGCTGGCCTCGGGCGCGGTGGAGTCGACCACCAGCAACACACGATCGGCCTCGCCAATGGCCTTCAGGGCGCGTTCTACGCCGATCTTTTCCACATGGTCATCGGTATCACGCAAACCGGCGGTATCGACCACGTGCAGCGGCATACCGTCGATGTGGATATGTTCGCGCAGGATGTCCCGGGTGGTGCCGGCGATATCGGTGACAATGGCGGCTTCCCGACCAGCCAGCTGGTTCAGCAGGCTCGACTTGCCGGCGTTCGGCCGCCCGGCGATGACCACCGTCATGCCGTCACGCAGCAAGGCACCCTGCCCGGCCTCGCGTTGCACGGTGGATAACTCGCCACGCACTGCATCGAGCATCGACAGGACGTGGCCATCGGCGAGGAAGTCGATCTCCTCTTCGGGGAAGTCGATTGCTGCCTCGACGTAGATGCGCAGGGCAATCAGCGCCTCGGTCAGGCTGTGCACACGCTTGGAGAACTCCCCCTGCAGCGAGCGCAGGGCGTTACGTGCCGCCTGGCTGGAGCTGGCCTCGATCAGGTCGGCAATGGCTTCGGCCTGGGCCAGGTCGAGCTTGTCGTTGAGGAACGCGCGTTCGCTGAACTCACCTGGGCGGGCCAGGCGACAGCCAACTTGTACACAGCGCTGCAGCAGCATGTCCAGGACCACCGGGCCACCGTGGCCCTGGAGTTCGAGCACATCTTCGCCGGTGAACGAGTTGGGCCCAGGGAAGAACAACGCGATCCCCTCGTCCAGCACCAGGCCTTCATCGTCGCGGAACGGGCCGTAATGGGCATGGCGAGGGGTCAGCGTACGGCCGGTGATCAACTGCCCGGCCTTGCTGGCCAAGGGGCCGGACAACCTGACAATACCCACACCACCGCGGCCTTGGGCGGTAGCGATGGCGGCGATGGTTTCACGCACAGTGTTCATGCTCGAAAGCCTCTACGACAAAAACGACAGATAGCAAAAACGCCCCACTAGGGGGCGTTTTTTATTCACAGGCTAGCGTACTAGCCCGTCAAGCAGCAGCTTTTTTGGTGGCTGCTTCGATACGGCGAGTGATGTACCACTGCTGCGAAATCGACAGGCAGTTGTTCACAACCCAGTACAGCACCAGACCAGCCGGGAACCACAGGAAGAAGAAGGTGAAGATGATCGGCATCATTTTCATCACCTTGGCCTGCATCGGATCCGGCGGCGTCGGGTTCAGGCGCTGCTGAATGAACATGGTGGCGCCCATGATGATCGGCAGGATGAAGAACGGATCCTTGATCGACAGGTCGGTAATCCACAGCATCCATGGGGCCTGGCGCATTTCCACGCTTTCCAGCAGTACCCAGTACAGGGCCAGGAATACCGGCATCTGCACCAGGATCGGCAGGCAGCCGCCCAGCGGGTTGATCTTCTCTTTCTTGTACAGCTCCATCATCGCCTGGGACATCTTCTGGCGATCGTCACCGAAGCGTTCCTTCAGCGCGGCGAGCTTGGGCGCAACAGCACGCATGCGCGCCATGGAGCGGTAGCTGGCAGCCGACAGCGGGAAGAACAGGCCTTTGATCAGCATGGTCAGCACGATGATCGACCAGCCCCAGTTACCCAGCAGGCTGTGGATATGTTGCAGCAGCCAGAAGATCGGCTGGGCGATGAACCACAGGAAGCCGTAGTCTACGGTCAGTTCCAGGCCTGGGGACAACTCTTTCAGCTTGGACTGGATCTTCGGGCCGGCGTACAGCATGGCGCTGGTTTCGACCTTGCCACCAGCAGGTACGCTGAGGGCTGGGCCGGTGTAGCCGATGATGTAGTTGCCCTGGCTGTCCTTGCGGGTCTGGACAACGTTGTTGTCCGACTTGGCCGGAATCCAGGCGGTCACGAAGTAGTGCTGCAGCCATGCAACCCAGCCGCCGGACACATTTTCTTTCAAACTACCTTTGTCGATGTCCTTCATCGAGACCTTTTTATAAGGCTCGGAAGCTGTCCACAGGGCGGCGCCCAGGTAGGTGGCGGTGCCAGTGGCAGTGCTCGAGGACGGATCGCCGCTGGCGTCACGCTTGAGCTGGGCAAACATGTTGCCGCTCCAGGCCTGGTCGCTCTGGTTGTCGATCAGGTAGCTGACATTCAGGTCGTACTCACCGCGCTTGAAGCTGAAGCGCTTGATGTAGTTGACACCGTTGTCGCTGAACTTCAGGTCGACCACCAGTTGTTCCTGGCCGTCGGCCAGCTGGTAGCTCTTCTGCTCGGCGGCATACAGCGGGCGGCCGCTGGCGCGGGCATCCGGGCCGTTGGCACCGGTCAGACCGCTTTGTGCCAGGTAAACACGCTCACCACCGTTGTCGAACAACTGGAACGGAATGTTCGGGTGGTCCTGACGGCGTGGGTACTTCGGCAGGTTCAACTGGACGATGTCACCACCGACCGGATCGATAGCCAGTTCCAGAACGTCGGTCTTGACTCGGATCAGGTCCTTGCTGAGTGCGACCGGTGCCAGTTCGGCAGGGCTCGATTCGGCGTTGGCGCTCGGTACATCGGCGCTGGCGCCGTTGTTACCGGCCGGCACGCCATCGGGCAAGCCCGGCGCAACAGTGCTGGCAGCAGTATTCTGAGTCGGCAGGGCAGCCTGGCCGTAGTCATCGTTCCACTTCAGGACCATGACGTAGGACACGACTGCCAGCGCGGCGATCAGGATCGTGCGTTTAATATCCATGATTACTCGGCTATCGAAGAAGTTCGGGAGGAAGGAGCGGGTGGAACGGGGTCGAAACCGCCGTCATTCCACGGATGACAACGCCCCAGGCGACGAACGGCCAGCCACCCACCACGCCAGAGGCCATGGTTTTCGATGGCTTCATAAGCGTAACAGGAGCAACTGGGGAAAAAACGACAGTGACTGGCCATCAGAGGACTAATGGCGTAACGGTAAAACTGGATCGGAACGAGTGCCAGTTTACGCATCTTGGCTGTCTACCCCTGCGGAATTGGCGGTGACTGCTGGTGTTGGCCGGCTGCGTGCCAGGCGTTTCCAGAGCTTGCCAAAGTGTTGGTGCAATTCCGGGTTTTCTATCTCACCCAATCCCTTGCGCGCGACGATCACGATGTCCAACCCGGCAAGCGATTGCTGGTTCAGACGAAAGGAATCGCGCATCAAGCGCTTGAGGCGGTTGCGTTGAACGGCGAGCTTGACGCTCTTCTTGCCAATCACCAGGCCGAGACGTGGGTGATCGAGACCGTTCTCGCGAGCAAGGATCAGCAGGTTTTTCCCTGGAACCTTGCCGGTTGGGGAGTCGAAGACCGCTTTGAAGTGTCGGGGTGTAAGCAGTCGCTTTTCCCGACTGAAGTCCTGACTCACCACCTGTGCCGAAAAATCAAATGGCCAGACGCTTACGGCCTTTGGCACGACGACGCGACAGAACAGCACGGCCGTTCTTGGTAGCCATACGGGCACGGAAACCGTGGGTGCGGGCGCGCTTGATGGTGCTTGGTTGGAAAGTACGTTTCATGGCGTGTTACCTGGTTTGTCGACGACGGGCCGGGATGGCCCCCTTTTTAAGAGACCGGCGATTCTAGAGAAAGCAAGCCCGTAGGTCAATTTCCAACCAGCTATTCCCTATAGGCCGTGTGATGGACGGTGCCTGCTCGGTCATCCTCAAGGGGGTGCTTGATCGGACACACGAATCGGGGACAACATGAAAAAAAAGAAGAGACATATAAAAAGCTTTTCTGAATAACTTATAAATCTTAGGTGGATAACCTTCTGTGGATAACCTTCTGTAGGCCAGTAAATACGAACTGTACAGAGTTTTAAAACCTTGTTCTCAACCGGTGCTGCGCTTGTTTCCATCGTGGTCGAAACCTGTGGATTAAAATGCCGCTTATCCACAGTTGAGTTATCAACAGATCTGGACCCAGGGTTGTGCATAGCCCTCATGGTCGTTTATCCACAGGGCTTATTCACAGTGAGGTAAAGCCTTTTTGGTCGATAAATGGCTGTTTTGTCATGGTTCCTAACGTGTCCACATGTGGATAACTGAACGCTCGACCGGTACAATGGCGGTTTGCTTTTGCCTCATCCGGCTTTCAAACTCAGGGGATATCCGTGTCAGTGGAACTTTGGCAGCAGTGCGTGGAGCTTCTGCGCGATGAACTGCCTGCCCAGCAATTCAACACCTGGATCCGTCCGCTACAGGTCGAAGCCGAAGGCGACGAGTTGCGCGTCTATGCGCCTAACCGTTTCGTTCTCGATTGGGTCAATGAAAAGTACCTGAGCCGCTTGCTCGAGCTGTTGGGTGAGAACGGCAGCGGCATTGCGCCTGCCCTTTCCTTATTAATAGGCAGCCGCCGCAGCTCGGCCCCACGTGCCGCGCCCAACGCGCCTGTCAGCGCCGCGGTAGCCGCTTCGCTGGCGCAGACCCGGTCGCAGAGCCAGGCACAAAAGCCTGTGCCGGTAGCGGCAGCGGTCGAACCCGTTGCTGTCACGGCCACCGAGCCTGTACTGGTCAATGAATTGGCAGAGCCGTCCTCGCGTGACAGCTTTGATGCCATGGCCGAGCCTGTGTCGGCGCCAGCCAGCAATGCCCGGACCGAACAGCGCACCGTCCAGGTGGAAGGGGCGCTCAAGCACACCAGTTACCTGAATCGCACTTTCACCTTCGACACCTTCGTCGAAGGTAAGTCGAACCAGCTGGCGCGCGCGGCTGCCTGGCAGGTGGCTGATAACCCCAAGCATGGCTATAACCCGCTGTTCCTGTATGGCGGCGTTGGCCTGGGTAAAACCCACCTTATGCATGCTGTGGGTAACCACCTGCTGAGGAAGAACCCGAACGCCAAAGTCGTGTACCTGCACTCCGAGCGCTTCGTCGCAGACATGGTCAAGGCGCTGCAGCTCAACGCCATCAATGAATTCAAGCGCTTCTACCGTTCGGTGGATGCGTTGCTGATCGACGATATCCAGTTCTTTGCCCGCAAAGAGCGCTCGCAGGAAGAGTTTTTCCACACCTTCAACGCCCTGCTTGAAGGCGGCCAGCAGGTAATCCTTACCTCTGACCGTTACCCCAAGGAAATCGAAGGCCTGGAAGAGCGCCTGAAGTCGCGCTTTGGTTGGGGGCTGACGGTGGCTGTAGAGCCGCCAGAGCTGGAAACGCGCGTAGCGATCCTGATGAAGAAGGCCGACCAGGCCAAGGTCGAGTTGCCACATGATGCGGCCTTCTTCATTGCCCAGCGCATTCGCTCCAACGTACGTGAGCTGGAAGGTGCACTGAAGCGGGTGATTGCCCACTCGCACTTCATGGGCCGCGACATCACCATCGAGCTGATCCGTGAGTCGCTAAAAGACTTGCTGGCGCTGCAAGATAAACTGGTGAGTGTGGATAACATTCAGCGAACCGTCGCCGAGTACTACAAGATCAAGATCTCTGATCTGTTGTCCAAGCGTCGTTCGCGTTCTGTCGCGCGTCCACGTCAGGTGGCCATGGCCCTGTCCAAGGAGCTGACCAACCACAGCCTGCCGGAAATCGGCGACATGTTCGGTGGTCGCGACCACACGACCGTGCTGCACGCCTGCCGCAAGATCAATGAATTGAAGGAATCCGACGCGGACATCCGCGAGGACTACAAGAACCTGCTGCGGACGCTGACGACCTGATGGCCGTCTGCGCAGCTAATTGAAGGCAAGGGACTAGACCATGCATTTCACCATTCAACGCGAAGCCCTGTTGAAACCCCTGCAACTGGTCGCCGGTGTCGTAGAGCGCCGTCAGACCTTGCCGGTCCTGTCCAACGTATTGCTGGTCGTACAAGGCCAGCAACTGTCGTTGACCGGTACCGACCTGGAAGTCGAACTGGTAGGCCGCGTACAACTGGAAGAGCCAGCCGAGCCTGGCGAAATCACTGTGCCGGCGCGCAAGCTGATGGACATTTGTAAAAGCCTGCCGAACGACGCCCTGATCGATATCAAGGTCGACGAGCAGAAACTGTTGGTGAAGGCCGGTCGCAGCCGCTTCACCCTGTCGACCCTGCCAGCCAATGACTTCCCGACTGTGGAAGAAGGCCCGGGTTCGCTGACCTGCAACCTGGAACAGAGCAAGCTGCGCCGTCTGATCGAGCGCACCAGCTTCGCCATGGCCCAGCAGGATGTGCGCTACTACCTCAACGGCATGCTGCTGGAGGTTTCCCGTAACACCCTGCGCGCAGTTTCCACTGACGGCCACCGCCTGGCGCTGTGCTCCATGACCGCGCCGATCGAGCAGGAAGATCGCCATCAGGTCATCGTGCCACGCAAAGGTATCCTGGAACTGGCCCGCCTGCTTACCGACCCGGAAGGCATGGTCAGCATCGTCCTGGGCCAGCACCACATTCGCGCCACAACCGGTGAATTCACCTTCACCTCCAAGCTGGTAGATGGCAAGTTCCCGGACTATGAGCGTGTACTGCCCAAGGGCGGCGACAAGCTGGTGGTCGGTGATCGCCAGGCTCTGCGTGAAGCCTTCAGCCGTACTGCGATTCTTTCCAACGAAAAGTACCGCGGTATTCGCCTGCAACTGGCTGCTGGCCAACTGAAAATCCAGGCCAACAACCCCGAGCAGGAAGAAGCTGAAGAAGAGATCAGCGTGGACTACGAAGGTAGCTCGCTGGAAATCGGCTTTAACGTCAGCTACCTGCTGGACGTGCTGGGCGTGATGACTACCGAGCAAGTTCGTCTGATCCTGTCCGACTCCAACAGCAGTGCGCTGCTGCAGGAAGCTGGCAATGACGATTCTTCCTACGTTGTCATGCCGATGCGCCTGTAACCTGTAGCAGGCGCAATGTCCCTTCGACGGATCATGGTCACCGCGGTGCGCAACTTGCACCCGGTGACCCTCTCGCCCTCCCCCCGCATCAATATCCTTTACGGCGCCAACGGCAGTGGCAAGACCAGTGTGCTTGAAGCTGTGCACTTGCTCGGGCTGGCGCGGTCATTTCGCAGCACCCGCCTGAACCCGGTTATCCAGTACGAACAGCCTGCCTGTACCGTATTTGGCGAAGTGCAGTTGGCTGATGGTGGCACCAGCAACCTGGGTGTATCCCGAGAGCGGCAGGGAGAATTCACCATACGCATCGATGGGCAAAATGCACGTAGCGCCGCCCAGCTGGCGGAACTGTTACCGCTGCAGCTGATCAACCCAGACAGTTTCCGGCTGTTGGAAGGTGCCCCGAAAATACGCCGCCAGTTCCTGGATTGGGGTGTGTTCCACGTGGAACCTCGTTTTTTGCCAGCCTGGCAACGGCTGCAGAAGGCGCTGAGGCAGCGGAACTCATGGTTGCGTCATGGTACACTTGACGCAGCTTCGCAAGCCGCCTGGGACCGGGAATTGTGCCTGGCCAGCGCGGAAATAGATGAATACCGTCGCAACTACATCAAGGCCTTGAAGCCTGTCTTCGAGCGAACCCTGAGCGAACTGGTCGAGCTGGACGGGTTGACCCTGAGCTACTACCGAGGCTGGGACAAGGACCGGGAACTGCAAGAAGTACTCGCATCCTCTCTCCTTCGCGATCAGCAGATGGGCCATACACAGGCCGGTCCGCAGCGTGCTGATCTGCGTCTTCGTCTGGCTGCCAATAACGCGGCCGACATCCTGTCGCGTGGTCAGCAAAAGCTGGTGGTGTGCGCATTGCGCATTGCCCAAGGCCACCTCGTCAGCCAGGCTCGTCGCGGTAACTGTATTTATCTCGTGGATGACTTGCCGTCCGAACTGGACGACAAGCATCGCCGCGCGCTGTGCCGCTTGCTTGAAGAATTACGCTGCCAGGTGTTCATCACCTGTGTAGATCACGAATTACTGAGGGAAGGCTGGCAGACGGAAACGCCAGTTGCTTTGTTCCACGTGGAACAAGGCCGTATCACCCAGACCCACGACCATCGGGAGTGAAGGCATGAGCGAAAATCAAACGTACGACTCCTCCAGCATCAAGGTGCTGAAAGGTTTGGATGCCGTACGCAAGCGTCCCGGCATGTACATTGGCGACACCGATGATGGTAGCGGCCTGCACCACATGGTCTTCGAGGTGGTCGACAACTCGATCGACGAAGCCCTCGCCGGTCACTGCGATGACATCACCGTCATCATCCACACGGACGAATCCATCAGCGTGCGCGACAATGGTCGCGGCATTCCGGTCGACGTGCATAAAGAAGAAGGCGTTTCCGCAGCCGAGGTCATCATGACCGTACTGCACGCCGGCGGTAAGTTCGACGATAACTCCTACAAGGTATCTGGCGGCTTGCACGGCGTAGGTGTTTCTGTTGTGAACGCCCTGTCCGAGAAGCTCGTGCTGACCGTTCGCCGTAGCGGCAAGATCTGGGAGCAGACCTACGTTCACGGCGTACCACAAGCGCCGATGGCTGTTGTCGGTGAAAGCGAAACCACCGGTACCCACATCCACTTCAAGCCGTCGGCTGAGACCTTCAAGAATATTCACTTCAGCTGGGACATCCTGGCCAAGCGTATTCGCGAGTTGTCGTTCCTCAACTCGGGCGTTGGCATTTTGCTGAAGGATGAGCGCAGCGGTAAGGAAGAGTTCTTCAAGTACGAAGGCGGCCTGCGTGCGTTCGTCGAGTACCTGAACACCAACAAGACGCCAGTCAACTCCCAGGTGTTCCACTTCAGCGTTCAGCGTGAAGACGGCGTGGGCGTGGAAGTTGCTCTGCAGTGGAACGACAGCTTCAACGAAAACCTGCTGTGCTTCACCAACAACATTCCACAGCGCGACGGTGGCACCCACTTGGTGGGCTTCCGTTCTTCGCTGACCCGTAGCCTGAACAGCTACATCGAACAGGAAGGCCTGGCCAAGAAGAACAAGGTGGCGACCACGGGTGACGACGCCCGTGAAGGCCTGACCGCGATCATCTCGGTGAAAGTACCGGACCCCAAGTTCAGCTCGCAGACCAAAGACAAGCTGGTTTCCTCGGAGGTGAAAACCGCCGTGGAACAGGAGATGAACAAGTACTTCTCCGACTTCCTGCTGGAAAACCCGAACGAGGCCAAGGCCGTCGTTGGCAAGATGATCGACGCTGCTCGTGCGCGTGAAGCAGCACGTAAAGCCCGCGAGATGACTCGCCGCAAAGGTGCGCTGGATATCGCCGGCCTGCCAGGCAAGTTGGCGGACTGCCAGGAGAAGGACCCTGCCCTTTCCGAACTGTACCTGGTGGAGGGTGACTCCGCAGGTGGCTCGGCCAAGCAAGGTCGTAACCGTCGTACCCAGGCGATCTTGCCGCTGAAGGGTAAGATCCTGAACGTCGAGAAAGCACGCTTCGACAAGATGATCTCGTCCCAGGAAGTAGGCACGCTGATCACTGCGCTTGGCTGTGGTATCGGCCGCGAAGAGTACAACATCGACAAGTTGCGTTATCACAACATCATCATCATGACCGATGCTGACGTTGACGGTTCGCACATCCGTACCCTGCTGCTGACCTTCTTCTTCCGTCAGTTGCCGGAGCTGGTCGAGCGCGGCTACATCTACATTGCCCAGCCTCCACTGTACAAGGTGAAAAAAGGCAAGCAGGAGCAGTACATCAAGGACGACGAGGCCATGGAAGAATACATGACCCAGTCGGCCCTGGAAGACGCAAGCCTGCACCTGGACGAGTCGGCACCAGCGGTTTCTGGCGTGCAGCTGGAAAGCCTGGTGAACGAATTCCGTAGTGTCATGAAGACCCTCAAGCGCCTGTCGCGCTTGTACCCGGAAGAGCTGACCGAGCACTTCGTCTACCTGCCTGAGGTGACCCTGGAGCAGTTGGGTGACCACGCGGTGATGCAAGCCTGGCTGGCCAAGCTGCAGGAGCGTCTGAACTCCAGCCAGAAGTCTGGCCTGGCTTACAACGCCAGCCTGCGTGAAGACAAAGAACGCAACGTATGGCTGCCGGAAGTGGAAATCACCTCCCACGGCCTGGCCAGCTACATCACGTTCAACCGTGACTTCTTTGGCAGCAATGACTATCGGACAGTCGTCAACATCGGTGCCAAGCTCTCCAGCCTGTTGGGTGAAGGTGCTTACGTACAACGTGGTGAACGCCGCAAGGCAATCGTCGAGTTCAAGGAAGGCCTGGACTGGCTGATGAACGAGACCACCAAGCGTCACACCATCCAGCGATACAAAGGGCTGGGTGAGATGAACCCGGACCAGCTGTGGGAAACCACCATGGACCCGACCGTTCGCCGTATGCTCAAGGTCACGATCGAAGATGCAATCGCTGCTGACCAGATCTTCAACACCCTGATGGGTGATGCAGTCGAGCCGCGTCGTGAGTTCATCGAAAGCAACGCGTTGTCGGTGTCGAACCTGGACTTCTGATCAGGTCTAAATCGACAGGCACTAAAAAGCCCGCTGATGCGGGCTTTTTAGTGTCTGCAAAAAATCAGTAGCCGGTAAGAATGTTCACGATCCTGCCACTGGCGATCGACATCAACACATAGTCACCGTTCACATACAGCCAACGGTGGTCACGCGGTGGCGCATACAGGTGGCGCGCTTTCCAGTCGGTCACCCAGTAACGGTCACCACGGTAATGCGGGTCCACGGCATGACCACGCTGCCATTGCTGATGAGGTACCGGCATGCCTTTTTGTGGACGGAAGTTCGGATCACGGTAAGCAGGACCTCGGCCATTGTCATGTCGGCCCTGTTGCTGCGGCTGACCATGCGGCGAGTTGCCTTGGTGCGATGGGCCGCCATCATGTCGGTCGGGTGGGCCCGGCTGCGCGAAGCTGGCCAACGGTGCGCTGAACATGAGCGCGGCGCAGATCACGGTTAGGGTTTTCTTCATGTGTTGCGGTCCTCTGCCTATTAACGCCCGGTTGTCACTGTCTGGGTACCGGGTGCGGTTAACCAATCAGACCACGGTTCTAGCCGTTTAATGTAAGGGCAGAGGTAAAGGTCGGGTAAAGGTGCAGGTGGGGCGAACACCGTGGAGCGTTTGCCGATATTCGTTAATTCAGCCCCAGGGCCTTCAAGCGGCGATAGAGCGTGCGTTCACTCATGCCAAGATGGCTGGCAAGTTCGCTACGCGAGCCCTTGAACTGTTCCAGCGCCTGCGCCAGCTCACCCAAGTCATTACGACGGCCGCTTCCTCTCAGCGCTGCCACCGGCCCGATATCTTCCGGTAAGTGCTCAGGTCGAATCAGCCCGTCATCGGCAAACAGACGCGCCCTTTCCAGTATGTTGCGCAGTTCGCGGATATTGCCCGGAAACGCATGCAACCCAAGTTGCTGCAAGGCATCGTCACTCAGCCTGGGCGTTGGCTTGCCGGCCGTGGCCATGCGCTGCAGCAGGCTCTGCGCGAGCAGCGGCAGGTCTTCTACCCGCTCACGCAATGCCGGCAGGCGAATCGGAAAGCCGCTGATACGGTAATACAGGTCTTCACGGAAGGTGCCGTCCGCCACCATCTGTTTGAGCGGCTTGTGGGTGGCCGATACCAGGCGGAAATCCGAATGCACCGTGCGCAGGCTGCCCACCGGGCGGAAGCTGCCAGACTCGATCAGACGCAGCAGCTTCACCTGCATTGCCAGCGGTACTTCGCCAATTTCGTCGAGGAACAGGGTGCCGCCATGGGCTGCCTCAGCCAAGCCGATCTTGCGTTGGTTGGCACCGGTGAACGCGCCTTTCTCATAACCGAACAACTCGCTTTCGAACAACGACTCCGTCAGGCCAGTGCAGTCCACCACCACCAGGGGGCCGTTTGCTCTGGGGCTGCCCATGTGCACCGCACGGGCGAACAGTTCTTTACCGCTACCGGACTCACCCTGCAGCAGCACCGGGATCTGCGCTGGCGCCGCACGTTGCAGGCTGGCCAAGGCAGCCTTGAAAGCTGGGGCGCGGCCGACCAGGCCTTGCTCCTGAGGTTGCGCTGACGCGAGGGTGATGGTGGTCAGGCGTTCGACAAAGGCCACCACCCTGCCCTGTTCATCCAGAATCGGGCGCAGCTCGACATCGACATGCTCGGGGCCGCGTGGTGTGTGATGAACATGCAGCACGCGTTCGGGCACCTTGCTGTCCCACGCCTTGCGCAGGGGGCAATGCTCACCGGCCTGGTCGCACGGTACGGCATAGTGGTGCGAGACCTTGTGACACTTCTCACCCAGCGGTGCCTGGTCATCACGGCCGAACTGACGGCGATAGGCGGCGTTGGCGGCCAGGATGTTGTAGTCGGTGTCCAGCACGATTGCCGGCAGGGCATCGTGCTCAAGGTAGGAAACCAGAGCTAGGATGAGGGGATGGGCTTCAGGCATGACGGCACCGTTTGGATGACCGGGGCAGCGTAACAAGGACTGCCAAACACTGCCATTGGCTGACAGTCGACTGCCACATGTTCTGCCACCAGTGCTGCCAGCTGCCTGTGACGGACCGGTTTCATTGGCGCAAGCGCGCTGCAAAGCCTGGCATGCATCTTGATAAACCTCCTGTCACTGCCTACGCCTTACAAGGTGGGGCGGATTAATTGGAGAACGTGATGATCATCGGCAACAACCTGCACGTGGACGCCTTTTACGATGAGGCGACCTCGACCATCAGCTATCTGGTCATGGACCGTGAAACCCGGCAATGCGCGTTGATCGACAGTGTGCTGGATTACGACCCCAAGTCCGGGCGCACCTGCACCGCTTCGGCGGATCGCCTGATCGAGCGCGTGACCGAGTTGAATGCCAGCGTGCGCTGGGTGCTGGAAACCCATGTACACGCTGACCATCTTTCAGCGGCCGCCTACCTGAAGGAAAAGTTGGGCGGCCACACCGCGATCGGCGCGCACATCACCCAGGTGCAGAAAGTATTCGGCGCGTTGTTCAATGCAGAGCCTGGCTTCGCCCGTGATGGCAGCCAGTTCGATGTGCTGCTCGAAGATGAGGAAGGGTTCCGCATCGGCAACCTGCACGCCCGGGCAATGCACACCCCCGGGCACACGCCCGCGTGCATGAGTTTCATGATCGAAGACGCCGGCGAGATCGCGGTGTTTGTGGGTGACACCCTGTTCATGCCCGACTACGGTACTGCCCGCTGCGACTTCCCTGGGGCCGATGCCCGTACCCTGTATCGCTCTATCCGTCGTCTGCTGGCTTTCCCCGACCAGACCCGGCTGTTCATGTGCCACGACTACCTGCCAGGTGGCCGCGACATGCAGTACGTCACCACCGTGGCCGAGCAGCGCGCCAGCAACATTCATATTCACCAAGGCGTCGACGAGGACAGTTTCGTCGCCATGCGCGAAGCCCGTGACAAGACCCTCGACATGCCGGTGCTGATCCTGCCTTCGGTGCAGGTGAACATGCGCAGCGGCCAGCTCCCCGCGCCAGAAGAGAATGGCGTGAGCTATCTGAAAATCCCGCTGAACAAGCTGTAACCGCCCTGCCCCATAATCAGATTTCCAGGATTTACCGCCATGCCTGCCTTGTTGTCCCCTGCCAATACCGACCACCACAAAGTCGTCATCGTCGGTGCCGGTGCCGCTGGTATCGCCACCGCTTCCAGCCTGGTCAGCCGTGACCCATCGCTGGACGTTGCCTTGATCGACCCTGCCGACGTGCATTACTACCAACCCGGCTGGACCATGGTCGGTGCCGGTGTATTCACGGCACCGAGTACCGCCCGCACCATGGCCTCGACCATCCCGCGCGGTGTGCGCTGGGTCAAGGCGCGGGTGCAGGGTTTCGACCCTCTGGGCCAACTGGTCATCCTTGAGGACGGCCGCGCCATCAGCTACGAACAGCTGGTGGTCTGCCCCGGGCTCACGCTGGACTGGGCGGCCATCGATGGGCTCAGCGAAACCCTGGGCCGCAACGGTGTCACCTCCAACTACCGCTACGACCTCGCGCCCTACACCTGGGAGCTGGTGCAGAAACTCAAGCAAGGCCGCGCCGTGTTCAGCCAGCCGCCCATGCCGATCAAATGTGCGGGCGCGCCGCAAAAGGCGCTGTACCTGTCTTGCGACCACTGGTTGCGCAACGGCCATCTTGGTGCGGTGAAAGCCAGCTTCTTCAATGCCGGTGCAGTCTTGTTCGGTGTGGCGGACTATGTGCCCGCGCTGATGAAGTACATCGAAAAATACGCGGTGGACCTCAATTTCTCCCACCGGCTGGTTGCCGTGGATGGCCCGAACAAGCGCGCCACCTTCGTGCGCACCCTGCCCGATGGCAGCAGCGAAACGCGCATCGAGGCTTTTGACATGCTCCATGTGGTACCGCCGCAAGTGGCGCCGGCGTTTATTCGCGAAAGCCCGTTGGCCGATAATGGTGGCTGGGTCGATGTCGATCCGCATACCCTGCGCCATCGCAAGTACACCAACATCCATGCCCTGGGTGACGTGGCCAATACCAGCAATGCCAAGACCGCCGCAGCGGCCCGCAAGCAGGCGCCGGTCGTGGCCAACAACGTGCTGGTGGCATTGGGCCGGCTGCCCACCCTCGCCCAGTACGATGGCTATGGTTCGTGCCCGCTGACGGTAGAGCGCGGCAAGATCGTCCTGGCCGAGTTCACCTATGGCGGCAAACTGGCACCGAGCTTTCCCAGTTGGTTGCTGGATGGCCGCAAGCCGACGCGTCTGGCCTGGTTGCTCAAGGCGCAGGCGCTGCCGCCGCTGTACTGGCAAGGCATGCTCAAGGGCCGCGAGTGGCTGGCGCGCCCGCAGCTGGTAGCCGAGGGTGGCCAGTGATCGAACATCAATTGTTGGGGGCCGGCCTGGGCGCGATCATCGGTGCGGTGCTGGCGTTGACCGGCGCCGGCGGTGGCATCCTTGCTGTGCCCTTGCTGGTGTTCGGCCTGGGGCTGTCGATGGTCGAGGCTGCACCGGTCGGCCTGTTGGCCGTAGGCATGGCGGCGGCGGTTGGCGCAGTGCTGGGGCTGCGTCAGGGGTTGGTGCGTTATCGGGCGGCGCTGTTTATTGCGCTGATCGGTGTAGCGGCGGCGCCGTTCGGGCTGATGCTGGCGCACCGTCTGCCGAATACACCGTTGCAGTTGGTATTCGCCGGGGTACTGGTTTATGCCTGCCTGCGGATCTGGCGCAAGGCTGCCAAGGAACTGCGCGGTGAGGCCAATGACGCCCATCGCTACATCGAACCTTGTGTGCTGAACCCGTTGCAAGGCCGCTTGCGCTGGACCCTGCCCTGCGCGCGAGCCCTGGCATTTACCGGTGCTTTGTCTGGGTTGCTGTCGGGTCTGCTCGGGGTTGGCGGTGGTTTTGTCATCATCCCGGCCCTGAACCGCTATACCAATCTGCGCATGGCCAGCATCGTGTCCACCTCGCTGGCGGTGATCGCACTGGTGTCCACCGGCAGTGTGGTCAGCGCCAGCCTTGCCGGCGTCATGCACTGGCAGGTCGGCGCCCCGTTTGCCGTCGGTGCGGTGCTCGGCCTGTTGCTGGCGCGGCCATTGGCGGCCAGGCTGGCTGGGCCGCGCTTGCAGCAGCTGTTTGCCATCGCCGGTTGGGGGGCGGCAGCGTTACTGGCTGGCAAGGCGCTATTGGGCTAGCAACTCGTCCTGTTGGGCCGCACACAATGCCAGCAGGTAGTCCCACACCACCCGCAGGCGCACAGACTTGTGCAGCTCACGGCGGGTGCATATCCAGTAGCTGCGCTGGATGGTCTCACCCGGCAGCACGCGCACCAGTGTCGGGTCGTGGCGCGCCATGTAGTTGGGCAGTACGGCGATGCCTAGCCCGGCGCGGGCGGCAGCTTGCTGGGCAATGACGCTGGTGCTGCGAAACACCACGGTGGGTGCCCGGCAGAAGCTGTTGAGAAACAGCAGCTCCTGGCTGAACAGCAGGTCGTCGACGTAGCCGATCCAATTGTGCCTGGCCAGGTCTTCGCGGTTGCACAACGGCGGCGCGCGGTCCAGGTAGCCCTGGCTGGCGTACAGCGCCAGGCGGTAGTCGGTGAGCTTGCGGGTTATCAACAGGTCGGCGTTGGGCCGTTCCAGGTGAATGCTGATTTCCGCTTCGCGGTTGAGGATGCTGACAAAGCGCGGCACCGCCACCAGTTCTACCTCCAGGCCCGGGTAGCGCTCGAACAACGCGTTCATGCGTGGGGTGAAAAACATGATGCCGATGCCTTCGGTCACCCCTAGGCGAATCTTGCCCAACGGGGTGATGGCCTGGGTGATTTCTTCCTGTGCCAACAGCGCGACGTTTTCCATGGCTTCGGCGTGTTTGAGCAGGGCTTGGCCGGAGGGCGTCAGCTCGTAACCCTGGGCATGCTGTACAAACAGCGCAGTGCCCAGGCTTTGCTCGATGCTCTCGATGTGCCGGGCCACGGTGCTGTGGGTAGTGTTGAGGCGCTTGGCGGCGGTAAGCAGCCTGCCGCTGCGCTGCAACTCGAGGAAAAACCGCAGATCGTTCCAGTCGAACATGCTGATCCTTGTGGCTGTTCGTCCGGCCCTTTCGCGGGTAAACCCGCTCCCACAGGGACAGCGCCGCCTTTAGAAGTAGCGCCGAACCTGTGGGAGCGGGTTTACCCGCGAAGAGGCCGGTAAGACTTACCCCTGTGCTAAAACGCACAACGGCTGCGCGAAATCTCGTGTTTCACCCACGAAATTACGCACTAAGATGGATCGGGACAAGAATAAAAAACGGGCGCGAGGTTGCACATGCCATCAGCCGATTCTGTCTTCGACTACGTGGTCGTAGGGGCCGGTCCCGCCGGTTGCCTGCTGGCCAACCGTTTGTCCGCCGACCCTTCCTGCCGCGTTTTGCTGCTGGAAGCAGGTGGCCGCGACAACTACCCCTGGATTCACATACCCGTCGGTTACCTCTACTGCATCGGCAACCCCCGTACCGACTGGTGCTTCAAGACCGAGGCACAGCCCGGCCTTGGCGGTCGCGCCTTGGGCTACCCACGTGGCAAGGTGCTCGGTGGCTGTTCCTCGATCAACGGCATGATCTACATGCGCGGCCAGGCGGCCGACTATGACCGCTGGGCCGAGCAAGGCAATGACGGCTGGGCCTGGAAGGACGTGCTGCCGCTGTTCAAGGCCAGCGAAAACCACTTCGCCGGCGCCAGTGAGCACCACGGCGGCGACGGCGAATGGCGCGTCGAGCGCCAGCGCTACAGCTGGCCGATCCTCGATGCTTTCCGTGATGCCGCCGAACAAAGCGGCATCGGCAAGGTCGACGACTTCAACACCGGCGACAACCAGGGCTGTGGATACTTTCAGGTCAACCAGCGCAGCGGCGTACGCTGGAACGCATCCAAAGCTTTCCTGAGGCCGATAAAGGACCGCGCCAACCTCACCGTGCTGACCGGAGTTCAGGTTGACCAGGTACTGCTCAACAACACCCGGGCGCGGGCCGTGAAAGCATTTTGGCAAGGCGCCTGGCACGAGTTTGCGTCGCGTCGCGAAATCATCCTCTGCGCCGGCGCCGTTGGTTCACCCGGTATTCTGCAACGCTCCGGCATCGGCCCGCGCCAGCTGCTGGAAAGCCTGGGCATTGGTGTACGCCACGATATGCCGGGCGTGGGTGGCAACCTTCAGGACCACCTGCAACTGCGCCTGATCTACCAGATCCGCAACACCCGCACCTTGAACCAGATGGCCAACAGCCTCTGGGGCAAGATGGGCATGGGCCTGCGCTACCTCTATGACCGCAGCGGCCCGCTGGCCATGGCGCCGAGCCAGCTGGGCGCGTTCGTGCGCTCGGGCCCGGAACAGGCCACCGCCAACCTGCAGTATCACGTACAGCCCCTGTCACTGGAGCGCTTCGGTGAGCCGCTGCACCCGTTCCCGGCCTTTACCGCATCGGTGTGCAACCTGCGCCCGGTAAGCCGCGGGCGTATCGATATCAGCAGCACCGACATGAACAGCACGCCGCTGATCGACCCCAACTACCTCAGCGACCCACAGGACCTGCGCGTGGCCGCCGATGCCATCCGCCTCACCCGGCGCATCGTGCAGGCCCCTGCCCTTGCAGCGTTCGACCCCAAGGAATACCTGCCAGGCCCAGCCCTGCAAACCGAGCAAGAGCTGTTTGAGGCAGCCGGCAAGATTGGCACCACCATCTTCCACCCGGTGGGTACCTGCCGCATGGGCAGCGGTGCCCTGGACGTTGTGGATAACCAGCTGCGCGTACACGGCATCCCCGGTTTGCGCGTGGCCGATGCCTCGATCATGCCGCAGATCACCTCCGGTAATACCTGTTCACCGACCCTGATGATCGCCGAGAAGGCGGCGCAATTGATCCTCAAAGGAGCCGCTACCCAGACCTACTTGAACGAAGACGCAATACCGACCCCCTGACCCGGGAGCATGCAACACCGGCGGCTCGCGGTCAGAAGCCGCCGACAGTGGAACAAAAAGAATAATCACTGTGGCCTGCGGGCCGAGGACAGCAACGATGTCGGATTACATCCAGGAACAGGATGCGGTGGCCAGCAGCCCCAGCCGCCGTGAAGAACGCAAGATCATTTTCGCGTCATCCCTCGGGACGGTTTTCGAGTGGTATGACTTTTTTCTCTACGGAGCGCTGGCAGCGGTCATCAGCAAGCAGTTCTTTGCTGGGGTGAACGACACCACCGCCTTCATCTTCGCCCTCATGGCCTTCGCCGCCGGCTTTCTGGTGCGGCCTTTCGGTGCATTGGTGTTCGGCCGCCTGGGCGACATGATCGGGCGCAAGTACACCTTCCTGGTCACCATCGTGCTGATGGGCCTGTCCACCTTCGCCGTGGGGCTGTTGCCCACCTATGCCAGCATCGGCATTGCCGCACCGATCATCCTGGTGATCCTGCGCATGCTGCAGGGGCTGGCGCTGGGCGGTGAGTACGGCGGTGCTGCCACCTATGTGGCCGAGCATGCGCCCCAGGGCAAACGGGGCTTCTACACCGGTTTCATCCAGTCCACCGCCACCCTTGGCCTGTTGCTGTCGCTGCTGGTGGTGCTGGGCAGCCGCTACATCAGTGGCGACCAGTTCGAAACCTGGGGCTGGCGCTTGCCGTTCCTGCTGTCGATCGTGCTGCTGGCCATCTCCACCTGGATCCGCATGAGCATGCACGAGTCGCCGGCCTTCGTAAAAATGAAGGCCCAGGGAAAGGTCAGCAAGTCGCCGATCCGTGAGTCGTTCACCTCCTGGCCGAACCTGAAAGTGGTGCTGACCGCACTGTTCAGCATCAACGCCGGGCAAGCCGTGACGTTCTACACGGCGCAGTTCTACGTGCTGTTCTTCATGACCCAGATGCTGAAAATGGACCCGGCCCAGGCCAACACCCTGCTGATCATCAGTGTGGTGATTGGGGCGCCGTTCTTCGTGTTCTTCGGCTGGTTGTCGGACCGCATTGGCCGCAAGCCGATCCTGATGCTCGGCCTGCTGCTGGCCACGGTGCTGTACTTCCCGCTGTTCAAGGCGCTGAGCCACTACGCAAACCCTCAGATCGACGCCGCCAGCCGGCAGGCGCCGATCGTGGTCACCGCCGACCCGCAAAGCTGCACCTTCCAGTTCGACCCGGTGGGCAAGGCGCGTTTCGACAGCCCGTGCGACAAGGTCAAGACGTTCCTGGTCAAGCAGGGCCTGCCGTACAGCTCGGTGAGCGTGGCCGGCAGTGATGTGGTGGTCAACATTGGTGAGAAGACCATCAATGGCTATGACGAAGCGGCCATGCGCACCGCAGTGGAGCAGGCTGGCTACCCGGCCAAGGCCGACCCAGGGCAGGTCAACCAGGTAATGGTGGTGGTGCTGATCGTGGCGATGATTCTGATCGCGACCATGACCTATGGCCCGCTGGCGGCCGTGATGGTCGAACTGTTCCCGACCCGCATCCGCTACACCTCGATGTCCCTGCCCTACCATATTGGCAATGGCTGGTTCGGCGGCTTCCTGCCAACCGTGTCGTTCGCGCTGGTGGTGTATACCGGGGATATCTTCTACGGGCTGTGGTACCCGGTGCTGGTGACCGGGATCAGTTTGGTCGTGGGGATTTTCTGCCTTAAAGAGACCAAAGACGTGGATCTCGACAAGGTCTGATGCTGTTCACAGGGCACAAAAAAACCGGCTGTAAAAGCCGGTTTTTTTATGCCCCAAAAAAACTTATGCACGATTTTAAGAAAAATGTCACACGTAGAAATAAACAGCTAATTCAACTACTTAGCGTTCACTTCAAGCATTTGATGGAAAAACTGCTCACAAGTTATCCACAGATCATCAAGCCGTCTGCTGTTGGGTTTTTTCATCGGCTGGCGGCAGCGAACCCAGGGCCCGTTGGGTGGCTTCGTTCCACGCTGCAGCGCGGTCGTTGAGTTCGGCGATGGCACGTGGCCCGGTGCCATTGGCGTACATCGGCTCGCCAATCACCACTTCGATGGTGCCTGCACGCTTGCCCCACCCGGTCTTCGGCCAGAACTTGCCGGCATTGTGGGCAATCGGCAGCACCGGCAGCCCGGCATTCACGGCCAACGCGGTACCGCCGCGGGAGAACTTGCCCACGGTGCCGTACGGCACGCGGGTGCCTTCCGGAAAGATCAGCACCCAAGTCTTCTGCTTGAGCAGCTCGTCGCCTTTGCTCGCCACCTGGCGCAACGCTTCCTTGGGGTTGTCGCGGTTGATCGCGATCGGCCGCAGCATGGCCATGGCCCAGCCGAAGAACGGCACGTACAGCAGCTCGCGCTTGAGCACCTGGCTCAGCGGCGAAAAGTACTGGGAAAGGAAGAAGGTTTCCCAGGTGCTCTGGTGGTTGGACAGAATCACACAGGGCTCATTCGGCACGTTCTCGGCGCCGGTGACCTTGTAGTCAATGCCGAGAATGGTGCGCACCAGGAACAGCGCGCAGCGACACCAGTACACGTTGATGAACCTGTAGCGCTTGGGGAACGACAGGAACGGCGCGATGAAGAAGCTCAGCGAGCACCACAGCAGCGAACTGGTGCCCAGCAGCAGGTAAAAAAGAAAGATTCTGATCGCCTGCAGGATCGACATAGTGGCTTGTACCATTGCGGGGCATGCCCGCCTGAGAAAAATGCGCCCGAAGGCGCACTGTTTAAATTAGTTCTCTGGCGATAGCTGCCAGATCGTCGAAAATCAGTGTAGTTTCAGGGACGCCTTTTTCCAGGGTCCGCTCGCCCTTGCCGGTTTTTACCAACACGGGTTGTGCACCGACGGCCAGGGCGGCCTCCAGGTCACCTTTGCTGTCACCGACGAACCAGACGCCTTGCAGGGCGACCCGGTAATGCTCGGCAATCGCCACCAGCATGCCAGGCTTTGGCTTGCGGCAATCGCAGCCTTCGTCCGGCCCGTGCGGGCAATACACGATATGGCCCACCTCGCCACCCTGCTCCGCCACCAGCGCGCGCAGGCGTGCGTGCATGGCTTCCAGGGTTGCCAGTGTGTAATAGCCACGGGCAATGCCGGACTGGTTAGTGGCCACGGCCACCGTCCAGCCCGCTTTGCTCAACTGCGCAATGGCCTCGACCGAGCCAGGGATCGGCACCCATTCTTCCAGCGTCTTGATGTAGGCGTCGGAGTCATGGTTGATGACCCCGTCACGGTCGAGAATCAGCAGTTTCAAGGCTTACCCCAGCAGCGAAATGTCGGCCACGCCCAGGAACAGGCCGCGCAGGCGGCTGAGCAGGGCATAACGGTTGGCGCGTACTTTGGCGTCTTCAGCGTTGACCATCACCGCCTCGAAGAAGGCGTCGACCGGGTCACGCAGGGCCGCCAGGCGGGCCAGCGATTCACTGTACTGGCGTGCAGCAGCCATCGGTTGCACGGCCTGGTCGGCCTGCTGGATGGCCGAGTACAGGGAGAACTCGTTGGCGTTGTCGAAGTACTTTGGCTCGACCTGTTCGGCGATGGCGCCTTCGGCCTTGCTCAGCAGGTTCGATACACGCTTGTTCACCGCGGCCAAAGCTTCGGCTTCTGGCAGCTTGCGGAAGGCCTGCACTGCCTGTACGCGCTGGTCGAAGTCCAGGGCCGAGCCTGGCTGCAGTGCACGCACCGACAGGTAGGTGGCCACGTCGATGCCTTCGTCTTCGTAACGCGCACGCAGGCGGTCGAAGATGAATTCCAGTACCTGTTCGGCCAGGCCGGCGGCCTTGACCTTGGCGCCGAACTGCTTGACTGCGAACTCGACCGCACCAGTCAGGTTCAGGTCCAGCTGCTTCTCGATCAGGATGCGCAGCACGCCTAGGGCGGCACGGCGCAGGGCGTACGGGTCCTTGCTACCGGTGGGCAGCATGCCGATGCCGAAGATGCCAACCAGGGTGTCGAGTTTGTCGGCGATGGCCACGGCAGCACCCGTAAGGGTCTGCGGCAGCTCGGCGCCAGCACCGCGCGGCATGTACTGCTCGTTCAGGGCCAGGGCGACGTCCTGCGGCTCACCATCGTTGAGCGCGTAGTAGTAACCGGCAACACCCTGCATTTCTGGGAATTCGCCAACCATTTCGGTGGCCAGGTCGCATTTGGACAGCAGGCCGGCACGACCGGCGCGCTGGGCGTCGCCGCCGATCAGCGGGGCAATGAACGCAGCCAGTCTGGAAACCCGCTCGGCCTTGTCGTACACCGTGCCCAGCTGAGCCTGGAACACCACGTTTTTCAGGCGCTCGTTGAAGGTTTCCAGCGGCTGCTTCTTGTCCTGCTTGAAGAAGAACTCGGCGTCGGTCAGGCGTGGGCGCACGACCTTCTCGTTGCCTTGCACGATCTGCTTCGGATCGCGGCTCTCGACGTTGGCCACGGTAATGAAGCGCGGCAGCAGCTTGCCTTCGCTGTCCAGCAGGCAGAAGTACTTCTGGTTGTCCTGCATGGTGGTGATCAGGGCTTCTTGTGGCACATCGAGGAAACGTTCCTCGAACGAGCACACCAGCGGCACTGGCCATTCGACCAGGGCGGTCACTTCATCCAGCAGCGCAGGCGGCACGATGGCGGTGCCTTCCTGCTGCATGGCCAGCTCGGCGGTACGCTTGCTGATCAGCTCGCGGCGCTCGGCGAAGTCGGCCAGCACGTAGGCTTTGCGCAGGTCTTCGACGTAGTTGGCCGGGGTGGTGATGACCACGTTTTCCGGGTGGTGGAAGCGGTGGCCACGGGATTCACGGCCGGCTTTCTGCGACAGGATGGTGCAGTCGACCACCTGGTCGCCCAGCAGCATCACCAGCCATTGGGTCGGGCGCACGAACTCTTCACGGCTGGCCGCCCAGCGCATGCGCTTGGGAATTGGCAGGTCGTTGAGCGAATCTTCGACGATGGTTGGCAGCAAGCCGACGGTGGACTTGCCCGGGATATGCTGGGAGAAGCGCAGCTTGGCGCCGCTCTGGTCGATTTCCGACAGATCTACACCGCATTTCTTGGCAAAGCCAAGAGCAGCCTGGGTCGGCTCGCCGTCTTTGAAAGCAGCCTGCAGGGGCGGGCCGTCGATATTGATGCTGCGGTCGGGCTGCTGCACGTCCAGCTGGCGGATCAGCACGGCCAGGCGGCGCGGCGCCGCGTACACCTGCTTGCCGGTGTAGTTCAGGCCAGCGGCCTGCAGGCCTTTCTCGATGCCGGCCAGGAAGGCGTCGCCGAGGGTGGCCAGGGCTTTGGGTGGCAGCTCTTCGGTGCCCAGTTCTACCAGGAAATCTTGAGCACTCATTGTGCAGCCTCCAGCTTAGCCAACACTTCGTCACGCAGTTCAGGGGTGGCCATCGGGAAGCCCAGGCGTGCGCGGGCTTGCAGATAGCTTTGCGCCACGTCCCGGGCCAGGGTACGTACACGCAGGATGTAACGCTGGCGCTCGGTTACCGAGATGGCGCGGCGGGCGTCCAGCAGGTTGAAGGTGTGCGAGGCCTTCAGGACCATTTCGTAGGTCGGCAACGGCAGATCCAGCTTGATCAGGCGGTTGGCTTCGCTTTCGTAGAAGTCGAACAGTTCGAACAGCTTGTCGACGTTGGCGTGTTCGAAGTTGTAGGTCGACTGCTCCACTTCGTTCTGGTGGAACACGTCGCCGTAGGTGACCTTGCCGAACGGGCCGTCGGCCCATACCAGGTCGTACACCGAGTCGACGCCCTGGATGTACATGGCCAGGCGCTCCAGGCCGTAGGTGATTTCACCGGTGACCGGGTAGCACTCGATACCGCCCACTTGCTGGAAGTAGGTGAACTGGGTGACTTCCATGCCGTTGAGCCAGATTTCCCAGCCCAGGCCCCAGGCGCCGAGGGTCGGCGATTCCCAGTTGTCTTCGACGAAGCGGATGTCGTGCACCAGCGGGTCCAGGCCGATGGCTTTCAGCGAGCCGAGGTACAGCTCCTGGAAGTTGGCCGGGTTGGGCTTGAGCACGACCTGGAACTGGTAGTAGTGCTGCAGGCGGTTTGGGTTTTCGCCATACCGCCCGTCGGCAGGGCGACGGCTAGGCTGCACGTAGGCGGCGTTCCAGGTCTCTGGGCCGACGGCGCGCAGGAACGTGGCGGTATGGAAAGTGCCGGCGCCTACTTCCATATCGTAGGGCTGAAGCACCACACAACCTTGAGCTGCCCAGTAGTTCTGCAGGGCGAGGATCAGGTCTTGGAAGGTACGCACGGCTGGCGTAGGCTGGCTCACGAAATTCACCTGTATCTGGGGATGCGGATGTAAAGAGCGGGAGTATAACCTGATTCGCCTCGCCCTCTACTCATTGGAGCCTTATGCCACGCTGCTTTTGGTGTACCGACGATCCGTTGTACCAGGCCTACCACGACCAGGAATGGGGAACGCCACAGCGTGACCCGGCGTTGCTCTTCGAGATGCTTTTGCTCGAAGGGTTCCAGGCCGGGCTTTCGTGGATAACCGTTTTGCGCAAACGCGAGCGTTATCGCCAGGTGATGTACGGCTTCGACCCGGTACAACTGGCCGCCATGAATGACGAACGTATCGAAGAACTGATGCAGGATGCTGGCATCATCCGCAATCGCCTCAAGCTCAAGGCTGCGCGGCGCAATGCCCAGGCCTGGCTGGCTGTGGATAACCCGGCCGAATGGCTATGGTCGTTCGTTGGCGGCGAGCCGAAGATCAACCACTTCGAAGTGCGCGGCGACGTGCCGGCTGTCACCGACGAAGCCAAGGCCATGAGCAAGGCGCTGCAGAAAGCCGGCTTCACCTTTGTCGGCCCGACCATCTGCTACGCCTTCATGCAGGCCACCGGCATGGTCATGGACCACACCACCGATTGCGATCGCTACGCCGCCTTGTTGCGCTGAGGGGTTACAATGCGCGCCTTGCTGAAATAAGGAATTCGCCTGTGGAAAAGTTCAAGGGCGCCCTGATGGTCGGGGTGCTGCGCCTGTTTGCCAAGCTGCCCTGGGGCGCTGTACAGCGCGTGGGCGCGGGTATTGGCTGGCTGATGTGGAAGGTCCCCAACGGTTCGCGCAACGTGGTGCGGATCAACCTGGCCAAGTGTTTCCCGGAGATGGACCCGGTTGCCCGTGAGCAGCTGGTTGGCCAGGCGCTGCGGGATATCGGCAAGTCCTTCGTCGAAAGTGCCTGTGCCTGGATCTGGCCGCCGCAGCGTTCGCTGGAGCTGGTCAAGGAAGTGCACGGCCTGGAAGTGCTGGAGCAGGCCCTGGCCTCGGGCAAGGGCGTGGTGGGAATCACCAGCCACCTGGGCAACTGGGAAGTGCTGAACCACTTCTACTGCAACCAGTGCAAACCGATCATCTTCTACCGCCCGCCGAAGCTCAAAGCGGTGGATGACCTGCTGCGTGAGCAGCGCGTGCAGATGGGCAACCGCGTGGCGCCTTCGACCAAGGAAGGCATCCTCAGCGTCATCAAGGAAGTGCGCCGTGGTGGCCAGGTAGGCATCCCCGCCGACCCTGAGCCGGCGGAATCGGCAGGGGTGTTCGTGCCGTTCCTGGGTACCCAGGCGCTGACCAGCAAGTTCGTGCCGAACATGCTGGCCGGTGGCAAGGCTGTGGGGGTATTCCTGCATGCGCTGCGGCTGCCGGATGGTTCGGGCTTTCGGGTGATCCTGGAAGCAGCGCCGGAAGCGATGTACAGCACCGATGTGACCGAGTCGGCGGCGGCGATGAGCAAGGTGGTCGAGCGCTATGTGCGCGAGTACCCGAGCCAGTACATGTGGAGCATGAAGCGCTTCAAGAAGCGCCCGGCTGGCGAGCCGCGCTGGTATTGAGTTATCCACTGCTCTTACAGCAGGCTGAATGCAATTCTGGCTGCTGTAGCAGGGACTCTGTGGGAGCGGGTTTACCCGCGAATGCAATGTTGGCTTCACCGACGCATTCGCGGGTGAACCCGCTCCCACAGGGACCGCGTCAACCTGCTGCTTTATTGAGTTTCTTCAGGAACACAGTCATCTCTTTCTCGGCCTGCTTGTCCCCATGGGCCTGCGCCGCCACGATCCCGTCTTCCCAGGCCTTGCGCGCCGCTGCCAGGTCACCCTGCAACTGATGCGCCTTGCCCAGCAGCTTCCACGCCGCGGAATACTTGGAATCCTGCTCCACACAGCGTGCCAGGTGCACCGCCGCTTCAGCGCCGTTGCCTTCATCCAGCCAGGCCTTGCCCAAGCCAAACCTCAGCAGCGGGTTATCCACACCCTTGGCCAGCATTTTCTCCAGCGATTCGCGCATGCCCTCTTCTCCTAGAAGAAACTCAAGCCAACGTGGAACAGCTTTTCCACATCCCGAATGTGTTTTTTATCCACAACGAACAGGATCACATGGTCACCCGATTCGATCCTGGTGGCGTCGTGGGCGATCATCACCTCTTCGTCCCGGATGATGGCGCCGATGGTGGTACCCGGCGGCAGGGCGATGTCTTCGATGGCTTTGCCAACCACCTTGCTCGACTTCGCGTCCCCGTGTGCCACCGCCTCGATGGCCTCGGCCGCACCACGGCGCAGCGAGTGAACGCTGACGATGTCGCCCCGGCGCACGTGCGCCAGCAGCGTGCCGATGGTGGCCAGCTGCGGGCTGATGGCGATGTCGATATCACCGCCCTGCACCAGGTCGACATAGGCCGGGTTGTTGATGATGGTCATCACCTTGCCCGCGCCTAGGCGCTTGGCCAGCAGCGACGACATGATGTTGGCTTCGTCATCGTTGGTCAGGGCCAGGAAGATGTCGGCGTCGGCGATGTTCTCTTCGAGCATCAGGTCCTTGTCCGAGGCGCTGCCCTGCAGCACCACAGTGCTTTCCAGGGTATCGGAGAGGTGCCGGCAGCGCGCCGGGTTCATCTCGATGATCTTCACCTGATAGCGGCTCTCGATGGCTTCGGCCAGGCGTTCGCCGATCTGCCCACCGCCGGCGATGACGATGCGCTTGTTGGTCTCGTCGATGCGGCGCAGCTCGCCCATCACCGCGCGGATGTCCTTCTTGGCGGCGATGAAGAACACTTCGTCGTCAGCTTCGATCACGGTGTCGCCACGTGGGGTGATCGGCCGGTCGCGGCGGAAGATGGCTGCCACGCGGGTGTCGACGTTGGGCATGTGCGCACGGATCTGGCGCAGTTGCTGGCCGACCAGCGGGCCGCCGTAGTAGGCCTTCACCGCTACCAGCTGGGCCTTGCCTTCGGCGAAGTCGATCACCTGTAGCGAGCCTGGGTGCTCGATCAGGCGCTTGATGTAGTTGGTCACCACCTGCTCGGGGCTGATCAGCACATCAACCGGGATATGGTCGTTGTGGAACAGCTCCTCGCGGGTGAGGTAAGACGATTCACGCACCCGGGCGATCTTGGTCGGGGTGTGGAACAGCGAATAGGCCACCTGGCAGGCGACCATGTTGGTTTCGTCGCTGTTGGTCACTGCCACCAACATGTCGGCGTCGTCGGCACCGGCCTGGCGCAGCACCGTCGGCAGCGAGCCACGGCCCTGCACGGTACGGATGTCCAGGCGGTCACCGAGGTCGCGCAAGCGCTCGCCATCGGTGTCGACCACGGTGATGTCGTTGGCTTCGCTGGCCAAGTGCTCTGCCAGCGTACCGCCTACCTGCCCTGCGCCGAGGATGATGATCTTCATCCGCTACTCCCTACCGTTTGTACTTATCCGCGAGAGGCGGCGATCTTGATCAGCTTGGCATAGTAGAAGCCGTCGTGGCCGCCTTCCTGGGCCAGCAACTGGCGGCCGTGGGGCTGGCGCAGGCCGGCCTCGGTGGCCAGGTCCAGCTCACGGGCGCCCGGGGTGCGGGCAAGGAAGGCGCCGATCACTTCGGTGTTCTCGGTCGGCAGGCTGGAGCAGGTGGCGTACAGCAGCATGCCGCCTACTTCCAGTGTCGGCCACAGGGCATCGAGCAGCTCGCCTTGCAGCGTTGCCAGGGCCGGGATGTCGTCGGCCTGGCGGGTCAGCTTGATGTCCGGGTGGCGGCGAATTACGCCGGTGGCCGAACACGGCGCGTCGAGCAGGATGCGCTGGAACGGCTTGCCGTCCCACCAGCTGGCGGTGTCGCGGGCATCGCAGGCGATCAGCTCGGCGTCCAGTTGCAGGCGGTCGAGGTTCTCGCGCACGCGGGTCAGGCGCTTAGCTTCGAGGTCGATGGCCACCATCTGCGCCAGGCCGGCTTCGGCCTCCAGCAGGTGGCAGGTTTTGCCACCCGGGGCGCAACAGGCGTCCAGCACGCGCTGGCCAGGGGCCAGTTCGAGCAGGTCGGCAGACAACTGCGCGGCTTCGTCCTGCACGCTCACCCAACCCTCGGCAAAGCCTGGCAGGCCGCGCACGTCGCAGGCCTCGGCCAGCACGATGCCGTCACGGCTGTACTGGCAGGCGCTGGCGCCAATGCCCGCTTCGGCCAGCAGTGCCAGGTAGGCATCGCGGCTGTGATGACGGCGGTTGACCCGCAGTATCATCGGCGGGTGGGCGTTGTTGGCGGCGCAAATGGCTTCCCACTGCTCTGGCCAAAAGGCTTTCAGCGCCTTTTGCAACCAGCGCGGGTGGGCGGTGCGTACCACTGGGTCGCGCTCCATGCCGGCGAGCAGTTCTTCGCCTTCGCGCTGGGCGCGGCGCAGCACGGCATTGAGCAGGCCCTTGGCCCACGGCTTTTTCAGCTTGTCGGCACAGCCCACGGTTTCGCCGATGGCGGCGTGGGCCGGAATGCGGGTGTAGAACAACTGGTACAGGCCGACCAGCAGCAGCGCCTGCACATCGGCGTCGGCGGCCTTGAAAGGTTTTTGCAGCAGTTGCGCGGCCAGCAGGTCGAGGCGAGGCTGCCAGCGTGCGGTGCCGAACGCCAGGTCCTGGGTCAGGCCACGGTCGCGTTCATCGACCTTGTCCAGTTGTGCGGGCAGCGAGCTGTTCAGCGAGGCCTTGCCACTGAGCACAGCGGCAAGGGCACGGGCGGCGGCGAGACGTGGGTTCATTGGCCCAGCACCTTGCCGGCGGCGAACTTCTCGCGGCGGCTGTTGAACAGGTCGCTGAAGTTAAGCGCCTTGCCGCCGGGCAGTTGCAGGCGGGTCAGGCTCAGCGCCAGGTCGCCGCACGCAACGACCAGGCCGTCCTTGCTGGCGGACAGGATTTCGCCCGGGGCGCCCTTGCCTGTGGACAAGTTGGCGGCCAGCACCTTCACGCTTTCGCCATCGAGGGTGCTGTGGCACACCGGCCACGGGTTGAAGGCGCGGATCAGGCGCTCCAGCTCAACGGCAGGGCGGGTCCAGTCGATGCGTGCCTCGTCCTTGTTCAGCTTGTGTGCGTAGGTAGCCAGGGCATCGTCCTGCACCTCACCTTGCAGCGAACCGTCGGCCAGCCCGGCAATGGCCTGAACGACTGCAGGCGGGCCCATTTCGGCCAGGCGGTCGTGCAAGGTGCCGCCGGTGTCGTCGGCGCTGATCGGGGTGACTACCTTGAGCAGCATCGGACCGGTGTCCAGGCCAGCTTCCATGCGCATCACGGTCACGCCGCTTTCGGCGTCGCCGGCTTCCACGGCGCGCTGGATCGGCGCGGCACCGCGCCAGCGTGGCAGCAGGGAGGCGTGGCTGTTGATGCAGCCCAGGCGCGGGATATCCAGCACTGCCTGCGGCAGGATCAGGCCGTAGGCGACCACCACCATCAGGTCTGGTTTGAGCGCGGCCAGTTCGGCCTGTGCATCGGCGTTGCGCAGGGTCTGCGGCTGGAACACCGGGATGTCATGGGCGACGGCCAGTGCCTTGACCGCACTTGGCATCAGCTTCTGGCCACGGCCGGCCGGGCGGTCGGGCTGGGTGTAGACGGCCACGATCTCGTAAGGGCTGTCGAGCAGGGCCTTGAGGTGTTCGGCGGCAAACTCTGGAGTGCCTGCAAAGACGATGCGCATGGAGTTCTCGCTTCAAAATAGAAAAAGGCTTGCCGGAGCAAGCCTTCTGGAAGGTAGGGATCAGGCTTGCTGGCGGTGCTGCTTTTCCAGCTTCTTCTTGATCCGGTCGCGCTTGAGCTGCGACAGGTAGTCAACGAACAGCTTGCCGTTGAGGTGATCGAATTCGTGCTGCACGCACACCGCCAGCAAGCCTTCGCATTCCAGCTCGTACGGCTTGCCGTCGCGGTCCTGGGCCTTGACCCGTACCCGCAGCGGGCGGTCGACGTTCTCGTAGAAGCCGGGCACCGACAGGCAGCCTTCCTGGTACTGGCCCATGTCGTGGGTCAGTTCTTCGACGGTGGGGTTGATGAAGACGCGCGGCTCGCTGCGGTCTTCGCTGAGGTCCATGACCACGACCTGCAGGTGCACGTTGACCTGGGTGGCGGCCAGGCCGATACCAGGGGCTTCGTACATGGTTTCAAACATGTCGTCGATCAGCTGACGCAGGGCGTCGTCGAACTCCGTCACCGGTTTGGCGATAGTGCGCAGGCGCGGGTCCGGGAATTCGAGAATGTTCAAGATGGCCATAAGGTCAGGCAGTCACTGTGCGTTCGGTTGAAAACTGAGCACACATAATAAAGGGAAACGGGGATTTCGGCACCTGGCAAGCTCGTCTAGGGTGTCTATGGGCTTGATAGCCCCCAGCCAATGGACAGGTTTTCAAAGTGTTACTCACAGAGTTATCCACAGGTTGTGCCACGTAGATGGCCCTGTTTCGATCAAGGACGATCCCCATGCCCAGTTACCATTCGTCGCTCTGCCCGCCTGCCGAACTGGAGGCGCGATTACGCCTGCATCGCTTGCCCGAGACAGGATTGCGACGTTTTCGCACCTTGCTGGATGCGTTCGGCAGCGCCTCTAGCGCGCTTAGCGCTCCCGGTTCGGCCTGGCGAGCGTTGGGCATCCCCCAAGCCACCATCGATGCCCGGCGCAGTGCCGAGGTACGCGAGGGCGCGCTGGCCGCAATGGCCTGGTTAGAGCGCCCCGGCCAGCATTTGCTGATGTGGGACGGCCCTGGCTACCCTGCCTTGCTGGCAGAAATCGACGATGCCCCGCCGCTGCTTTTCGTTGCCGGCGACCCGGCCTTGCTCGACCGCCCTCAGCTGGCCATCGTGGGCAGCAGACGTGCCACACCCCCGGCGCTCGACACTGCCCGGGCATTTTCCCGCTACCTTGCGCAAGCCGGTTTCACCATTACCAGCGGGCTGGCGGTGGGTGTCGACGGTGCCGCTCATCGGGCCGCGTTGCAGGCCGGTGGGTGCACGATTGCCGTGCTCGGTACGGGGCTGCAAAAACTTTATCCACAGCGCCATCAAGAGCTTGCGCTGGCGATGATCGACAACGGCAGTGCGCTGGTTTCGGAGTATCCGCTGGATGCCGGGCCACTGCCCGGCAACTTCCCACGGCGCAACCGCATCATCAGCGGCTTGTCGCTGGGCGTGCTGGTGGTCGAGGCCAGCTTGGCCAGTGGCTCGCTCATCACTGCGCGCCTGGCGGCCGAGCAAGGCCGCGAGGTGTATGCCATTCCGGGTTCCATTCACCACCCGGGGGCCAAGGGCTGTCACCAGCTGATCCGGGATGGGGCACTGCTGGTGGAAACGGTGGAGCAAATCCTGGAAAGCCTGAAGGGTTGGCAGAACCTGCCGCCTGCAGTTGTGGACAGGTTCGACCATCCCCTGCTTGCCCTGCTGCATGCAGCGCCTCAAACCAGCGAAAGCCTTGCGCACTGCAGCGAGCTGCCGCTGGCCGAGGTGTTGGCGCAGCTGACCGAGCTGGAGCTGGAAGGCCGGGTCAGCAATGAAGCCGGGCATTGGTTTGCCCGCGCGGGCTAAGTACACTGCGCACAAGCAAGGTATTCAGGCGGAGTAACAGCAATGGTGAGCAGTTTTCGTGTGCAGCAAGCCGCACGTGAGATCCGGGCGGGCGCAGTAATCGCCTATCCGACGGAAGCGGTCTGGGGCCTGGGCTGCGACCCATGGAACGAGGACGCGGTGTATCGCCTGCTGGCGCTGAAATCGCGGCCTGTGGATAAAGGGCTGATTCTGATCGCTGACAACATCCGCCAGTTCGACTTCCTGTTCGAGGACTTCCCCGAAGACTGGATCGACCGCATGGGCAGCACCTGGCCGGGGCCGAATACCTGGCTGGTGCCGCACCAGGACCTGCTGCCCGAGTGGGTCACCGGGCAGCATGACACGGTGGCGCTGCGCGTCAGTGACCACCCGGTGGTGCGTGAACTGTGCGCACTGGTGGGGCCGCTGATTTCCACCTCGTGCAACCCCGGCGGTCGCCCGGCAGCGAAGACCCGGTTGCGGGTTGAGCAGTACTTCCATGGGCAGTTGGACCTGGTGCTTGGCGGGGCGCTGGGGGGGCGGAAGAACCCGAGTGTGATTCGCAACCTGGCAACCGGCGAGGTTGTGCGCCCGGGCTGATACCGCTGGCGAGGGCTTCGTCCTCGATCGCCGGCAAGCCAGCTCCCACAGGTACTGCACATGGCTTGAAGCCGGTGCGGTCGGTGTGGGAGCTGGCTTGCCGGCGATTGGGCCGCAAAGCGGCCCCAGAACCCCGCAGATTTTTCTGATTTTGCCAAAATGGCTGTCCAGCTTGCGGCTTGGGAAATATCCTACGAGCCGCGTCCTCTGCCATCACCTTCTCAGTGGGAACCTCTGCCCTTAGGCTTAAACCGTCGCCGAATAACTTGGCGATCGGGTGTGGTAACCCGGATGTGCGAATTCTGAATGGCAGCCATGGCGGCTGTGCGCGGGAGGCTTTCGAGCCTGCCGGGTTTGGGATTCGTCCGGTTTACCACCCCGCGTGCAGCTGCCACCCATTTCGTGTGGTAACGGATTGAGCGGCCGCCCTGATCAGGTGAATTCCCATGAGCAAGAAAATAGTCCCCGATCCACCCCTTCCATGCACCTCCACCCGCCCCTTCGGCCGCTGCGACGCCGGCCATGACCCTCTCTTCACCGTCAACCCGAACATTTCCGCCGAGGACGCTCTGGTCCACGTAGCCCTGTACCTGCGCAGCGCCTACGAAACCGGCTACAAAGCCTTGGACTATATGCGCGAAGAAGGCCGCGGCATGTTCTGGTCGAACCTGCATGCGATTGAGATGGCAGAGGGTGTGATTGAGGCGATACTCGATGGCATCGAGTCGACACCGCAGCCGCAGAAGAAGGTGTGAGGGCTGACAGGTGCCTGCCTTGAGGGTTTCAGCGCCTGTGAAATCGAGCGCCGCCCGCGCGGCGCTTCGCAGCACAAGGCTGCTCCTACATCTGTTTCGGGCCAATTATTCCTGAGGCAAGGCGCGCGGCCCCTGGTGTTCACATCGAAATCATGTCGGACAAACAAGGCGGTCGCGCGCATAGGCACAGGCGTTACTGGACCGAAACAAATGTAGGAGCAGCCTTGTGCTGCGAAGCGCCGCGCGGGCGGCGCTCGATCTGCGCAACACCACAAAAACCAAGGCAAACACCTGTCCGCCCTAACGCAGTCTCCTACCAATCAAGGCAACAAAACAGTCGACCCCACGGTCCTGCGCGCCGACAGCTCCGTCTGTGCCTTGGCCGCCTCGCTCAAGGGATACCGCTGCTGGATATCCACAACCAGCTTGCCACTCGCAATCATCGCAAACAGGTCATCGGCCATGGCCTGGGTGTTCTCGGCATTATTGGCATAGGTCGCCAAGGTCGGCCGGGTGACGTAAAGCGAGCCCTTCTGCGCCAGGATCCCCAGGTTCACCCCGCTCACCGCGCCCGAGGCATTGCCAAAGCTCACCATCAACCCGCGTGGCTGCAGGCAGTCCAGCGAGGTCAGCCAGGTATCGGCGCCCACGCCGTCATACACCACCGGGCATTTCTTGCCGTCGGTGAGCTCCAGTACCCGCTTGGCCACATCTTCGTGGCTGTAGTCGATGGTTTCCCATGCCCCCAGCGCCTTGGCCCGCTCGGCCTTCTCGGCAGAACTCACGGTGCCGATCAGCTTGGCGCCCAAGGCCTTGGCCCACTGGCAGGCCAGCGAACCGACGCCACCTGCTGCGGCGTGGAACAGGATCACATCGCCCGCCTTCACTTCATAGGTCTGCTTCAACAGGTACTGAACGGTCAAGCCCTTGAGCATCACCGCTGCCGCCTGCTCGAAGCTGATGTTGTCGGGCAGCTTGACCAGGTTGGCCTCCGGCAAGGTATGCACCTCGCTGTACGCGCCCAGCGGGCCACCGGCATGGGCCACGCGGTCACCCACCTTCAGGCGGGTGACACCCTCGCCCACGGCCTCGACCACGCCGGCCGCCTCGGTACCCAGGCCAGAAGGCAGGGACGGCGGTGGATAGAGCCCGCTGCGAAAATACGTGTCGATGAAGTTAAGGCCGATGGCGTGGTTACGCACACGCACCTGCTGGGGCCCGGGCGGGGTGGGTTCGAATTCCACAAACTGCAGCACTTCCGGGCCGCCATGCTGGCTGAACTGGATACGCTTGGCCATCTCGCACTCCTGTAGTCGGGATCGGGAAAAGGCCTTCTATCGGACGCCTTTGCTTGATCGCCGTCAACTGCGGCGCGCGCGCTGGCGGTGGTATGCTACGCGCGAATTCTTCCCTGCCCGTTCCTGGTGACCCGATGACTAGCCGCACCGAGGCCGTGAAAGCCTACCTGCTCGACCTGCAAGACCGCATCTGCTCTGCCCTCGAAACAGAAGACGGCGGCGCCCGTTTCGTCGAGGATGCCTGGGTGCGCGAAGCCGGTGGCGGGGGCCGCACGCGGGTGATCGGCGACGGCAAGGTGATCGAGAAAGGCGGGGTCAACTTCTCCCATGTGTTTGGTGCCGGCCTGCCACCTTCGGCCAGCGCACACCGCCCTGAACTGGCAGGCCGTGGCTTCGAGGCCCTGGGTGTGTCGCTGGTGATCCACCCGCACAACCCGCATGTGCCCACTTCCCACGCCAATGTGCGGTTCTTCATCGCCGAAAAGGAAGGTGAAGAGGCCGTATGGTGGTTTGGCGGCGGCTTCGACCTGACCCCGTACTATGGCAACGAAGAAGACTGCATTCACTGGCACCGCGTGGCCGAACAGGCCTGCGCACCATTCGGCGCCGACGTGTATCCGCGTTACAAGGCCTGGTGCGACCGCTACTTCCACCTCAAGCACCGTGGTGAGCCACGCGGCATCGGCGGCCTGTTCTTCGACGACCTGAACGAGTGGGACTTCGACACCTGCTTCGCTTTCATCCGCGCCATCGGCGATGCCTTCGTCAACGCCTACCTGCCAATCGTCCAGCGCCGCAAGGACACGCCCTACACCCCGCAGCAGCGCGAGTTTCAGGAATACCGCCGCGGCCGCTACGTGGAGTTCAACCTGGTTTACGACCGTGGCACCCTGTTCGGCCTGCAATCCGGTGGCCGCACCGAATCCATCCTCATGTCGCTGCCACCTCAGGTGCGCTGGGGTTACGACTGGAAGGCCGCACCCGGCAGCGAAGAAGCGCGCCTGACCGAGTACTTCCTGCAGGACCGCGACTGGCTCGGCCAGTAAGCTTGTGGATAAACAAGGAGCCGTCATGGACCAGTACGTCGTTTTTGGTAACCCAATCGGCCACAGCAAGTCGCCGCTGATTCACCGCCTGTTCGCCGAGCAGACCGGCCAGGACCTGGAATACGCCACGCTGCTGGCGCCGCTGGACGAGTTCAGCGATTGCGCACGCGGCTTCTTCAAGCAAGGCAGCGGCGGCAACGTCACCGTGCCGTTCAAGGAAGAGGCCTACCGCCTGTGCGACAGCCTGACCCCGCGTGCCCAGCGCGCTGGCGCAGTGAACACGCTGAGCAAGCTGGCTGATGGCACCCTGCAGGGCGACAACACCGATGGCGCTGGCCTGGTGCGCGACCTGACGGTGAATGCCGGGGTCGAACTGGCCGGCAAGCGCATTCTTATCCTCGGTGCCGGTGGCGCCGTGCGTGGCGTGCTGGAGCCTATTCTGGCGCACAAACCGCAGTCGCTTGTGGTGGCCAACCGCACTGTGGAAAAAGCCGAGCAGCTGGCGCGAGAGTTCGATGAGCTGGGGCCGGTGGTGGCCAGCGGGTTTGCCTGGTTGCAGGAGCCGGTGGATGTGATCATCAATGCCACCTCGGCGAGCCTGGCCGGGGAAATGCCGCCGATTGCCGACAGCCTGGTCGAGGCGGGGCGCACGGTTTGCTACGACATGATGTATGGCAAGGAGCCGACGCCGTTTTGCGCGTGGGCTACCCGGCTGGGTGCGGCCAAGGTGCTCGATGGGTTGGGGATGCTGGCTGAGCAGGCGGCTGAAGCCTTCTTTATCTGGCGTGGGGTGCGGCCGGATACGGCGCCGGTGTTGGCTGAACTGCGCCGGCAACTGGCTCGGGGCTGAAATTGTCGGGGCCGCTTTGCGGCCCATTCGTGGCACAAGGCCGCTCCCACAAAGTACGGCGTACGCCGATCCCCTGTAGGAGCGGCCTTGTGCCGCGAATGGGCTGCGCAGCAGCCCCAGAATCTCAGCCTCACTCCTCAAACCGGATCGGACACAACTCCACCCCTTCCAGCTTCTGCAATTCCTCGATCACCTGCGGCCTGGCCCGGTGCAAGGTCAAACTCCCGCCCAACCGCCGCAACCGCCGCGCTTCGCGGTGCAACATATCCACACCCGAATAATCGATAAAATTCACCTGCCGCGCATCGATCACCACATGCGGCCCCTGGCAGCGCTGCAAGCGCACCTGCAGGTAATGCGCCGCGCCAAAGAATATCGACCCGCCCACCCGCAACACATCCGCCTCCCCTTCACGGCTTTGCTGCACCCGTGGCCGTGAAGTGCGCTTCAAGTAGAAGAACAGCGACGCCAGCACCCCGGCATAGATGGCCGTCTGCAGCTCCAGCAACAAGGTCGCCCCCGCCGTCAGTGCCATGACCAGGAACTCCGAGCGGCTGACCCTGAACAACGCGCGAATCCCCCGATGGTCCACCAACCCCCAGCAGATCAGCAGAATGCTGCCGGCCATGGCCGGTATCGGCAGGTGCGCGATCAGGCCGGCGCCGGTAACGGCAAACAGCGCCACCCACAGCGCCGAGAACACCCCGGCCATGGGCGAGCGGGCACCTGCCTCATAACTCAAGCCCGAGCGGGTGAAGGAACCGGCAGACAGGTAACCGGAGAAAAATGCCCCCGCTATGTTCGACAGGCCCTGTGCACGTATTTCCTGGTCAGGGTCTATCAATTGTTCCGAACGTGCCGACAACGAACGGGCAATCGACAGGCTGGTGACCAGCCCCAGCATGCCCACCGCCACGGCGCTGGGCAGCAGGCGCAGCATCAGCTCCACATCCAGCAAGGGCAGCGAGCTGAAGGGCGGGAGCTGCCCGGTGAATGCCGCAACGCGCGGCACGTGGCCAAAGTAGCCAGGCAACAGCCAGGCCAGCAGGCTGACCAGCATCAGGCTTATCAACAGGCTCGGCCAGCGCGGGCGCCAGAGTTTGAAGGCTACACCGATCACTACGGTGGCCAGGCCCAGCATCAAGGAAGGCAGGTCGACCTCCCCTGCATGGCTGGCCAGGTCCTGTACGGTCTTCAGTGCTGTGGCCTGGCTGGGCAGGTCCATGCCCAGCAGGTTGGGCAATTGGCCCAGGGCAATGACGATGGCGGCGCCTAGGGTGAAACCGAGTACTACCGAGTGGGAGACGAAGTTGACCAGCGCGCCAAAGCGCAAAAGACCAAGCAGCAGCTGGAAGATGCCGCCGAGGAAGGTCAGCAGCAGCACCAGGGTGATGTAATCGGCACTGCCGGCCACGGCCAGCGGGCTGATGCTGGCGTAGAGCACGATGGAGATGGCAGCGGTCGGGCCGCAGATCAGGTGCCAGGACGAACCCCACAGGCAGGCGATCAGCACCGGTACGATGGCGGCGTACAGGCCATATTCTGCGGGCAAGCCGGCGATCAGGGCGTAGGCGATGGATTGTGGCAGGGCGAGGATGGCACCGCTCAGGCCGACCAGCAGGTCCTGGCGCAGGCTACGGCCCGATTGGCGCGGGAGCCAGGTGAGGAAGGGCAGCAGGTGAATGATGCGATGCATGAGATATTCACATTTCCAAAGGTCCACTGTCCCCTGTGGGAGCGGGTTTACCCGCGAATGCGTCGGTACATGCAATGCACCATTCGCGGGTGAACCCGCTCCCACAGGGGGCGCGTCGTGTCTGAAACTACAGTTTGGCTTTGACGGCCTCCAGGGCATTGCCATCGGCCTTGGTGGTCACGCCAGCCAACCACCCGTCCAGCACCTCGGGATACGTTTTCACCCAAGCCCTGGCCGCGTCATCGAAGCTGATCTTCTTATCCACAACCTCGGCCATGATGGCGTTTTCCATGTCCAAGGTGAATTTCAGGTTACCCAACAGCTTTGCCGCGTTCGGGCAGGCTTGTGGATAACCCTTGCGGGTCAGCGTGTACACCTCACCCTTGCTGCCGAACCACTTTTCCCCACCGGTCAGGTAATGCATTTTCAGCTTCACGTTCATCGGGTGCGGGGTCCAGCCAAGGAAGGTGATGAACTGCTGTTTCTTCACCGCCCGGTCGACCTGGGCCAGCATCGCCTGCTCGCTGGACTCCACCAGTTTCCACTGGCCGAGGTTGAATTCATTCTTGTCGATGATTGCCTTCAGCGACAGGTTGGCCGGCGCACCGGAGCCGATACCGTACAGCTTCTTGTCGAACTGGTCGGCATGCTTTTGCAGGTCGGCAAAGTCCTTCACCCCGGCATTCCACACATAGTCGGGCACTGCCAGGGTGAACTCGGTTCCCTCCAGGTTGCGCGACAGCTGCTGCACATCGCCGTTGGCGATGAACTTGTCATGGAAGCCTTGCTGCGCCGGCATCCAGTTGCCCAGGAAGACATCGACGCGGCCGTCCTTCAAGCCGCCGTAGATGATCGGCACGGCCAGGCTGTCGATCTTCACCTTGTAGCCCAGGCTTTCCAGTAACAGACGGGCCACGGCATTGGTCGAGGCGATATCGCTCCAGCCGGGGTCGGCCATTTTTACGGTACTGCATTGCGCGTCGCTGTCGGCGGCGTGGGCCGTGGCGGTGCCCAGGGCCAGGGCGAACACGGCGGCGGAGAACTTGTGCATGGCGGCCTCTCTTTTCAATCCAGGGGTGCGGGCTGTGGATAACGTGCCTTGCGCTCGAGGTCGTCGAGATCGATGTGGTTGCGCATGTACTGTTGGCTGGCGTCCACCAGCGGTTGGTGGTCCCAGCTTGTCAGCGTGCCGATGGCCAGCGCCTCGGCCACCAGGCGGCGGCGCCGCTGGCTGGCGAGTACCTGCTGGCGCAGGCTGGGGATATCCCAACGCTGTCGTGCTTCATCGGCAAATGCCTGCAGCAGCGCCTGATGGTCCGGGCTGCCGGTGAGGTTCTCCCGCTCGTGCGGGTCGCGGCTCAGGTCATAGAGTAGCCATGGGTCGTCTTCGCTGTACACGAACTTGTAAGGCCCGCGGCGGATCATCATCAGCGGGCCGACGGTGCCTTCGGCCATGTACTCGCCGATCACTTCATCGTGGCCGCCCTGCCCTTGCAGGTGGCCAAGCAGCGAGCGGCCGTCTAGGTGCAGGTTGTTATCCACAGTGCCGCCAGCCAGTTCTACCAAGGTTGGCAGCAGGTCGCAGGTCGATACCGAGGCACTGACCCGAGCCGCCGCAAAGTGCTTGGGCGCATGGATCAGCAGCGGTACCCGCGCCGACATCTCGAACCAGTGCATCTTGTACCAGAGGCCACGCTCGCCAAGCATGTCGCCGTGGTCACCGGAGAACACGATCAGGGTGTCGTCGGCCAGGTTGCACTCTTCCAGGGTTTGCAGCAGCTGGCCGATGTTGTCGTCGATGTAGCTGCAGGCGCCGAAATAGGCGCGGCGGGCATCGCGGATCTTGTCCGCAGGCAGCGGCTTGTTCCACAGGTCGTAGACCTTGAGCAGGCGTTGCGAGTGGGGGTCGAGCTCTGCCTGGTTGAACTCGGCGCGGGGCATGGGGATATCCACACCTTCGTAGCGGTCCCAGTAGCGCTTGGGGATGGTGTACGGGTCGTGCGGGTGCGTCATCGAAACGGTCAGGCAGAATGGCCGGCCATCGTTTTCGCGCACATGGTCGTACAGGTACTGGCGCGCCTTGAACACCACCTCCTCGTCGAAATCCAGCTGGTTGGTACGCACGCACGGGCCGGCCTGCAGTACCGAGGACATGTTGTGGTACCAGCTTGGGCGCACATCCGGTTCGTCCCAGTTCACCGCCCAGCCGTAGTCGGCCGGGTAGATGTCGCTGGTCAGGCGCTCTTCGTAGCCATGCAGCTGGTCCGGGCCGCAGAAGTGCATCTTGCCTGACAGCGCAGTGCGGTAGCCCAGGCGGCGCAGGTAGTGGGCATAGGTCGGCACATCAGCGGGGAAATCGGCGGCATTGTCGTAAGCGCCGATGCGGCTGGGCAACTGGCCGCTGACCAGGGTGAAGCGTGACGGCGCGCACAGCGGGCTGTTGCAGTAGGCCGAGTCGAACACCACCGCCTGCTCGGCCAGGCGGCTCAGGTGCGGCATCTGGATGGGCGAAGGGGCGGAGATGGGCAGCAAGGGTGCGGCCATCTGGTCGGCCATGATGAACAGGATATTCGGGCGCGTCATGGTGGCTTCCATCGTTGAGGGTTATGCGATGTGCTTGCCTACCAAGATGCGACTGTGGATAACATGGGTAAAGCCCATGGCGGGCAATGATCGGGATTAGCTGAGCTTATGTTTGAACACCTCGCCGGCCTGTCGCTGGATACCTTGCGCGTGTTCGAAGCCGCAGCGCGCCTGCGTGGCTTTACCGCTGCGGCGCTGGAGCTGGGCACCACGCAGCCGGCAGTGAGCCAGCAGGTGAAGCGCCTGGAAGCACAGCTTGGCACGCGCCTGTTCGACCGTATTTATCGGGGCATCGAGCTCACCGAGGCCGGCCAGCTGTTGTTCGAACAGGTGCACCAGGGCTTGCAAGCCATGGATGACGGCATTGGCCAAGCCAGCGGGCGCGGCCAGCGCGAAGTGCTGCAGGTGGCCACCGACTTTGCCTTTGCGGCCTTCTGGCTGATGCCCAGGCTGCAACGCTTTCACGAGGCTTATCCACAGGTGGATGTGAGCCTGGTGACCGGTGAGCGCAGCCAGGGAATGTTGCGCCCGGATATCGATGTGGCGGTGCTGTTTGGCGATGGGCGCTTTCACCAGGGTGAAAGCCGCTGGTTGTTCGATGAAGAAGTTTTCCCTGTGTGCAGCCCCCGCCTGACGGATGGCAAACCTTTGTCAGCCGTGGCTTTGCAACGTTTGCCCTTGCTGCATTTGAAGGGCGAGCAGGCCAGCCGCTGGTTTGATTGGGCGGGTGTGTTTCGCGGGTTTGGCGTGGCCAGCCCACCGCCTGCGGGGCAATTGCGGTTCGACAACTATACGTTGCTGATTCAGGCTGCGATTGCAGGGCAAGGGGTGGCGATTGGTTGGCGGCACCTGGTGGATGGGTTGGTGGAGCAAGGGCTGCTGTGCCGGCCGCTGGAGGGGAGTTTGCGCTCGCAGCGCGGGTATTACGCGGTGCTGCCGCCGCGCAAGCGGCGTGGAGCACTGATCGAGCGGTTTGTGGGGTGGCTGGAGGATGAGCGCAGCCTTTGAGATCTTGGGGCCGCTTTGCGGCCCATCGCGGCACAAGGCCGCTCCTACAGGGGACCGCATCAGCCGGTGTTGCGCGGTCGTTGTAGGAGCGGCCTTGCGTCGCGATGGGCTGCGCAGCAGCCCCAAAATCTAGACCACGAAGTTCAGATGCTCGCCCCGGTGCAGGCCCAGTTCCAGCATATCCGCCATACCCGCCGCCACGCGTGCCCAACCTTCATCAGGCAAAGCCTGCGGCGTATTGATCAAGGTCCAATGCAAAGCACTGCGCTGCAACCCATCAACCACCTGATCTACACATTCCCGCTCTGCCTCGCTGTACCTGGCCGGCTCATCCAGCACAGCGAAATCGCCCACCAGCAACAGCCGGCGTATAGTCGTACGCTCAAGCCCCGCCACCAGCGCCTCGCTCAGCCGTGCTTGCCCCGGCAAGTCACCTGGGGCCAGCGCCGACAACAGGGCAATCACCGCCGAGCCGCCTGCCGCGCTTTGTTCTGCCTGGTCGGCATCGTCCAGGCCGCCTATCTTGGAGTGCAGGCCCGGGCGTGCGGTATGGCGGTTGAGGTCATCGACCACGGCGGTGACTTCGTGCTGGCGCGACAGCAGCTCGGCCATCAGGGCATTGCCCAGGCTGCTTTCAGGCCCGAACAGGACCAGTTTGTACACTGGGGTTTCGGCGTTTTTCACTGCATCACTCCCTTTGCAGGTGGTGATGGTTGGACCGCAATCAGGAGTTATCGTGCAAAGGATCAAGGGTTACCACGCCCACGTTTATTACGACGCAGCGACCATGGAACAGGCCCGCGAACTGTGCGAGGAGGCGGCGCGGCTGTTTCCCGTGACCATGGGGCGCATGCATCAGAAGCCGGTTGGGCCGCACCCCGACTGGAGTTGCCAGCTGGCGTTCGGGCCTGAAGTGGTAGGGGTGGTTTTGCCTTGGTTGGCGCTGTACCGCAAGGGCCTGGTGGTGTTCATGCACCCGGAAACCGGGGATGAACTGGCGGACCACCGGGATCATGCGATCTGGATGGGGGCCGTGCGGCCTTTGAAGCTGTCGATTTTTGGGGGGTAGATTTGTATTGCCTGTGCCGGCCTCTTCGCGGCACAAGGCCGCTCCTACAAGGAGATCGCAATACCCTGTAGGAGCGGCCTTGTGCCGCGAACGAGGGCGGAGCCCTCGCAATCAATTGCGAGCTGAGCGCACCCCTTCTGCCAGTGCCGAGCACAGGCTGAGTACATCATTCACTGCCTGGTCGGCACTTTTAGCCTGGGCAATCTTGTCGACCAGCGCCGAGCCCACCACCACACCATCCGCCAGGCGGGCAATGTTCGCAGCCTGCTCCGGGGTACGAATGCCGAAACCGACGCTGATCGGCAGGTCGGTATGCCGGCGCAGGCGGGCAATGGCCTCGGTCACGTGCTCGGTGGTCGCCGAGCCGGCACCGGTCACTCCGGCCACCGACACGTAGTACACAAACCCGGAGCTGCGCTCCAGCACGCGCGGCAGGCGCGCATCGTCGGTGGTCGGGGTGGTCAGGCGAATGAAGTCGATGCCTGCAGCCTGGGCCGGGGTGGCCAGTTCGGCATCGTGCTCTGGCGGCAGGTCGACGATGATCAGGCCATCGACGCCTGCTTCCTTGGCTTGAGCCACGAACGCGTCCACGCCAAAGCGGTGGATCGGGTTGTAGTAGCCCATCAGCACGATTGGCGTAGTGTGGTTATCCACACGGAACTCGCGAACCATCTGCAGGGTTTTGGCCAAGGTCTGGCCAGCTTCCAGGGCGCGCAGGGTGGCCAGCTGAATGGCCACGCCATCGGCCATCGGGTCGGTGAACGGCATGCCCAGTTCGATCACGTCGGCGCCGGCTGCCGGCAGGCCCTTGAGGATCTGCAGCGAGGCGTCGTAGCCCGGGTCGCCTGCGGTGACGAAGGTGACCAGTGCCGAACGGCCTTCGGCCTTCAGTTCGGCGAAGCGTTGTTCAAGACGGCTCATGCCTGTTTCTCCTGGGCGGCCATGTGGTTCATGACGGTTTGCATGTCTTTGTCGCCGCGGCCCGACAGGCACACGACCATCAGGTGATCCTTGGGCAGCTTCGGTGCGCGCTTGATCGCTTCGGCCAGGGCGTGGGAGCTTTCCAGCGCCGGGATGATGCCTTCCAGGCGGCAGGTGGCGTGGAACGCATCCAGCGCTTCGTCATCGGTAATGCTGACGTACTCGACGCGCTTCACTTCGTGCAGGTAGGCGTGCTCCGGGCCGATGCCCGGGTAGTCGAGGCCTGCGGAAATCGAGTGGGCGTCGGTGATCTGGCCGTCTGCATCTTGCAGCAGGTAGGTGCGGTTGCCGTGCAGTACGCCCGGTACGCCGCCGTTCAGGCTGGCAGCGTGCTTGTCGGTGTGCACGCCGTGGCCACCGGCTTCGACGCCGATGATCTGCACGCTTTGCTCTTCGAGAAACTCATGGAACAGGCCCATGGCGTTGGAACCACCACCGACGCAGGCAACCAGGCTGTCTGGCAGGCGGCCTTCCTTCTCTTGCAACTGGGCGCGGGTTTCCTTGCCGATGATCGACTGGAAGTCGCGGACCATGGCCGGGTACGGGTGTGGGCCAGCGACAGTGCCGATCAGGTAGAAGGTGTCTTCGACGTTGGTGACCCAGTCGCGCAGGGCTTCGTTCATGGCGTCTTTCAGGGTGCCGGTACCGGCGGTAACCGGGACGATTTCGGCGCCCAGCAGCTTCATGCGGAACACGTTGGCCTGCTGGCGCTCGATGTCGGTGGCGCCCATGTAGATCACACACGGCAGGCCGAAGCGGGCAGCGACGGTGGCTGTGGCCACGCCGTGCATGCCGGCGCCGGTTTCGGCGATCAGGCGCTTTTTGCCCATGCGCTTCGCCAGCAGCACCTGGCCGATGCAGTTGTTCACCTTGTGCGCGCCGGTGTGGTTGAGCTCTTCACGCTTGAAGAAGATCTTGGCGCCGCCACAGTGCTCGGTCAGGCGCTCGGCGAAGTACAGCGGGTTGGGGCGGCCGATGTAGTCGCGCTGGAAGTAGGCCAGTTCTTCGAGGAACTTGGGGTCTGCCTTGGCCGCTTCGTATTCGCGGGCCAGGTCCAGCACCAGTGGCATGAGGGTTTCGGCCACGTAGCGGCCGCCGAACGAGCCGAACAGGCCATTGGCGTCGGGGCCGGGGCGGTATTGGGACTGGGTCATGGGGCGCTCCAGGGCGTAATGAATGAGTGATGGGCTTTACTCTAACCACGGCAAGCCCGGCTGAAAACCGATAAGATTGCGCAAACTTGTCAGAAAAACTCACAGGTAACATGGCCCACGACCTCCCTCCCCTGAATGCCCTGCGCGCCTTCGAGGCTACCGCCAGGCTCAACAGCGTCAGCCAGGCGGCTGAAGCGCTGCATGTTACCCATGGCGCTGTCAGCCGGCAGATCAAGGTGCTTGAGGAGCACCTGGGGGTGGCGCTTTTCGTCAAGGACGGGCGTGGCATCAAACTCACAGATGCCGGTGTGCGTCTGCGCGATGCCAGCGGTGAGGCCTTCGACCGGTTGCGCAGCGTGTGTACAGAACTCAGCCGCGATGTCAGCGAGGCGCCGTTTGTGCTGGGCTGCTCGGGGAGCCTGCTAGCGCGTTGGTTTATCCCCAGGCTAGGTCGCCTGAAGGCGGATTTGCCTGAGTTGCGCCTGCACTTGTCCGCAGGTGAAGGTGACCTCGACCCGCGTCGTCCAGGGCTCGATGCATTGCTGGTATACGCTGAACCCCCATGGCCGGCGGACATGCAGGTGCATGTGCTGGCTGAGGAGCGTATCGGGCCGGTGCTTAGCCCGCATTTTGCCGGCTTCGATCGCTTGCGAGATGCGCCCGCCAAAGCCCTGCTGGAGGAGGCCCTGTTGCATACCACCTCGCGGCCACAAGCATGGCCGACATGGGCTGGGCAACAGGGATTGGACCCGGCCGGGTTGCAGTACGGCCAGGCGTTCGAGCATTTGTACTATTTGCTGGAGGCTGCGGTTGCAGGCCTTGGGGTGGCCATCGCGCCACAGCCGCTGGTGGCTGATGACTTGAGGGCCGGGCGCCTCACCGCGCCGTGGGGCTTTTCCCCTACCCGGGCAGCGCTGGCCTTGTGGGTGCCGCGGCGCGCCGCAGATGGGCGCGCCGAGCAGTTGGCGCAGTGGCTGCGCCGCGAATTGGAACGCCAGGCGGGTTAGTTGCGACGGGTCAGCAGATAGGCCGCCAGCAGGCCGAGGGCGCCAATCGCCACGCCTGCCGTTGTAACCGGGTGCTCCTGTGCGTAATCACGGGTGGCAATACCGGTCTGGCGGGTGCGAGTCTTCACTTCCTCGTAAGCATCGCTGAGCAGGCTACGCGAGTGTTTCAGCGCGCTTTCGGCGTTGCTGCGGATTGCCTTCACCGACTTCTGGGACTCTTCCGAGGCGTCATGCTTGAGGTTTTCCAGGCTTTTCAGAAGGCTTTCGATCTCCGCTTCCATGCTTTCCAGGGATGTTTTACGCAGCGAGTTGCGGTGCATGTTGACTCTCCTTTGCAGTATGGGCTGTAAGGTTGCGACCCTTGGCCGGCGCGAAAGTGCGATCGAACTTTCACCTTGGCGGATGGCTCGCAGGTAAACCGGGCCTACCCTGCTAGGCTGAATTTCACCGTTATCCAAGGAGCGTGAACATGACTGACCATCACACGTACAAGAAGATCGAACTGGTGGGATCCTCGCCAACCAGCATCGAAGACGCCATCAACAATGCCCTGGCCGAAGCTGGCAAGAGCATCAAGCACCTGGAATGGTTTGAAGTGGTCGATACCCGTGGGCATATTGAAGGCAACAAGGCCGCGCATTTTCAGGTCACGTTGAAGGTGGGCTTTCGTATCGCCAACAGCTGAAACACTGCCGGGCTGGATGATCCCGGCCTAATGGGGTATTCAGGAGAGGGGCGCCTTGGCGGGCGCCCTTTCTGATTTCATCTGCACAAGGAAAGCGATCGATGAACAAACTGATTCTGGCGCTGGGCCTGATGACACTGGCCGGTGGTGCGCTGGCGGCGGGCAAGCCGTGCGAAGAGCTGAAGGCAGAAATTGCCGCCAAGCTCGATGCCAAAGGGGTTACTGGCTACAAGCTGGAGGTCGTCAACAAGGGCGAGCCGGCCGGCAAGGTGATTGGCACCTGCGAGGCGGGTACCAAGGAAATTGTGTACCGCCGCGGTTGATGAGCTGAGCGCAAGGCTGAAGGCAGCGCGATACCTGTAGGAGCGGCCTTGTGTCGCGATAGGGCTGCAAAGCAGCCCCGACAATTTGTGCATCTGCGCTCATACCTTGGGGCTGCTGCGCAGCCCTTTCGCGACACAAGGCCGCTCCTACAACTGAACGCCTCAGCCTGCCCTGGCAAGGTCAGGCGGTCTTGAGGGCCTGCGCCAACAGCTCATAGGACCGGATCCGGTCCGCATGCTCATACAGGTCACAGGTAAAGATCAGCTCGTCCGCCCCGGTCTGCTCCAGCAGCACCTCCACCTTGGCCCTGACCTTTTGCGGGCTGCCGATCATCGCCAGGCCGAGGAAACTGCCTACCGTATCCCGCTCATGGGGCAACCACAGCCCGTCCATGCTTTCTACCGGCGGCTTCTGCATCAGGCTCTGGCCACGAATCAGCGCCAGGATGCGCTGGTACACCGAGGTTGCCAGGTATTCGGCCTTTTCGTCGGTTTCTGCCACCACCATGGGGATGCCCAGCATCACATACGGCTTGTCTAGCGTGGTCGAGGGCTTGAAATGATTGCGGTAAACGCGGATCGCCTCGTGCATGTAGCGCGGCGCGAAGTGTGAGGCAAAGGCATAGGGCATGCCGCGCATGCCCGCCAGCTGGGCGCTGAACAGGCTGGAACCGAGCAGCCACATGGGCACGTCAGTGTCGTGCCCCGGCACGGCGATCACTTTTTGATCGTCGGTACGCGGGCCGAGGTAGCGCGACAGTTCCTCGACATCGTCCGGGAAGTCGTCCGGGCCGCCGGCACGGTCGCGGCGCAGGGCGTAGGCGGTCATCTGGTCCGAGCCCGGCGCACGGCCCAGGCCCAGGTCGATACGCCCCGGGTACAGGCTGGCCAGGGTGCCGAATTGCTCGGCGATCACCAGTGGCGCGTGGTTGGGCAGCATCACCCCACCAGAGCCCACGCGAATGGTCGAAGTGCCACCGGCCAGATAGCCGATCAGCACCGACGTTGCCGAACTGGCGATGCCGTCCATGTTGTGGTGCTCGGCCACCCAGAAGCGGTTGTAGCCAAAACGCTCGACGTGTTGCGCCAGGTCCAGCGAGTTGCGCAGCGACTGCGCGGGGCCGGCGTCGGCGCGCACGGGCACCAGGTCGAGGGTGGATATTTTCAGGTCACGCAGCTGCGTCATGGGAGCCTCCGCAAAGGTGGTTGGCCAGAGGCCTTTGTAACTCTGTATGGGCATATTCGGGGGATTCAATGTTTGCTGTGCGATTGGTCTGAACTTGCCGTAAGCGGCGGGCCTCTGAATCCATAACCACGTAACCGAATGACCAGGAGGCAGTATGAAAAAGACAGCATCGGCGATCTGGCAAGGTGGCTTGAAGGATGGCAAGGGCCTGCTTTCTACCGAAAGCGGCGCGCTCAAGCAGAACCCGTATGGCTTCAACACCCGTTTCGAGGGCACGCCCGGCACCAACCCGGAGGAGCTGATTGGCGCCGCGCATGCCGGCTGTTTCTCGATGGCGTTGTCGATGATGCTCGGTGAAGCAGGGCTGACTGCGGACCGGATCGACACCGCTGCCGAGGTGACGCTCGACAAGCTGCCGGATGGTTTTGCCATTACGGCCGTGCATCTGGTGCTCCGGGCCAAGGTACCGGGGGCAAGCGAGGCGCAGTTCCTGGAGATTGCCAACAAGGCCAAGGAAGGGTGCCCGGTGTCCAAGGTGCTGAACGCAAAAATCAGCCTGGATGCGGCGCTGGTGGGCTGAAGCGGCGCAACGGAGGCGGTTTGCTGTAGTCTAAACAGCATCGGCAGCACGCTGCCTTTTCAGGAGCCGTTCCATGATTCGCGTAGCAATCGCCGTGTTGGCTTCCCTGGTCGCCACCTCCACGTTGGCGGCGGTCAAGCCGTGCGAGGAGCTCAAAGCCGAGATCGAGGCCAAGATCCAGGCTCAGGGTGTGCCGTCCTACACCCTGGAGATCGTGCCCAACAGTGAGGTCAAGGACCAGAATATGGTCGTCGGCACTTGCGATGGCGGGACGAAGAAGATCATTTACCAGAAGAATGATCGGTAGATCCGGGGCCGCTTTGCGGCCCATCGCAGCACAAGGCTGCTCCTACAAAGGTACGCGATCTTTGTAGGAGCAGCCTTGTGCTGCGAATGGGCTGCAAAGCAGCCCCAGCTCACGGAATGCAAAACACGTTGCTTGGCTCGTTCACCAGCACCTTGCGGCTGGCGTCGTACAGCAGCACCTGCGGTTCCATCACCGGTGCCCGCGCTTCCAGGCGATAACGCTCGCCGGCCTTGAAGTCGTCAAAGCGCACGGTCAGGTAGCAGGTTCGGTCCCTGGGTTGGGACATGACGCCGCCCGAATAGATTTCATAATCGAAGCGCACCACCAGTTCGTGCTTGCCGGGCGTTACCTGAAAGTAACGGCCGTCCTCCAGGCGCTTGCCATCGAGGCGGTCGGCCATGATCACCCGGCCGGGGGTCATGGTGTACAGATCAACCCAGGCCTGCTTGGGGTCGACGGGGGGCAAGGGGCTGGCGCAAGCCCCCAGTGCACTGAGGGCGATCAGCATCATGGGCTGGCGCATGGCAAAACTCCCACTTGCGATTTACAAGTAACAAGCATAGCGCCGTTTGTGCGGTTCAGGTGCGTTGGCAGCCTGCAGGCAAGCCTTGGCCGACCATTTTCTGCTGGTCGTCGTAGAGCTTGATCCAGGGGCGGAAGCCGATACTGCCAGCGTGCAGCTGATAGCGCTGGCCGGCGCCAAAGTCCTTGAAGGTCAGTTTGACTTGGCAATCGCGCCACAACGGCTCGTCGACCGGGCCTATATTGCTGGGTGTGACCGGGAACTGGTAGCGCACGGTCAGCTCGTGGCTGCCGGGCTGTACTTCGAAATAGCGGCTGTCGGCCCAGTCACGCTCATCGACCTGCACGGCGTCCAGCGAGGTGTTGTCGTAGGGGGTAAGGTCGATCCAGGCCTGGTTCGGGTCCGGGGCTGGCAACGTGGAACAGGCGGATATCAGCAACAGTGAACCGGCGACCAACAATGCACGCATGGCGAAACTCCCCCTTGGCGAGATAGTCTTGGAGCGAATTAGCCTTGAGCGAGTCATACAGCCCGGATGCTTCGACTTTTTCTTATGCAACGCTCAGGCCCTGGGGCACTCGACCGCGTTTTCACCCGTTTTGTTCCCCTGCTGGGGGCGCTCCTGCTGAACGGTTGCAGCAGCGTGGCCTACTATGGGCAGCTGGCCGAGGGCCAATTGCAGCTGCTGCGTGCGCGACAGCCAGTTGGGCAGGTGTTGGCCGATCCGGCCACGTCACCGCAACTGCGTGAGCGCCTGGCGCATGCGGAACAGGCGCGGGTGTTCGCGAGCCAGCAGTTGAAACTGCCGGATAACCGGAGTTACCGGGTGTATGCCGACATAGCCCGGCCTTATGTGGTGTGGAATGTGTTCGCCACGCCCGAGTTGTCGTTGCAGCCGGTGACGCACTGTTTCCCGATTGCGGGATGTGTGGCGTATCGCGGTTATTACCAGCAAGGCGCGGCACGAGGTGCAGCGGCGTTGATGCGACAGGAAGGCCTGGATGTGTACGTAGGTGGGGTGGAGGCCTACTCGACGCTGGGCTGGTTCGACGACCCGATCTTGTCGTCCATGGTCAATTGGGGCGACGAGCGCCTGGCCACGCTGATTTTCCATGAGCTGGCTCACCAGCGCTTTTATGTGCAGGACGATACCGAGTTCAACGAATCGTTTGCCTCCTTTGTCGAGCAGGAAGGCACCCGGCAATGGCGTGCAGCGCGTGGGCTTGCCGCTGTTGGCGAGGAGCAGGGGCAGCAGCGTGACCAGTTCATCCGGCTGGTGCTAGCCAGCCGTGAGCGATTGCAGGCGATTTATGGCGGGCCGCTGGACGATGCGCACAAACGGCTGGCCAAGCAGGCCGAGTTTGAGCGTTTGAGGCGTGAGTACCGGCAGGTGCGTGATGGCCAGTGGGGCGGGGACAAGCGCTATGACGCCTGGATGTATGGGCCGATGAATAATGCCAAGTTGTTGCCGTTTGGGCTGTATGACCAGTGGGTGCCGGCATTTGCCGCGGTGTTTCGTGAGGTGGGTGGGGATTGGCTTCGGTTTTACCAGCGGGTCGAGCAGTTGGGGCGGTTGCCGATTGAAGAGCGTAAGGCTGCGTTGCAGGGGTTAATGGTTAACCGGTGAGATTTGGGGGCCGCGTTGCGGCCCTTTCGCGACACAAGGCCGCTCCTACAGGACATACGCGATTCTTGTAGGAGCGGCCTTGTGTCGCGATGGGCTGCAAAGCAGCCCCTAGGGCCCTCAAGCCTTGATGAATGCCTGATGCATCTCGGCCAAGGTCGCAAAGTGGTAGGCCGGCTCTTCTGCCATCAGTTCTTCCTGGCTACCAAACCCATACCCCACCGCCACCGCCTGCAAGCCATTGCTGCGCGCGCCGATCAGGTCATGCTTGCGGTCACCGATCATCAGGGTTTGCGCCGGGTCCAGCCCTTCTTCATCCAGCAGGTGGCGAATCAGCTCGACCTTGTTGGTGCGCGTGCCGTCCAGCTCGCTGCCGTAAATCACCTTGAAGTGGTGGTCAAAGGCGAAGTGCCGGGCGATTTCGCGGGCGAATTCCCACGGCTTGGAGGTGGCGATGTACAGCGTACGGCCCTGACCGTTCAGGGCTTCGAGCAACTCCGGCACGCCCTGGAACACCAGGTTTTCGTACAGGCCGGTGACGCGGAAACGCTCCCGGTAGAAGTTCACCGCCTCCCAGGCCCTGGCTTCGTCGAAGCTGTAGAACTGCATGAAGGCCTGCAGCAGGGGTGGGCCGATGAAATGTTCGAGGCGGGCCAGGTCCGGCTCGTCGATGCCCAGTTTGGCCAGGGCATACTGGATCGAGCGGGTGATGCCCAGGCGTGGGTCGGTCAGGGTGCCGTCGAGGTCGAAGAGGATGTTTTGCTGATGCATTTGCGGGTTCCACTTTGAATGCTGCGTGGTCTTCTTCGCGGGTAAACCCGCTCCCACAGGGATATCACAGGGCCTGAGGCCGGCGCCGTACCGGTGGGAGCGGGTTTACCCGCGAAGCGGTCATTCCGGTTGGTCGTAGCCTTCGGCCAAATGCTGGTCCTTGAGCTTCACGTAGTTGCCGGCGCTGTAGGAGAAGAACGCGCGCTCTTTGTCGTTCAGCAGCCGGGCCTGTTTCACCGGGCTGCCCATGTACAGGTAACCACTGACCAGGCGTTTGCCCGGCGGTACCAGGCTGCCGGCACCGATGATCACTTCGTCCTCGACGATGGCGCCATCCATGATGGTGCTGCCCATGCCGACCAGGATGCGGTTGCCCAAGGTGCAGCCATGCAGCATCACCTTGTGACCGATGGTCACCTCGTCACCGATGATCAGCGGGAAACCGTCCGGGTTGAACGGGCCGGCGTGGGTGATGTGCAGCACGCTGGCATCCTGCACGCTGGTGCGTGCACCGATGCGGATGCGGTGCATGTCGCCGCGTACCACGGTCATGGGCCAGATCGAGCTGTCTTCACCAATCTCCACGTCGCCCAGCACAACCGCCGAACGGTCGACGAAGGCACGTAGTCCAACTTTCGGAGTGTGTTGCTGGAAGCTTCGGATGGCCATGATAGCGTCTCTCATCTGTGCCGATAGGCAGGCTGCCTGCTGCGGTCGGCGTCGATTGTAATTAAGATGGGGCAGTGTTTCTTCTGCCAAGGTATCCAAACCGTGACTGCGAACAACCCGCTTCTGCAATCCCACGATCTGCCGCCCTTCTCGCAAATCCGTGCCGAACACGTGTTGCCGGCGATCGAAGCGATCCTGGCCGACAACCGTAAAGCCATTGCCGAGATCCTCGAAAAGCAGGCCAAGGCCCCTACCTGGGCTGGCCTGGTGCTGGCGATGGACGAACTGAACGACCGCCTGGGCGCGGCCTGGAGCCCGGTCAGCCACCTGAACGCGGTGTGCAACAGCGCAGAACTGCGCGAGGCTTACGAGTCGTGCCTGCCGGCGCTGAGCGCCTACTCTACCGAACTGGGCCAGAACCGTGCGCTGTTCGATGCCTACCAGGCTTTGATCAACAGCCCTGAAGCCGCCGGTTTCGACGTGGCGCAAAAGACTATTCTCGAGCATGCCCTGCGTGACTTCCGCCTGTCGGGTATCGACCTGCCGGCGGACAAGCAGCAGCGCTACGCCGAAGTGCAAAGCAAGCTCAGCGAACTGGGCAGCCGCTTCTCCAACCAGCTGCTCGACGCCACTCAGGCCTGGACCAAGCACGTTACCGACGAAGCCGCACTGGCCGGCCTGACCGATTCGGCCAAGGCGCAGATGGCCGCCGCGGCCCAGGCCAAGGGCCTTGAAGGCTGGCTGATCACCCTGGAATTCCCCAGCTACTACGCCGTGATGACCTACGCCAGCGACCGCGCCCTGCGCGAAGAGGTGTACGCCGCCTACTGCACCCGCGCCTCGGACCAGGGCCCGAATGCCGGCCAGTTCGACAACGGCCCGGTGATGCAGGAAATTCTCGACCTGCGCCAGGAGCTGGCTGCGTTGCTGGGTTACAAGAACTACGCCGAGCTGAGCCTGGCCACCAAGATGGCCGAGTCCAGCGAACAGGTGTTGAGCTTCCTGCGTGACCTGGCCAAGCGTTCCAAGCCGTTTGCCGCCCAGGACCTGGAACAGCTGAAGGCCTATGCCGCCGAGCAGGGCTGCCCTGAATTGGCCAGCTGGGATGCCGGCTACTTTGGCGAGAAGCTGCGCGAGCAGCGCTACAGCGTGTCGCAGGAAGCCCTGCGCGCCTACTTCCCGATCGACAAGGTGCTGGGCGGCTTGTTCAGCATCGTGCAGCGCCTGTACGGCATCGAAATTACCGAGCTCAAGGGCTTCGACAGCTGGCATCCGGACGTGCGCCTGTTCGAGATCAAGGAAAACGGCCAGCATGTCGGCCGCTTCTTCTTCGACCTTTACGCCCGCGCCAACAAGCGCGGCGGTGCCTGGATGGACGGCGCCCGCGACCGTCGTCGCACTGCCGGTGGCGAGTTGCAGAGCCCGGTGGCCAACCTGGTGTGCAACTTCACCCCGGCCGCACCCGGGAAGCCTGCGCTGCTGACCCATGATGAAGTCACCACCCTGTTCCACGAATTCGGCCACGGCCTGCACCACCTGCTGACCCGTATCGAGCATGCCGGTGTTTCCGGTATCAACGGCGTGGCCTGGGACGCGGTCGAGTTGCCAAGCCAGTTCATGGAAAACTGGTGCTGGGAGCCAGAAGGCCTGGCGCTGATCTCCGGCCATTACGAAACCGGCGCGGCCCTGCCCCAGGACCTGCTGGACAAGATGCTGGCGGCGAAAAACTTCCAGTCGGGCATGATGATGGTGCGCCAGCTGGAGTTCTCGCTGTTCGACTTCGAGCTGCACGCCAGCCATGGCGACGGCCGCAGCGTACTGCAGGTGCTCGAAGGGGTGCGCGACGAGGTGTCGGTCATGCGCCCACCGGCGTACAACCGCTTCCCCAACAGCTTTGCGCACATTTTTGCGGGCGGTTACGCGGCGGGCTACTACAGCTACAAGTGGGCTGAAGTGCTGTCGGCTGACGCGTTCTCGCGCTTCGAGGAAGAAGGCGTGCTGAATGCCGAGACCGGCCGTGCCTTCCGCGAGGCTATCCTGGCCCGTGGCGGTTCGCGCGAGCCGATGGTGCTGTTTGTCGACTTCCGTGGCCGTGAGCCTTCCATCGATGCGCTGCTGCGCCATAGTGGTCTTACCGAAGGCGCTGCGGCGTGAGCGAGGTAGTTGTGAACAAGACCAAGAAACGCTTCATTGCCGGGGCGGTATGCCCCGCGTGCAGCGAGCCCGACAAGCTGATGATGTGGAGCGAAGACGACGTACCGCACCGCGAGTGCGTCGCCTGCGGGTTTACTGACACCCTCAACGAGCAGGGCTTGTCGGTGCCCAAGGAGCTCGGCACCCGGGTCAACCACCTGGCACCCAAGGCGGCGCCAGCCAAGGTGCAGACGGTGCAGTTCTTCCCTAATCCGAAGCTGAAGAAACCGACAGAGTAAGCACTGGCTGTCGGATCAGAGGCGCTGGTGGATTCATGGCAGCTGCGATACTGTATGTAAATACAGTATCGGGGTTAGCCATGAATCCTCCAGCACCACTAAAGGGCCGTGGCACGGCGCACAATCCGCACAACCGTTTTGCCCCCAATTCATCGGTGGCAGAGGACGACGGTTGGTATCAGGAAGTGCCCCAGACCCAGGGCACCGAAGTGCGCAGCGAGACGGCGAAATCGGTCATCTCCCGCAATACTTCACCCGACCTGCCCTTCGACCGCTCCATCAACCCTTACCGCGGCTGCGAGCACGGCTGCATCTACTGCTATGCCCGCCCTTCCCATGCCTATTGGGACCTCTCCCCCGGCCTGGATTTTGAAACCAAGCTGATCGCCAAGACCAATGCCGCCGAAGTGCTCGCGCAACAGCTGAGCAAGCCGGGTTACGTGTGCGCGCCGATCAACCTGGGGTCCAATACCGACCCGTACCAGCCGATCGAGCGGGAACAGCTGCTCACCCGGCGTCTGCTTGAAGTGTTGCTGCGTTTTCGTCACCCGGTGACCATCGTGACCAAAGGCTCGCTGGTGTTGCGCGACCTCGACCTGCTGGCCGAAATGGCCCGGCAGCGTCTGGCGCGGGTGATGATCAGCCTGACCACGCTGGACGACGACCTCAAGCGGGTGCTGGAACCGCGGGCGGCGTCACCCAATGCCCGCTTGAGGGCCATCCGCGTGTTGCGCGAGGCGGGTGTGCCGGTGGGTGTGCTGTGTTCGCCGATGATTCCGATGATCAACGACAGTGAGCTGGAGCGCCTGCTGGAGGCCGCCAAGGAAGCTGGCGCACAGAGCGCGGCCTACATGATGCTGCGCCTGCCACTGGAGGTGGCGCCGCTGTTCGAGCAGTGGCTGCAGGACCATTACCCGCAACGGGCGGCCCATGTATTGAGCCTGATCCGCCAGAGCCGGGGCGGCGAGCTGTATGACAGCCGGTTTGGTGCGCGCATGCGCGGTGAAGGGGTATTTGCCGAGCTGTTGGCGCAACGGTTTGCCAAAGCCATGAAGCGGCTGGATTTTGAAGGGCGCGAGGCGCAGACGCTGGATTGCTCTGCCTTCTGCCCGCCCAATGGGCAGATGGCCCTATTTTAATGCTCAAGGGAGCATCACCGGCGTCGATTCCAACACAAGCACAGGCCCTGTAGGAGCAGCCTTGTGCTGCGAAGAGGCCGGTACTGCTAAAGATCCTCTTCGACTGCAACGGCCCTTTCGCAGCACAAGGCTGCTCCTACAGGGCCTATTGCCAGCCCTCAATACAACTAATCCGAGTTAATAATTGCGCTAATACATATTGGCAGTTGATGTTTTTTTGCTATTATCCAGAACCCGCCTTTTATATCTGGAACGCCCGTTCTAGAGCCTTCGAATTAAGTTTCAGTTAAGTTTTCCCCGCTAGCGTAGGAAATCAGTCCACACCGACTGTGATCTATGGCCCGTGCGTGTCATCTAAAACCCTGCATAGCCAGAATCTTTCCCCGGTAAAATGGATTTACCAACACACCGTCAAGAGGATGAATCATGCCCGTCAAGGACCCATCCAAGGTCGTTCCGGAGGTACCCGCCGAGGGCGCCGATGCCGCCCTGAAGCACATCGTCGACGGCTTCCTGCGCTTTCACCATGACGTCTTCCCCGAACAGCAAGAGCTGTTCAAGAAGCTCGCCACTGCGCAAACGCCGCGTGCCATGTTCATCACCTGCGCCGACTCGCGCATCGTCCCCGAGCTGATCACCCAGAGCTCGCCGGGCGACCTGTTCGTAACCCGTAACGTGGGTAACGTGGTACCGCCCTACGGTCAGATGAACGGCGGCGTTTCCAGCGCCATCGAATACGCCGTGCTTGCGCTGAAAGTGCACCACATCATCGTCTGTGGCCATTCCGACTGTGGCGCCATGCGTGCGGTACTCAACCCGCAATCGCTGACCAAGATGCCGACTGTTTCCGCCTGGCTGCGGCATGCCGAAGTGGCGCGTACCGTGGTCGAGAACAACTGCTCGTGCGGTACCGAACACGAAACCATGCAGGTGCTGACCAAGGAAAACGTGATCGCCCAGTTGCATCACCTGCGCACCCACCCTTCGGTTGCCTCGCGCCTGGCAGCCGGTGAGCTGTTCATTCATGGCTGGGTTTACGACATCGAAACCAGCAAGATCGAAGCTTACGACGCCATCAGCGACAGCTTCCTGCCCCTGGCTGCTGGCGAGCCGGTCCCCTGCGCTACTCCGAGAGGCCGCTACTAAGCGACCCATCCACCGCTAGAACCTTGATAGCCGGCTGCACCCGATAGGGGTGTGGCGCGGCCTTCGGCTGCCTTGAATTCCCTGACTGCCCTGCCGGCAAGCTCGCTGGCGGCCCGCGCTTGCGCGCTCGTCAGGGGCAAACGTGCCCACGGTCAGAGGAATGACCGTGTGACAGAGAAAGGAGAAACACGGTGAACATTACACAGTTGAAAGCGGCCCTGCCGCGTGAGTTGCTGGCGTCGGTGGTGGTCTTTCTGGTGGCCCTGCCGTTGTGCATGGGTATTGCGATTGCCTCGGGCATGCCGCCGGCAAAGGGCCTGATTACCGGCATTATCGGCGGTATTGTGGTGGGTTTCCTCGCCGGTTCGCCGTTGCAGGTCAGCGGCCCAGCCGCCGGCCTGGCGGTACTGGTGTTCGAGCTGGTGCGCCAGCATGGCATGGCCATGCTTGGGCCGATCCTGTTGCTGGCCGGGCTGCTGCAGTTGCTGGCCGGGCGCCTGCGCCTGGGTTGCTGGTTTCGTGTCACTGCGCCAGCGGTGGTGTACGGCATGTTGGCGGGGATTGGCGTGCTGATCGTGTTGTCGCAGGTGCATGTGATGTTCGACACGGCGCCGCAGCCTTCCGGGTTGCAGAACCTGCTGGAATTCCCGTCCACCGTAGCCGCAGCCCTGCCGCAGGAAAGTGCAGGCTCCGGCTGGATGGCCGGGGCGCTGGGCCTGGGCACCATCGCCATCATGTGGGGCTGGGAACGCCTGCGGCCGCAGCGGCTGCGCTTCGTCCCTGGCGCCCTGCTGGGTGTTGCCGCCATGACCGCCATCAGTATGTGGCTGGCCTTGCCGGTAAACCGCGTGCAGGTGCCGGCAGACCTGTCCGAGGCCATCGACTGGCTCCGCCCGGCTGACCTGATGCAACTGGCCGACCCTACCCTGCTGGTCGCCGCCTTTGCCCTGGCCTTCATCGCCAGCGCCGAAACCTTGCTCTCGGCCGCGGCGGTAGACCGCATGCACAGCGGCCAGCGTTCGGACTTTGACCGTGAACTGTCGGCCCAAGGTATCGGCAACATGCTCTGTGGCGTGCTGGGCGCGCTGCCGATGACCGGCGTGATTGTGCGCAGCTCGGCCAATGTGCAGGCGGGGGCGCAGACGCGGGCATCGGCAATCTTCCACGGCCTGTGGTTGTTGGCCTTCGTGGTGGTGTTGAGCAGCGTGCTGCAGCAGATTCCGGTGGCGAGCCTGGCGGGTGTGCTGGTGTTTACCGGGGTCAAGCTGGTCGACTTCAAGGCATTTCGTGGCCTGGGCCGTTATGGTCGCATGCCGATGTTCACCTATGCGGCGACGGCACTGGCGATCATCTTCACCGACCTGCTGACCGGCGTGCTGCTGGGCTTTGCCCTGACCCTGCTGAAGCTGGCGTTCAAGGCGGCGCGGCTGAAGATCAACCTGGTGAGCCTCGCCAAGGATGGGCACATGGAACTGCGCCTCAGTGGCGCGGCCACGTTCCTGAAGGTGCCGGCGCTGACCCAGGTGCTGGATACCGTACCGGCGGGCACCACGTTGCATGTGCCGTTGGGCAACCTGAGCTACATCGACCACTCGTGCCTGGAGCTGCTGGAGGACTGGAACCGCAGTAATGCGGCCAATGGGTCGCGGTTGCTGATAGAGCAGCGGCGCCTGAAGCGGCGGATCGAGGGGCGGTTGCGGACTACGGCGGGGGTTGGGGCCTGATATCGGTCCTGAACAGGGTGATTTTTGTAGGAGCGGCCTTGTGCCGCGAAAGGGCCGCGCAGCGGCCCCAAGGTTTCACAGTTGAGATTGCTGGGGCTGCTTTGCAGCCCTTTCGCGGCACAAGGCCGCTCCTACAGGGCTCTGGATTCAGGCAGGCTGACCCAGCTCCACACCCAGCTGTCGCGACAGGCAAGGCCAGCGCTTCCACGCCTCGCCGGTTGCCGGGCTGCTCAGCTTTTCGCGGTAAGCCTCCACCGATTCCACCGCAAAGCTTTCGTCATTGAGCATTTCGTCAACCGAGTGGTGCACCACTTCATCCAGCTGGTTGGCAAAGCTCTCGCCAATCAGCTGGTGGGCAATCAGGTTGGCGACCGTGGTGTCGACCGGGATCAGCGGCTGCTGGAAGTGGCGGATGTACAGGTCATTCACCTCTTCCACCAGGCGGTGCGCCAGGTAGGCCTCATCCAGCAGGCAGTCCAGGCCTACATGCCCTTGCATCACGCTGGGCGGCTGCAGGAAGTACGCCTCGGCAATTTTCAGTACAGGTTTGATCTGCGATTCGATCCCGGCTTCGCGAGCGACCTCGTGAGCGGCCTCCAGCAGTTCCGGAACCTGGTCGATGTAGGCGCTGACGAAGCGCGCCAAGGTACCCTGGGCGTCCTGCTCAGGCAGTTGGATCGAGGGGTGCAGGTGGGGCAGTTGCAGCTCGAGACGCTGTTTCAATTGGCCGGTCTGGCCTTCATGTTGATGGGCTTGGCTTACCTGCTCGCGTACAGCAGCGATGTTCATGACAACTCCAGGGACATTACGTTTCAAACGGAAGACACTAAATTAGCTCGGTATACAGAATACCTAAGACGTATTTGTTATAAGCCGCGCAAACGTGTGCGCTATCCGGTATATGGGAGTGCCAGTATTGCGCCACACCCTATCAAGCTCGCGGTTTTCAGACCATTCAGTCATTTCGTGAAGTTCATTTCACAGGCTTCATTGCGTGCCATTGGTCGCTGTCTATACTCCCGTTGAACGTGATTCGTTGATGAGGCCCGACTGCTTTTAGCAGGGGCTCGGTCGTCGAAGCCAGGCAGTCTTGACCGCCGTTCCCTCTTGCCGCAGGCCACGCCTCCGGGACAACAAGAATTAGAAGGGGAACCCGCAATGATGCGACATCCACATGTCTGGATGGGCCTCCTGTTGTGGTCGGTTTTTGGTCAGGCCAACGCCGCCTGGACCGTGAACATGCACCCGGGGGCGACGGAAGTTTCCAACGCCGTCTTCGACCTGCACATGACCATCTTCTGGATCTGCGTGATCATCGGCGTAGTCGTATTCGGCGCGATGTTCTGGTCCATGGTCGTGCACCGCCGCTCCACTGGCCAGCAGGCCGCGCATTTCCACGAGCATACCTGGGTGGAAATCATGTGGACCGTGGTGCCCTTCCTGATTCTGGTGGTAATGGCCATCCCCGCCACCAAGACCCTGATCGACATCTACGACGCCAGCGAGTCGGACATCGACATCCAGGTCACCGGCTACCAGTGGAAGTGGCACTACAAATACCTGGGCCAGGATGTGGAGTTCTTCAGCAACCTGGCCACCCCCGCCGATCAGATTCACAACAAGGCCCCCAAGGACGAGCATTACCTGCTCGAAGTCGACCAGCCGCTGGTGCTGCCGGTGGGCGCCAAGGTGCGCTTCCTGGTGACTGCCGCCGACGTGATCCACTCCTGGTGGGTGCCGGCCTTCGCGGTCAAGCGCGATGCCATCCCCGGCTTTGTCAACGAAGCCTGGACCCGTATCGAAAAGCCTGGCATCTACCGCGGCCAGTGCACCGAGCTGTGCGGCAAGGACCACGGTTTCATGCCGGTGGTGGTGGAGGTCAAGTCCAAGGCCGACTACGACACCTGGCTGGGCGAGCGCAAGGCTGAAGCCGCCAAGCTCAAGGAACTGACCAGCAAGGAGTGGACCCTGGAAGAGCTGGTGGAGCGCGGCGACAAGGTCTACCACACCACTTGCGTGGCCTGTCACCAGGCCGAAGGCCAGGGCCTGCCGCCGATGTTCCCGGCGCTCAAGGGCTCGAAGATCGCCACCGGGCCGAAGGAAGGCCACCTGAGCATTGTCTTCCACGGCAAGCCCGGCACCGCCATGGCGGCGTTCGGCAAGCAGCTCTCGGAAGTCGACATTGCCGCCGTTGTCACCTACGAACGCAACGCCTGGGGCAACAACAAGGGCGACATGGTCACGCCGAAGGACGTGCTGGCGCTGAAGCAGGCAGAAGCCAAGTGAACCGGGTTACTCGCGGCAATCAATGGGTTGCAGGAGACAGGACATGAGCACAGTGATCGACGACCACGCCCACGGCCATGAGCACGCCCACGGCCCGGCCAAGGGCCTGATGCGCTGGGTACTGACCACCAACCATAAAGACATCGGCACGATGTACCTGTGGTTCAGCTTCATCATGTTCCTGCTTGGCGGCTCGTTCGCCATGGTGATCCGCGCCGAGCTGTTCCACCCTGGCCTGCAGATCGTGGAGCCAGCCTTCTTCAACCAGATGACCACCATGCACGGCCTGATCATGGTGTTTGGCGCGGTGATGCCGGCCTTCGTCGGCCTGGCCAACTGGATGATCCCGTTGATGATCGGCGCGCCCGACATGGCCCTGCCGCGCATGAACAACTTCAGCTTCTGGCTCCTGCCGGCAGCCTTCCTGTTGTTGGTCTCGACCCTGTTCAGCCCGGGCGGCGGGCCGAACTTCGGCTGGACCTTCTACGCCCCGCTGTCCACCACCTATGCACCCGCCAGCGTTACCTTCTTCATCTTCGCTATCCACCTGATGGGCATCAGCTCGATCATGGGCGCGATCAACGTGATTGCCACCATCCTCAACCTGCGTGCGCCTGGCATGACCTTGATGAAGATGCCGCTGTTTGTCTGGACCTGGCTGATCACGGCCTTTCTGCTGATTGCGGTGATGCCGGTACTGGCCGGTGTGGTGACCATGATGCTGATGGATATTCACTTCGGCACCAGTTTCTTCAGTGCGGCCGGTGGCGGTGACCCGGTGCTGTTCCAGCACGTGTTCTGGTTCTTCGGCCACCCCGAGGTGTACATCATGATCCTGCCGGCCTTTGGCGCGGTCAGCTCGATCATTCCTGCGTTCTCGCGCAAGCCGCTGTTCGGCTACACCTCCATGGTGTATGCCACGGGCGCCATTGCTTTCCTGTCGTTCATCGTCTGGGCCCACCACATGTTCGTGGTCGGCATCCCGGTAGTCGGTGAGCTGTTCTTCATGTACGCCACCATGCTGATCGCCGTGCCCACCGGCGTGAAGGTGTTCAACTGGGTCAGCACCATGTGGGAAGGCTCGCTCACCTTCGAAACGCCGATGCTGTTCGCCATCGCCTTCGTCATCCTGTTCACCATCGGCGGCTTCTCCGGGCTGATGCTGGCCATCGCCCCGGCGGACTTCCAGTACCACGACACCTACTTCGTGGTGGCGCACTTCCACTACGTGCTGGTGCCTGGGGCGATCTTCGGCATCTTTGCCTCGGCGTACTACTGGCTGCCGAAATGGACCGGCCACATGTACGACGAAACCCTTGGCAAGCTGCACTTCTGGCTGTCGTTCATCGGCATGAACATGGCCTTCTTCCCCATGCACTTCGTAGGGCTGGCCGGCATGCCGCGGCGCATCCCGGACTACAACCTGCAGTTCGCCGACTTCAACATGGTGTCGTCCATCGGCGCGTTCATGTTCGGCGCCACGCAGATCTTCTTCCTGTTCATCGTCATCAAGTGCATCCGCGGCGGGGCGCCGGCACCGGCCAAGCCCTGGGATGGCGCCGAGGGCCTGGAGTGGTCGATCCCCTCACCTGCGCCCTACCACACCTTCCAGACACCACCGGAAGTGAAATAGGAACCCCGCCATGAACGGCCTGTCGCTGAAACGCCTGGTAACGCGCCTGCTGATGCTGACGGTGGTGATGTTCGCCTTCGGCTTTGCCCTGGTGCCGATCTATGACGTGATGTGCAAGGCCTTCGGCATCAACGGCAAGACCGGCGGGCAATACGAAGGCAGCCAGGTCAGTGACCCGTCACGGTCGGTGCGGGTGCAGTTCATGTCGACCAATGCCAGCGACATGGTCTGGGACTTCTACTCCACGGCTGACCAACTGGAGGTCAACCCGGGTGCGGTGAACCAGATGATTTTCGTCGCGCATAACCCGACCGACCGGCCAATGAGCGCGCAAGCCATACCCAGCATCACCCCGGCCGAGGCCGCGGCGTACTTCCACAAGACCGAGTGCTTCTGCTTTACCCAGCAGGTGCTGCAGCCCGGCGAACGCATCGAGATGCCGGTGCGCTTCATCGTCGACCGCGACCTGCCGGCCAGCGTGAAGCACCTGACACTGGCCTACACCTTGTTCGACATCACCGCTCGCCACCCGCCGGTCGCGCATGTTGCGGCCCAGGACGTCCAGGGCGCCCGTTAAGGGAAGGAGAACAGCAATGGCAAGTCATCAGCACTATTACGTTCCGGCGCAGAGCAAGTGGCCGATCATCGCCACCATCGGCATGTTCATCACGGTGTTCGGCCTGGGCACCTGGTTCAACGACATGAAGGCCGGCCACCCGGAATCGCACGGGCCGCTGATCTTCTTTGTGGGTGCGTTGTTTCTGGCCTACATGCTGTTCGGCTGGTTTGGTGCAGTGGTCAAGGAGAGCCGCGCCGGGTTGTACAGCCCGCAGCTGGACCGCTCGTTCCGCTGGGGCATGAGCTGGTTCATCTTCTCTGAAGTGATGTTCTTCATGGCCTTCTTCGGTGCGCTGTTCTACGTGCGCGTACTGGCGGGGCCGTGGCTGGGTGGCGACGGGGCCAAGGGTGTTGCGCACATGCTGTGGCCCACGTTCGAATTTACCTGGCCGCTGCTGCACACGCCCGACCCGAAACTGTTCCCGCCGCCGAAGGAAGTGATCGACCCGTGGCACCTGCCACTGATCAACACGATCTTGCTGGTCAGTTCCAGTGTGACCATCACCATCGCCCACCACGCCCTGCGCCGTGATCACCGCGGGCCGCTGAAATTCTGGATGGCGCTGACCATCCTGCTGGGCGCCAGCTTCATTGCGTTGCAGGCGTTCGAGTATCACGAGGCCTATACCAAGCTGGGGCTGACGTTGGGATCGGGGATCTATGGCGCGACGTTCTTCATGCTCACCGGGTTCCACGGTGCCCACGTGACCTTGGGCACGATCATCCTGATCGTGATGTTCGTGCGCATCTTGCGCGGGCATTTCAACCCGGAAAAACACTTCGGCTTCGAGGCAGCCAGCTGGTACTGGCACTTCGTCGACGTGGTGTGGGTGGGGTTGTTCATCTTCGTATACGTGCTTTGACAGGCAGCCGAGGTCCCTTTGTAGGAGCGGCCTTGTGTCGCGAAAGGGCTGCGAAGCGGCCCCAGGATGTTGGCCCAAATGCATAAATCGCCGGGGCTGCTGCGCAGCCCTTTCGCGACACAAGGCCGCTCCTACAAAGGCGCCGGCCACGGCGATGAAGACTTGAGTTCAGAAGGGCGCGTGTGAGACCAGCTGACCGCTGAGCAAACCCCAGGCGACCAGGCCAATTGTCAGGGCCGCCAGGGTCACCCGCACGGTCAGCGCCTTTAGCAGGCGGGTCGAGTTTTCGTCGTCCTTGACCAGAAACACCAGGCCACTGAACAGGCTGGCAATCGTGGCCAACAGCATCAGGACAATCGCGGCCTTGAGCATGGCGCTACTCCGGGGGGATGCGGTGATGTGGATAAGTATAGCGAGGCGCCCGTGAGGCCGTTTCGCCCAGGCTGGGTACCGACCCTGGTGGTGCTTGCACTGCTGCCGGGGCTGGTTGCGCTCGGCTGCTGGCAACTCGGCCGCGCCGAGGAAAAGCGCGCGCTGCTGGCCACCTATGCCGAACGGCGCATCGAGGCGCCGATCACCACCGCCCAGCTCGCATCAAGCGACGACAACGCCTTCCGCCGCGTGCACCTGTACGGCCGCTTCGACGCCGAGCACAGCGTGCTGCTGGACAACCGCATGCGCGATGGCCAGGCCGGTGTCGAACTGCTGCAACCCTTCCATGACCAGGCCAGCGGCCAGTGGCTGCTGATCAACCGCGGCTGGCTGCCATGGCCGGACCGCCGCGTGCCGGTGCATTTCGATACCCCTCCACAGGCTTTGGCCCTGGACGCTTCGGTGTACGTATCGCCGGGCACCACGTTCCAGCTGCATCCCGACCCTGAAGGCGGCCAATGGCCGCACCTGCTCACTGCCGTTGATGCCGCGCAGCTATGGCCGACGCTGGGCCGCGAAGGCTTTGCCCATGAGTTGCGCCTGGAGCCCGGCCCGGCGGCCTATCGCCTGGACTGGCCGGTTGTCGCCATGGGCCCGGAAAAACACCTGGGCTACGCCGTGCAGTGGTTTGCCCTGGCGGGTGCACTGGTTCTGCTTTACCTCTATTTCGGCTGGCACCACAACAAGGAGAAACGCCATGGCCACCGCCACTCCACTGGACGTGCCTGAACGTAGCAACCCCAGAGCCCGCGGGCGTTTGCAGCTTTTGCTGATCCTGCTGGTGGTGCTCGGGCCGATGATTCTGGCCACCAGCATGTACAAGCTGAAGTTCTGGGTGCCGGAAGGCCGCAGTTACCACGGCGCCATGATCGGCAACGGTGAAACCCGCACCGATATCGGCGTGGCAGGCCAGGACCAGCGTTGGCAGTTGCTGGTCAGTGCGCCCGAAGCCTGTGCCGAGGACTGCCAGCGCCTGGTGTACCTGGCCCGGCAGATCCAGGTGGGCCTGGGCCGCGACGCCAGCCGTGCCAGCCATGCACTGGCCACAGCCCAGCCGCTGACCGCCGACTACCAGGCGCTGCTGGGCCGCGAGTACCCGCAGCTGCAACGCTACCCGCTGGATGCCCCGCGCTATTTGCAGAAGGTGGGCGAGCCTGGCCCGCAGCTGTGGATCGTTGACCCCCACGGCAACCTGGTGCTGCGTTACGACGGCAAGGCCAACGGCAAGCATGTGCTGGATGACCTGCGCCACCTGCTCAAGCTGTCCAACATCGGCTAGGAGCCTGCCATGGCCAGACCTGGATTCCGCATTGCTGTGTTCGCCACCCTGTTGGCACTGCTGGTCGTCCTGCTCGGTGCCTACACCCGCCTGACCCACGCCGGCCTTGGCTGCCCTGACTGGCCAGGTTGCTATGGCTTCATCAGCGTGCCCAAGAGCGAGGCTCAGCTTGCCCATGCCGAGCTGCACTTTCCCGATCACCCGGTGGAAGAGGCCAAGGGCTGGGCGGAAATGGTCCATCGCTATTTCGCCGGTACCTTGGCCATGGTGATTGCCCTGCTCGCCTTCCAGGCGCTGCGTCGGCATGCCCGCGATGGGCAGCCTTACCGCCTGCCGGTGCTGTTGCTGGGTGTGGTGCTGGCCCAGGCGGCTTTCGGCATGTGGACGGTCACCCTGAAGCTGTGGCCGCAGGTGGTCACGGCGCATTTGCTGGGCGGCTTCACCACCCTGAGCTTGCTATTCCTGTTGTCACTGCGTCTATCCCGGGCCTTTGCGCCCTTGCCGAAACTGCCGCTGAGCCTGCGGCGGATCGCTGCGCTGGCGCTGTTGGTGGTGGTCGGCCAGATCGCCCTGGGCGGCTGGGTCAGTGCCAACTATGCAGCGGTCGCCTGCATCGACCTGCCGACCTGTCACGGCCAGTGGTGGCCAGCGGCGGACTTCAGCAATGGCTTCCACCTGACCCAGCACGTCGGCCCCAATTACCTGGGCGGGCAACTGGACAGTGATGCCCGCACGGCCATCCACATCAGCCACCGCCTGGGCGCGCTACTGGTCACCTGCGTGCTGCTGATGCTGAGCTGGAAGCTGTACCGCTGCGGCCTCCCCGGCCTGGCGCGGCTGGTGCTGCTGGCGCTGGCCCTGCAAGTGGGCCTGGGCATCAGCAACGTGGTGTTCCACCTGCCGCTGGCGGTAGCGGTTGCGCACAATGCCGGCGGGGCGCTGTTGCTGTTGAGCATGGTGCTGGTGAACTACCGCATTCGAGTGGTCGACAAAGTTCGCGTGGGTGTCGGCCAAGGCTGGCGCCTGCGGCCGGTGGCCGGCGTGGGCATTTCCCATCACATGAGGAACGACTCGTGGCGACGCTTCTGAGCGCACGACAGGCCAGCTGGCGCGATTACCTGGAGCTGACCAAGCCCAAGGTGGTGGTACTGATGCTGATCACTTCGCTGGCCGGCATGTTCCTGGCCACACGGGCGGGGGTCGGCTGGAGCGTGCTGCTGTTCGGCAACCTGGGCATCGGCCTGTGCGCTGGCGCTGCGGCGGTGGTGAACCATGTGGTGGACCGGCGCATCGATGCGCTGATGGCCCGCACCCACAAGCGGCCGCTGGCCCAAGGCCGGGTCGAGCCGCTACCGGCCTTGCTGTTTGCACTGGCGTTGGCGCTGCTGGGCATGGCCCTGCTGCTGGCGTTCACCAACGCCCTCACCGCCTGGCTGACCCTGGCTTCGCTGCTGGGTTATGCGGTGCTCTACACCGGCTTTTTAAAGCGTGCCACGCCACAGAACATCGTCATCGGCGGCCTGGCCGGCGCCGCCCCGCCGTTGCTCGGCTGGGTGGCGGTAAGCGGCCATGTCAGCGCCGAACCCTTGCTGCTGGTGCTGATCATCTTCGCCTGGACCCCACCGCACTTCTGGGCGCTGGCCATCCACCGCAAGGAAGAGTACGCCAAGGCCGATATCCCGATGCTGCCGGTGACCCATGGCGAGCGCTACACCAAGCTGCATATTTTGCTGTACACCCTGATTCTGCTGGCGGTGAGCCTGCTGCCCTATGCCATCCACATGAGCGGCCCGCTATACCTGGCTTGTGCCCTGGCCTTGGGGCTGCGCTTCCTGCAATGGGCCTGGGTGTTGTACCGTGGCAGCCGGCCGCACGCGGCGATCGGCACCTTCAAGTACTCTATCGGCTACCTGTTCGCGCTGTTCATCGCGTTGCTACTCGACCACTACCTGTTGCTGAACCTATGACCCGAACCCAGAAAACCGTCTTCATCCTCGTCGCCCTGGTCGCGTTGATCCTGGGCCTGACCGTCAACAAGGTGCTCAATGGCCGCGACCAGCCCAACCCCGCCGAGCTGATCGACGCCGGCATCATCCTGCTGCCGCAGAGCCGCACCGTGGCCGACGTGACCATGACCAACCAGGACGGGCAGCCGGTGCAGCTGGACGACCTGAAAGGCAAATGGTCGCTGTTGTTCTTTGGCTACACCTACTGCCCGGACATCTGCCCGACCACCCTGGCCCAGTTGCGCCAGGTGAAGAGCGAGCTGCCCAAGGAAGCCGTCGACCGGCTGCGGGTGGTGCTGGTGAGTGTGGACCCGAACCGGGATACGCCGAACCAGCTGAAGCAGTACCTGGGCTATTTCGACAAGGACTTTGTCGGCGTGGCGGGGTCGATCGAGGATACCCAGAAGCTGGCCAATGCCTTGAGCATTCCGTTCATTCCGGCGGATACCAGCAAGCCGGGGTATACCGTGGATCACAGTGGCAACCTGGCGGTTGTCGGGCCGGATGGGCGTCAGCGTGGGTTCATTCGTGCGCCGTTCAACAACCAGAAGCTGGTGGCGCAGTTGCCCGGGCTGGTGAAGCGGGATTGAGAATGCTGGGCCTGCTTTGCAGGCCTTTCGCGGCACAAGGCCGCTCCTACAGGGGTACGCGATCCCATGTAGGAGCGGCCTTGTGCCGCGAAAGGGCCGCAAAGCGGCCCCAGGGGTTTCCGCTTAAAATGCTGGAACCACAGCGCCCTTGTACTTCTCGATGATGAACTGCTTCACCTCAGGCGAGTGCAGCGCAGCCGCGAGTTTCTTCATGTCTTCCGAATCCTTGTTGTCCGGGCGGGCAACCAGGATGTTCACGTAAGGCGAGTCGCTGCCTTCGATGGCCAGCGCGTCTTTTTCCGGGTTCAGCTTGGCTTCCAGCGCGTAGTTGGTGTTGATCAGGGCAGCATCGACCTGGGTCAGCACGCGCGGGATGGTGGCGGCTTCCAGCTCACGGAACTTCACGTTTTTCGGGTTCTCGGCAACATCCTTCACGGTGGACAGGATGTTCTTGTTGTCCTTGAGCTTGATCACACCGGCCTTGTCCAGCAGCAGCAGGGCGCGGCCGCCGTTGGTGGCGTCGTTGGGGATGACCACGGTGGCGCCGGACGACAACTCGTCGAGCTTCTTGATCTTGGTGGAATACACGCCCAGCGGCTCGATGTGTACGCCGGCCACGCTTACCAGGTCGGTCTTCTTGGCCTTGTTGAACTCATCCAGGTACGGCTGGTGCTGGAAGAAGTTGGCGTCCAGGCGCTTTTCGGCAACCTGTACGTTCGGCTGGATGTAGTCGGTGAATTCCTTGACCTTCAGCTCCACGCCTTCTTTGGCCAATTGCGGTTTGACGAAGTTGAGGATTTCGGCGTGCGGCACCGGGGTGGCGGCAACAGTCAGGGTATCGGCGTGGGCCGAGAAGGCCGCAACAGCGGCAGCGACAGCAAGCAGCTTCTTCATTGATCACTCCTTGTGAGGGCCGCGACGGCCCCCGAACGGGTCGGCCAGGCCGACCCCATTGGGGTTACTTACGGGAAAAATGCACGACCAGTTTGTCGCCCACGCTCTGCAGTACTTGAACCAGTACCAGCAGCAGTACCACGGTCACCACCATCACATCGGTCTGAAAACGCTGGTAACCGAAGCGGATAGCCAGGTCGCCCAGGCCACCGGCACCCACCACACCGGCCATGGCGGTGTACGAAACCAGGGTGATGGCGGTGACGGTAATGGCCGCGAAGATACCCGGACGGGCCTCTGGCAGCAGCGCACTGGTGATGATCTGGCGGGTGGTGGCGCCCATCGACTGGGTAGCCTCGATGATGCCACGGTCCACTTCACGCAGGGCGGTTTCCACCAGGCGCGCGAAGAACGGCGTGGCACCCACCACCAGCGGCGGGATGGCGCCGGCAACGCCCAGCGAGGTGCCGGTGATCAGTACGGTGAACGGGATCATCACGATCAGCAGGATGATGAACGGCAGCGAGCGCAGGATATTGACCACCAGCGACAGCAACGCGTACACACCCTTCTGCTCGAACATCTGCTTTGGCCCGCAGAGGAACAGCAGCACACCCAGTGGCAGGCCCAGCAGCACGGTGAAGAACAGCGAGCCGAACAGCATGATCATGGTGTCGATGGTGGCCAGCCAGATTTCGGCCCAGTCGACGTTGGCAAAGAAATTGAGCGCGTCCATCAACGCAGTACCTCCATATGTACGTCAGCTGCCTTGAAGCGGGCGAACGCCGCTTCCATGTCACCGCCGATCAAGGCGAGGGTGAGCTGGCCATAGGGGACATCCTTGATGCGGTCGATACGCCCGGCGAGGATGCTGTAGTCCACACCGGTTTCGCGGGCCACGGTGCCCAGCAGCGGCGCGTAGGTGGCGTCGCCCTGGAAGGTCAGGCGCACGATGCGGCCCGGTACGTGGGCAAAGTCGTCGCGCTGCTCGCCTTCGTCGACCTGCTCGTCTTCCTGGACAAAGCGCTTGGTGGTGGGGTGCTGCGGGTGCAGGAACACATCGGCCACCGAGCCTTGCTCGACGATCTGGCCGGCGTCCATCACCGCCACACAGTCGCAGACACGGCGGATCACGTCCATTTCATGGGTGATGAGCACGATGGTCAGCTTCAGCTCACGGTTGATTTCGGCAAGCAGTTGCAGGACCGAGGCCGTGGTTTGCGGGTCGAGGGCACTGGTGGCCTCGTCGCACAGCAGGATCTTCGGGTTGGTGGACAGGGCGCGGGCGATGCCGACGCGCTGCTTCTGGCCGCCGGACAACTGCGCCGGGTACTTTTTGGCGTGGTCTTGCAGGCCGACACGGGCCAGCAGCTCGGTGACGCGCTTGTCGATTTCGCTGCGCGACAGCTCACCGGCCAGGGTCAGTGGTAGGGCGACGTTGTCGGCGACGGTCTTGGAGGCCAGCAGGTTGAAGTGCTGGAAAATCATCCCGACCTGCTGACGGAAGCCGCGCAGTTGGCTGGCGTTGAACGCGGTGACGTCTTCGCCGTCGACGATGATCTTGCCGCCGGAGGGTTCTTCCAGGCGGTTGATCAGGCGCAGCATGGTGCTTTTGCCGGCGCCGGAATGGCCGATCAGGCCGAACACCTGGCCATCTTCGATGGTCAGGCTGGTCGGATTCAGTGCGGGGATTTCCCTACCGGCAACGCGGTAGGTCTTATGTACCTGTTGGAACTCGATCACGTAGCGAACCTTGTGGGGCGCATTGAAATTTGGGTCAGCGGTTAGCTGGGGTCGCGCATTTTAGCCTTTTCCCATAGCTGTTCTTAGCATTTATTTCGTAATGCACCAATCCTTCGGGCATATCGCGACAACTGGTAATCAAGATTGAACGCTCGGCAACGCGCTCCAGTCACTACTTGGACAAGCCCTGAACGGGCACGCCTTAAGACTGATGAGGAGAGCCGATCATGCCCAGCAAGAAAACGGACGCGCCCAAGCAGAGCGAAGCCGCCGGCACCCAGACCCCTGACCGGGCCAATACCAATGCCAAGCTGCAAAGCCTGGAGGCCGACCGCAGCGATGCGACCGGGCATGCGCTGCGCACCAACCAGGGCGTGCGCATCGCTGACAACCAGAACACCCTGAAGGCGGGTGACCGCGGGCCGTCGCTGCTTGAAGACTTCATCATGCGCGAGAAGATCACCCACTTCGACCATGAACGGATCCCCGAGCGCATCGTGCACGCACGCGGTACCGGGGCCCACGGGTTCTTCCAGAGCTATGGCAACCACGCAGAGCTGACCAAGGCCGGCTTCCTGCAGGACCCGGAAAAGATCACCCCGGTTTTCGTGCGCTTTTCCACGGTGCAGGGCCCACGCGGTTCTGGCGACACGGTGCGCGATGTGCGGGGCTTTGCCGTCAAGTTTTACACCGACGAAGGCAATTTCGACCTGGTCGGCAACAACATGCCGGTGTTTTTCATCCAGGATGCCATCAAGTTTCCCGATTTTGTCCACGCGGTAAAGCCGGAGCCACACAACGAGATACCTACCGGCGGCTCGGCGCATGACACCTTCTGGGATTTTGTCTCGCTGGTGCCGGAATCGGCCCACATGGTCATGTGGGCCATGTCTGACCGCGCCATCCCGCGCAGCCTGCGAATGATGGAAGGCTTTGGCGTGCACACCTTCCGCCTGATCAACGCCGAGGGCGTGGCCAGCTTCGTCAAGTTTCACTGGAAGCCGAGCCAGGGCGTGCATTCGCTGCTGTGGGACGAAGCACAGAAACTGGCGGGCAAGGACACCGACTTCCAGCGCCGTGACCTGTGGGAAGCCATTGAAACCGGCGACTACCCGGAATGGGAACTGGGCGTGCAGATTGTGCCGGAGGCTGACGAACACAAGTTCGACTTCGACCTGCTGGACCCGACCAAGATAATTCCCGAAGAACTGGTACCCGTTACCCCGCTGGGCAAGATGGTGCTGAACCGCAACCCGGATAACTTCTTTGCCGAGGTCGAGCAGGTTGCCTTCTGCCCTGGCCATATCGTGCCGGGTATCGACTTTACCAATGACCCCTTGCTGCAGGGCCGGCTGTTCTCCTATACCGACACGCAACTGAGCCGGCTGGGCGGGCCGAACTTCCACCAGATCCCGATCAACCGCCCTGTGGCGCCCAACCACAACAACCAGCGCGACGCTTTGCACCAGCACACCGTGCATAGGGGCCGTGCCTCGTATGAGCCGAATTCCATCGACGGCGGCTGGCCGAAGGAAACGCCACCCGCTGCCCAGGACGGCGGCTTCGAGAGCTTCCAGGAACGCATCGATGCGCACAAGATTCGCCAGCGCAGCGAGTCGTTCGGCGACCACTTCTCGCAGGCGCGGTTGTTCTTCCAGAGCATGAGCCCGACAGAGCAGCAGCACATCATCAAGGCCTACAGCTTCGAGCTGGGCAAGGTCGAGCGCGAGGCCATTCGTGCCCGTGAGGTGAACGAAATCCTGGCCAACATCGACCTCAAGCTCGCGGCCGCCGTAGCCGCCAACCTGGGGCTGCCGGCACCCAAGGCGGGCACCGTTCAGGTGAAAGGCAGCAAGCTTGCCGAGTCCCCGGCATTGAGCCAGATGAACCACCCCGGGGTTGTCGGCATCAAGGGGCGCAAGATAGCCGTGCTGCTGGCCGATGGCGTGGATGCCGGCAGTGTCGACCGGCTGGTCAAGGCGCTTGAGGCGCACAGCGCGCGCATTTTGCTGCTTGGGCCAACTTCGGCGCCGGTCAAGGCTGCCGACGGCAAAGCACTGCCAGTGGATGCCTCGATGGAGGGCATGCCTTCGATCATGTTCGACGGGGTGCTGGTACCGGCCGGCAAGGCCGCACTGGATGCGCTGGGGGCGAGTGGTCTGGCCAAGCACTTCCTGCTCGAAGCCTACAAGCACCTGAAGGCGATCGGCTTTGCCAAAGAGGGCAAGGTGCTGGTGGACGCGCTGGGCCTGAAGGAGGACAAGGGGTTGTTGCTGGGCGATGACCAGAAGACGCTGGACGCTTTCGTCAAAGCGGTCGAGGGGCACCGGGTGTGGGAGCGTGAAGCTGCTGCGGAGGCTGTACCGGCCTAAGGAGCTGCTTCGCACCCCATCGCGGCACAAGGCCGCTCCTACCGGAGATTGCATGCCCTGGTAGGAGCGGCCTTGTGTCGTGAAAGGGGCGCGCAGCGCCGCCAGTGTTTTCAGCGCTGATGCGGTACCAGAACCACCTGCGCCGGCAGCGAGCGTTGAATCTCATGCTTCTGCTTCAGCTGGAACCCACTGTCGATCTTGCGCACGCGCTTCTCCAGCAAGGTCTTCAGCCACGGCGCATCGTCGGTACGTGGCACCTGGAACACTACTTCGCAGTCATAGCTCACCACATCGGCGGCAATGTCATCGAGCTGGCGGCGCATGGCGCGGCTGTCAGTGGTCTTCAAGGCCACCACCGTGCTTGGCGCTGTCGGGTCGATGATGCGTGCCTTGGGCTTGGCTTCGGCGGCTTTCAAGGCAGCCTCTGCCTTCTCCAGCTCGGCCTTGCGTGCCTGGGACAGGGGATCGCCACCGGTCACTGCCGGGGCTTGCGGCATCAGTGCCCGGGCACGGGCCAGGGCGGTAGCGGCCGCATTCACATCACCCTTTTGCAGGACGATCTGGCTGCGTTGCAGATAGGCTTCGGCCAACTGACGCTGGTATTGCTCCAGGCGTGCGTCATCCGGCGACTGGGCCTGCAAGGCTGCCAGCTGATCTTCGGCGGTGGCCAGCTCGTTGCTGGCGATGTTTTGTTGCAACTGCTGCCAGGCATCGGCTTGGGCAGGTGCGGTGGCCTGTTCGACCGGCGCGCTGGAACAGGCAGCCAGGAGCAGGGAAAACGCGGCAACAAGCAGATAACGGGAGGCGAACGGCTTCATTCCTGCGACTCTCTATTTGCGCAAAAAGCGAGCAAGTCTACACCCAGGTGCGCACGCTCGAAAACAGGTCTTACAGACCCTTTACCCGGCAAAAGGTTGCAAGGCGTGCCTTCACACGCCCTGCTGTTCAGCGTTTTGGCAGGGCCAGGCTCAGCAAGAATAGCACCGCCGCGCAAACCACGATCGACGGGCCGGCGGGGGTATCCTTGAACCACGACATGGCCAGGCCACAGCAGACCGCGGTGACGCCCAGCAGGCTGGCGCCCACGGCCATCTGCTCGGGGGAGCGGGCGTGACGCTGCGCCGCAGCCGCGGGGATGATCAGCAGCGAGGTGATCAGCAGCACACCGACGATCTTCATGGCCACGGCAATCACCACCGCAATCAGCAGCATCAGTGCCAGGCGCAGGCCGGCAACGGGCAGGCCCTCGACCGTGGCCAGTTCTTCGTGCACGGTGACTGCCAGCAGCGGCCGCCACAGCGCGGCAAGCAGCACCAGCACCAGCGCACTGCCGCCCAGGATCCAGGCCAGGTCGGTGGTGCTGATGGCCAGCAGGTCACCGAACAGGTAGGCCATCAGGTCGATGCGCACATCGTGCATGAAGCTCAGTACCACCAGGCCCAGCGACAGGGTGCTGGGGGCGAGAATGCCGAGCAGGGTATCGGAGGCCAGCGGTTGGCGTTGCTGCAAGGTCACAAGCAAAATTGCCAGCAGCAGGCAGCCGATGGTCACTGCCAGTGCCGGGCTGACGTCCAGGGCAAAGCCCATGGCCACACCGAGCAAAGCGGCGTGGGATAGGGTGTCGCCAAAATACGCCATGCGCCGCCATACCACGAACGAACCCAGCGGGCCGGCAACCAGCGCCAGGGACAAGCCGGCAAGCAAGGCGTAGAGAAGAAAATCAGCCATGCTTGCAGTGCTCTCCGTGAACATGGGTGCCAGGGGCGACCACCGAGCCGTGCAGGTCGTGGCTGTGGTCGTGGTGGTGATGGTAGATGGCCAGGCTCGGCGCGGTCTGGCCAAACAGTTCGACGAACGCCGGGTCGCCGCTGACTTGCTCGGGGTGGCCCGAGCAGCACACGTGACGGTTCAGGCACACCACCTGGTCGGTGGCGCTCATTACCAGGTGCAGGTCGTGGGAAACCATCAGCACGCCGCAGCCATGGCGGTCGCGCAGGCGGGTGATGAGGTTGTACAGCTCGGTCTGGCCGACCACGTCCACGCCCTGCACCGGCTCGTCGAGCACCAGCAACTGGGGTTCGCGCAGCAGGGCGCGGGCCAGCAGCACGCGTTGCATCTCGCCGCCGGAAATGGTCTGGATCGGGCTGTCGATGACCTGTTCGGCGCCCACTTCCTGTAGCGCCGACAAGGCTGCTGCGCGGTCTACGCCGGGCACCAGGCGCAGGAAGCGCAGCACCGACAGCGGCAGCGTGGCATCGACCTGAATCTTTTGCGGCATGTAGCCAATGCGCAGCTTCGGCTTGCGCCATACCTTGCCGCGGTGCGGCTTGAGCAGCCCGAGCACAGCGCGCACCAGGGTGGTCTTGCCCGCCCCGTTGGGGCCGATCAGGGTGACGATCTGGCCGGGGGCGACCGACAGGTCGATGCTGTCGAGCACCGCCTCGCCGCCAAAGGTAACGCCGACCTGCTCCAGGCGGATCAGGGCATCGCTCATGCCGCGCTCCGGCAGCTGCCGCACAGGCCGACCACTTCGACGGTTTGAGTCTCGACCGTGAAGCCCACGCCTTTGGCGCTGTTGATGATGGCGTCGCTGATGCTGCTCTGCTCCAGCTCGATGGCCACATGGCAGGCCCGGCAAATCAGGAACTGGCCCTGGTGCACGTGTTCGGGGTGGCTGCAGCCGATGAAGGCGTTGAGCGAGGCGATGCGGTGCACCAGGCCGTTTTCCAGCAGGAAGTCCAGCGCACGGTACACCGTGGGCGGGGCGGCGCGGCGGCCGTCCTGCTCGCTGAGCACGGCGAGGATGTCGTAGGCGCCCAGCGGCTTGTGGCTTTGCCACACCAGCTCCAGCACACGGCGGCGCAGCGCGGTCAGGCGCAAGCCCTGGCGGGTGCACAAGGCGTCGGCTTCAGCCAGTGCGCTGTGTACGCAATGGGAATGATCGTGAGGACGGTTGGCCAGCGGCGTGATGGACATGGGCAGCGACGGTTCTGGATGGAGACGTTATTATGTTACCTGTTTCTGACGACTCGAGTATCCACCGTGTCCCGATTCCTAGCTCTGTTTGTCGCTTTCATCGCATTTTCTGCCCAGGCCGATGTGCGTGTGCTCACCAGTATCAAGCCCCTGCAGCAGATTGCCGCTGCCGTGCAGGATGGCGTTGGCAGCCCTGACGTGTTGCTGCCGCCAGGCGCCTCGCCGCACCACTATGCATTGCGCCCGTCCGATGTGCGGCGGGTGGGTGATGCCGACCTGCTGTACTGGATTGGCCCGGACATGGAAAACTTCCTGCCGCGGGTACTGGCGAACCGCAGCAAGGCCACGGTGGCTGTGCAGTCGCTTGAAGGCATGAAGCTGCGCCACTTCGGCGAGGACAGCCAGTCCCATGAGGAGGCGGATCACGATGACCATGACCACGATCACCGTCCAGGCAGCCTGGATGCGCACTTGTGGTTATCGTCGGTTAATGCGCGGGTAATTGCGGCTAAAATGGCGGCTGACCTGGCGCAGGTCGATCCGGCCAATGCGGCTCGCTACCAGAGCAACCTGAAGGCCTTCGATGAGCGGCTGGATGCGCTGGATGCACGTATCAAGGCGCGGGTGGCCGGTATTGCCGACAAGCCGTACTTCGTGTTCCACGAAGCGTTCGATTACTTCGAGGCTGAATATGGCTTGAAGCACACCGGGGTGTTCAGCGTGGCGTCCGAGGTGCAGCCTGGGGCGCAGCATGTGGCGTCCATGCGCAAGCGCCTGCAGGAAGTGGGTAAGACCTGTGTGTTCAGCGAGCCGCCACTGCGACCGCGCCTGGCCGAGACCCTGACTGCCGGGCTGCCGGTGCGCCTGGCCGAGCTGGATGCACTGGGCGGCACCGACCCGGTGGATGGCAAGGGTTACGAGCGCTTGCTGGAGAAGCTGGGTGGTGAGCTGGCGGGGTGCCTGGAACATCTGTAAGCCTGCACCGGCCCCTTCGCGGGTGAACCCGCTCCCACAGGGATAACACCGACTTCGAGGTTGTCGTTGTGCCTGTGGGTGAATGGGAACAGAGGTAAGCCTGCACCGGCCCCTTCGCGGGTGAACCCGCTCCCACAGGGGATAACACTAACTTCGAGGTTGTCGTTGTGCCTGTGGGTGAATGGGAACAGATGTAAGCCTGCACCGGCCCCTTCGCGGGTGAACCCGCTCCCACAGGGATAACACCGACTTCGAGGTTGTCGTTGTGCCTGTGGGTGAGTGGGAACAGATGTAAGCCTGCGCCGGCCCCTTCGCGGGCATGCCCGCTCCCACAGGGACTACACAAACCTCAAGGTTGTCGTTGTACCTGTGGGAGCGGGTTTACCCGCGAAGAAGCAGACGCGGTCTAGAGGGCGAACGGCAGGTGCAAGGCCACTTGCTGGCGCTGAGCCAGGCGCACTTCGAACTCGCTCGGGTCATGGATCATCACATCCATCCCGGCAAACGACTCGGCCGCAATCAGGCGCGACAGCCAGAAGCGCACGCAGCCTACCCGCAACATTTCCGGCCACAGCTCGGCTTCGGCCGCCGTGAACGGCCGCAGCGCCGCATAGGCTGCCAGCAGTGCCTGGGCACGCGGTACATCCACCGCGCCCTTCTCATCCAGGCACCAGTCGTTCACGGTGATGGCGATGTCATACAGCATCGGCCCGGAGCAGGCGTTGTAGAAGTCGATCACGCCGGTGAGATGAGTGCCTTCGAACATCACGTTGTCGCGGAACAGGTCGGCATGCAGGTTGGCCCGTGGCAAGGCCAGTATCTGCGCCTTGTGCGCGGTGATTTCATCCAGCGCCGGCTGCAGCAGTGCGGCCTGTTCGGCAGTCAGGCGCGGCAACAGCTCGGCACCCGAGGCCAGCATCCAGTCCAGGCCACGGTCGGTGCGGCGCTCGATGATGTGCTCGCGGGTGGCCAGGTGAATGTGCGCCAGCAGCTCGCCGACTTGGGCGCAGTGCTGATTGTTGGGCGCCTTGATGTGCTTGCCCGACAGCCGTGGCTGCAGCAGCGCCGGCTTGCCGCACAACTCGCGCAAGCCATTGCCGTCGCGGTCACGAATGGCATAGGGCACAGGCATGTCGGCGTCGTGCAGGGTGTCGAGCAGTTCGATGAAGAACGGCATGTCCTCGCTGGGCCCGCGCTCGATCAGCGTCAGGACGAACTCCCCCTGTTCGAGGCTGACGAAGAAATTGCTGTTCTCGGTGCCGGCGGCAATGCCCTGGAAGTCGAGCAGACGGCCCAGCTCGTACGGTGCCAGAAAGGTTTCCAGCTCAGGCCGGGTCACGGGGGTGAAGACTGACATGATGAAAAATTGCCCATACGGGCACTTCCGCCGGGAAGTGCCGGGTTGATGTGAACGGTGCGCGTCAGATTACCACTCGAAGATCTTCCAGGACGGAATCAGCATGTCCGGCTGGTCGGATCGAATGAAATTGGCATCAGTGCCATCAGCGCGTACCAGAAAATAAGGCTTGCCGTTTTTCGGCGTAATCTTGATCGCATACAGGAACCCGTTCTGGCGGTACTCCTGGATGGTTTTGTCGCCTTCCGTGCGAATGGTCACCTCGGGATCGGCCGAGGGGGCGTCGTCCGCCGCCAGGGTGACGACAGGCGTGGTTGCCAACAGGCCGAGCAGTAACAGGCGATTGAGTGTGCGCATGATAACCTAGTCCCTTTGTCGTCAATGATTCTGGCTATTCTAGCGCCGGACCCGTCGAAAAGGTTGATTCTGCTCATGAGCCAAGCCCCCCTCGTCCTGGTGGACGGTTCCTCCTACCTGTACCGCGCCTTTCACGCACTGCCGCCGCTGACCACGTCCAAGGGCATGCCGACCGGTGCGGTGAAGGGTGTGTTGAACATGCTCAAGAGCCTGCGCAAACAGTACCCCGACAGCCTCTTCGCGGTGGTGTTCGACGCCAAGGGCGGCACCTTCCGCGATGCCATGTTCGCCGAGTACAAGGCCAACCGCCCAAGCATGCCTGACGACCTGCGAGTGCAGGTCGAGCCGCTGCATGCCAGCGTGAGGGCACTTGGCTACCCGCTGCTGTGCGTCGAGGGTGTCGAAGCCGACGACGTGATCGGCACCCTGGCGCGCAGCAGCGCCGCCCAGGGCCGCCCGGTGATCATCTCGACCGGCGACAAGGACATGGCCCAGCTGGTGGACGGGCACATTACCCTGGTCAACACCATGACCGGTAGCGTGCTGGATGTGGCTGGCGTGCACGAGAAATTTGGCGTCGGACCGGAACATATCATCGACTTCCTGGCACTGATGGGTGACAAGGTCGACAACATCCCAGGTGTACCCGGCGTTGGCGAAAAAACCGCGGTGGGCCTGCTGACCGGTATCGGCGGTGGCCTCAGCGACCTTTACGCCAACCTGGACAAGGTGCCGGCGCTGGCCATTCGCGGCGCCAAGACCCTGCCGGCCAAGCTGGAGGAGCACCGCGACGCGGCGTTCCTGTCCTACGAACTGGCCACCATCAAGGTCGATGTGCCGCTGGATGTCGAGGTCGAGGCACTGGTGTGTGGCGAACCCGACCGCGATGCGCTGTTGGCGCTGTACACCGAGATGGAGTTCAAGAGCTGGATCGCCGATGTACAGCGCGATGCGGCCAAAGCCGGTGACGACATTGCGCCGGTCGCAGAGCCGGCGGCCAAGGTCGAGCCGAAGTACGAAACCATTCTTGACCAGGCCCGTTTCGACGCCTGGCTGGAAAAGCTGCGCCAGGCGCCGCTGTTCGCCTTCGATACCGAAACAACCGGCCTGGATGCCCAGAAGGCGCAGCTGGTTGGCCTGTCTTTCGCTGTCGCGCCCCATGAGGCGGCTTATGTGCCGTTGGCGCACGACTATGAAGGTGCGCCGGCCCAGTTGGACCGCGAGGCTGTATTGCTGGCACTGAAACCGCTGCTGGAAGACCCGGCCAAGGCCAAGGTCGGGCAGAACGCCAAGTACGACATCAATATCCTCGCCAACGGTTCGCCCGCCATCGAAATGCGCGGCGTGGCCTACGACACCATGCTCGAGTCGTACGTGCTGAATTCCACCGCCACCCGTCACGACATGGACAGCCTGGCGCAGAAGTACCTCGACCACGCCACCATTGCCTTCGAGGACATCGCCGGCAAAGGCGCCAAGCAGCTCACCTTCAACCAGATCCACCTGGACAAGGCCGGCCCTTACGCTGCCGAAGACGCCGACATCACATTGCGCTTGCACCAGGCGCTGCAGGCGCGCCTGGCGCAGACGCCGAGTGTGCTGCCGGTGCTGATGGACATCGAAATGCCGCTGGTGCCGGTGCTGGCCAAGATCGAGCGCCAGGGTGCGCTGGTCGATGCCGCACTGCTGCACGTACAGAGCGGTGAGCTGGGCGTGAAGATGGCCGAGCTGGAGCTGCGTGCCTACGAGCTGGCCGGTGAAGAATTCAACCTCGGCTCGCCCAAGCAGCTGGGTTCGATCCTTTACGACAAGCTGGGCATGCCGGTGCTGAGCAAGACCGCCAAGGGCCAGCCATCCACCGCCGAAGCCGTACTCGATGAACTGGCCTTGCTCGGCTACCCACTGCCTGAGGTACTGATGCAGTACCGCAGCCTGAGCAAGCTCAAGAGCACCTACACCGACAAGCTGCCGGGCCAGATCAACCCGCGCACCGGGCGAATCCACACCTCCTATCAGCAGGCAGTGGCAGCCACCGGCCGGTTGTCGTCGAGCGACCCGAACCTGCAGAACATCCCGATCCGTACCGCCGAAGGCCGGCGTATCCGCCAGGCGTTCATTGCCAGCCCGGGCTACAAACTGCTGGCGGCGGACTACTCGCAGATCGAGCTGCGCATCATGGCCCACCTGGCCAAGGACGAAGGCCTGCTGCACGCCTTCCGCAACGACCTGGACGTGCACCGGGCAACGGCGGCGGAAGTGTTCAGTGTTGCCCTGGAAGACGTCACCACCGACCAGCGCCGCAAGGCCAAGGCCATCAACTTCGGCCTGATCTACGGGATGAGCGCGTTTGGCCTGGCCAAGCAGATCGGCGTCGACCGCAAGCAGTCGCAGGATTACATCGACCGCTACTTCGCCCGCTACCCGGGCGTGCTGGCCTACATGGAGCGCACCCGCGCACAGGCCGCCGAGCAAGGCTTTGTCGAAACCCTGTTCGGCCGCCGGCTGTACCTGCCAGACATCAACGCCAAGAACCCGGCCCTGCGCAAAGGCGCCGAGCGTACGGCGATCAACGCGCCGATGCAGGGCACTGCAGCCGACATCATCAAGCGGGCCATGGTCAATGTGGATAACTGGCTGAGCGAGAGCGGGCTGGATGCCCGGGTGATCCTGCAGGTTCACGACGAACTGGTGCTGGAGGTGCGTGAGGACCTGGTTCAGCAGGTGAAAGATGAAATTCGCCAGCACATGAGCCAGGCCGCACAACTGGATGTGCCGCTGCTGGTGGAGGCAGGAATTGGCGCAAATTGGGACGAAGCTCACTGATTGAGCGGGGAAAGCTGTGTAGGATCTGCGGCGTAGTGACGCGGATCCTGGCACTGCTCAGTGCCGTTGGTGCTGAAGTTTCATGAAACTATCGCAAATAGTTTTCAGGGCTTCGGAACTAAACCGGTGAAGCGGAACTCAGAGTAACTGAATGGCTGGTGAAGCCCTTCGATGCTCCTATGTTGTGTTAAGTGTTGGCAGATATCTGGACCCCGCCCTAGCGGTCCGGACTTGGACCCCGAACTTCCCCCTCCCCATACGAAGTCCGGGGTTTTTTTTGCCCGCAATTTGACAGGCAGCCGCTGCTGCTCCCCATTGTAGGAGCAGCCTTGTGCTGCGAAAGGGCCGGTATGGACAACAGATTTCTACAGCCTGTACTGGCCTCTTCGCAGCACAAGGCTGCTCCTACAGGGATCTGCGCAGGCCTTCAGGCCACTGGCTTGTCTTCCAGCTCCATCCAGCCCGCCAGCACGCGGTAGGCGTCTTCCACGCCCAGGCGCTTGGGCGCCGAGAACAGCTGGATGGTCACGCCATCACCCCAGCCCTTGCGGATTTCCGACTGCACTTTCAGCAAGGTGTTCTTGCCCGCGCCGTGGGTCAGCTTGTCGGCCTTGGTCAGCAGGATGTGCATGGGCATGCGGCTGGCTTTGGCCCAGTCGAGCATCATCTTGTCGAAGTCGGTCATCGGGTGGCGCACGTCCATCATCAGGATCACGCCGCGCAGGCACTCACGGCTGCCCAGGTAGGCTTCCAGGTGTTTCTGCCAGTGCTGCTTGAGCGGGATCGGCACTTTCGCATAACCGTAGCCCGGCAGGTCGACCAAACGCCGTTCATCGTCCAGACTGAAGAAATTCAACAGCTGGGTGCGCCCCGGGGTTTTCGAGGTACGCGCCAGGCTGGCATGGGTCAGGGTGTTGAGGGCGCTGGATTTGCCGGCGTTGGAGCGGCCGGCAAAAGCCACCTCGTAACCCTGGTCTTCCGGACATTGTTCGACCTTGGCAGCGCTGAGGGCGAATGTGGCTTTCTGGCAGAGGCCGAGGATGGGGTTCTTGACTTGCATGGGATATCCGATGTGGGTGTTGCCTGACTCTGAAGGCCCGAGCCTGGCAAGCGGTGTCGTTTCCGTTTGGATGGCGGAAGTATATAATGCCCCAGTTTTTGTGTGCTCATTCTCCCAGCGAAGGGGAACGGGCATGGGGTGTCGAACAATAGCTCGCGCATCAGAACGCAGCGCGGCCCCCAACCCTGAAGGTCGTTCCGCATGGCGAAATGGCTGCTTGCTGTCGGTATGTTCCTGCCGGTTTTCAGCGCACAGGCTACACAGGATCCCGAGGTGTTGTACAACCGCACGTGTGCGGCCTGTCACACCGGGCAGTTGCCACAGGCACCCAGACAAGGTGACCGGGCAGCATGGGAGCCAAGGCTGGCGCAAGGCATGGATGTACTGGTGAAGCACGTGACCCAGGGTTTCAAGGCTATGCCGCCGCGTGGATTGTGCATGGACTGCAGTGCCGAGGACTACCGTTTGGTCATCCTTTGGATGAGCGGCAGTCCCGATACATAACATTTCACCCTTAGCCGTGTTGGATTAGCTGATGAACAAACTAGTCGTGAGTCTGCTGTTGACCCTGGGTGTCGCAGGTGCGGCCACTGCTGCGCAAACTGTCAAAGGCGATGCCGCCGCCGGTCAGGCCAAGACGGCCGTGTGTGGCGCCTGCCACAACCCCGACGGCAATAGCCTGGCACCAAACTTCCCGAAACTGGCCGGCCAGGGCCAGCGTTACCTCGAAAAACAACTGCACGATATCAAGTCGGGCAAGCGTACCGTGCTGGAGATGACCGGCATGCTGGCCCCGTTCAGCGACCAGGACCTGGCCGATATCGCCGCCTACTTCTCCAGCCAGAAAGGCAGCGTGGGCGCCGCCGACCCCAAGCTGGTCGAACGTGGCCGTTCGCTGTTCAATGGCGGCGACCTGGAGAAAGGCATGCCTGCCTGCACCGGTTGCCACTCCCCCAACGGCGCAGGCATTGCTTTGGCCGGCTTCCCGCACCTGAGCGGCCAGCACTCGCAGTACGTGACCAAGCAGCTCACGGACTTCCGCGAAGGCAACCGCACCAACGATGGCGATGCCATGACCATGCGCACCATCGCCGGCAAGCTGAGCAACCACGACATCGAGGCGTTGGCCAGCTACATCCAGGGCCTGCATTAACGTGTAGGAGCGGCCTTGCGTCGCGATGGGCCGCAAAGCGGCCCCAGTATCCCGGCAGCGCTGCATTAACCTTCAGTTAATGTTGCAAGCCAATGATGAAAGGGCGGCCGGGCCGCCCTTTTTTCAGTCCGCAGCCGTTACACTACAGAACTCGAACCCTTCCCGGCCTGTCTCAGTGCAGGTCGTGTCGTGGCGACCAATGACTGCTCAGGAGTAAAGCATGCGTAAACTGATTCTCAGCGCCGCGCTGGTGGCTGCCAGCGTATTCGGTATGACTGCCGTCCAGGCTGCGGAGCCTGTTGCCGGCAAGCAATACCTCGAGCTGAGCAACCCTGTTCAGGTTTCCGTACCTGGCAAGATCGAAGTGGTCGAGCTGTTCTGGTACGGCTGCCCACATTGCTACCACTTCGAGCCGGTCATCAACCCATGGGTTGAAAAACTGCCACAGGATGTCAACTTCAAGCGTGTACCGGCCATGTTCGGCGGCCCATGGGACGCACACGGCCAGATGTTCCTGACCCTCGAAGCCATGGGCGTCGAGCACAAGGTACACGCGGCAGTGTTCGATGCCATCCAGAACCAGCACAAGCGCCTGACCGACCCGAAAGACATGGCTGACTTCCTCGCCACCCAGGGCGTGGACAAGGACAAGTTCCTCGCCACCTTCAACTCGTTCGCCATCAAGGGCCAGGTCAACCAGGCCAAGGAACTGGCGAAGAAGTACGAAATCACCGGCGTACCGAGCATGGTCGTCAACGGCAAGTACCGCTTCGACCTGGGTACCGCTGGCGGGCCGGAGGGCGTGCTGGACGTCGCCGACCAACTGATCGCCAAGGAGCGCGCCGCCAAGTAGGCGGCGTAACCCATGCCCCGCTTCAGAACCACGCGTGGCATTGGCCTGCACCAGCCGCAGGTCAACGAGCATCACCTGCAGGCCTCTGGCCTGCCCGAGGATGGTCGCCTGCGGCTGCTCAGTTTCAACATTCAGGTCGGCATCAGCACCGAGCGCTACCGGCATTACCTGACCCGCAGTTGGCAGCACTTGCTGCCACACAACGGGCGTGCCGGCAACTTGCAGAAGATCGGTGAATTGCTGGCCGACTTCGACCTGGTGGCCTTGCAGGAAGCCGACGGTGGCAGCCTGCGCTCAGGCTATGTAAACCAGGTCGAGCACCTGGCTCACCTGGGGGCCTTCCCCTACTGGTACCAGCAACTCAACCGCAACCTCGGGCGTTTTGCCCAGCACAGCAATGGCGTACTTAGCCGCCTGAAGCCGCAAGCACTCGAAGACCACCCGCTGCCCGGCCCGGCCGGCCGTGGGGCGATCCTGGTGCGTTTTGGCGAAGGCGAAGATGCGCTGATCGTGGTGATGATGCACCTGGCGCTTGGCGCCAAGACCCGCGCCCTGCAACTGGGCTACATCCGCGAGCTGATTGGCGGTTACCGTCACCAGGTGCTGATGGGCGACATGAACACCCATGCCACCGACCTGCTGGAGCACTCGCCGCTGCGCGACCTGGGCCTGATCGCCCCGCAAGTCGAGGCGACTTTCCCAAGCTGGCGCCCCCAGCGTTGTCTGGACCACATCTTGCTCAGCCCAAGCCTCACGCTTGAGCGTGTCGAGGTGCTGGCGCGGCCAATTTCCGACCACCTTCCCGTTGCTGTCGAGATTCGATTGCCTGATGCATTGACTGTGGATACGCTGCCGGTCTTGAGCTAATTGCCATCACCGTTTGCGGACCCCGGCATGACTGAAGACGCTGAGCGCTGGAAAGAAAAATACCTTAAAAGCATCGAGCAGCAAGAAAAGCTCGAGCGCCGCTGGGACGCCCGTCTCGACCTGCTGCGTCGCGGTCTGGTGCGCAGCACCCTGGCTGCCGAAGGCAGTGACAAGGTGGTGGACGCGTGCATGAAGGAAATGCGCGAGGTTATCCGCAGCGACAACATGGACGCCGGCCTCGCCGGGTTGATTCCGCGCCTTGAAAAAGCGGTGCTGGACTCCGAGCAGCGCCGGGAAACCCGCATGAACCAGGTCAGCGATGCGCTGACCGCGCTGGTCGGCCAACTGCAAGGCTTGCCGCTGCCCAGCGATATCTCGCGGCCGTTGAAAAAGCTGGCGAAGAAACTCGATGGTGGCGTTGCCCAGTCCCGCGACCTGCCGCCGCTGCTGGGCGAGCTGAGCGGCTTGCAGGGCCTTGCACTGTCGGCCCTGGGCAAACCGGGGGACGAAGCCCGGCCTGGCTTTTTGCAACGCTTGTTCGGCAGCCGTGAGGATGACCCACAGGACGAGCCCATGCCTGCGCCGGTACCTGTTGCTGAGGCGCCTCCAGCTGCCAAGGGCAGTATCGAAGCCCCGCAGCCTGACGATGTGGATGCGCTGCAACCGCTTTCAGCCCCTGCCGCCAAAACGGTCGAAGTGCCTCAACCGGAGCTGGAGGTTACTGGCCCGGCGCTGATCGAAACTAATGAGACACCCACTGCCAAGCTGCCACTGCAGGATGAAGCGCCTGAGCCGGATGTGGCCGTCAGCGAACCTCTGGCACAAGCACAACCGGCACCCACGCTTGAAGAAACCTTCGGCGAAGACGGCCCCTATGCGCTGCCCTACGCGGTAGAGCCGCCCTACAGCCAGGTTGCTGCGCACATCGAAAAGACCCTGATCGGCCTGCTTGATGACCTGAGCCTGCCCGAGCGGCACAAGGCCCAGGCGCTGGAAATGCGCGAGCGAGTCGCCCGTGGCCTGAACTGGTATGAACTGATCCCGGTGCTGGATGACCTCGCCGTGCTCATGCTGGCGATCACCGACAGTGGCCAGCACGAATTCGAAACCTACCTCCAGCAGCTCAATGAGCGCCTCGAAGGTTTCCAGAGCCACCTGCACGAGGCCAGCGCAGGCCATGCGGACAACAGCTCCGCCGCTCGCGAGCTGGATACCCAGTTGCGCGAGCATGTCGATGGGTTGCAAAGCAGTGTGCAGGGCGCGGCCGACGTCGATAGCCTCAAGCACATCCTGGAAAACCGCCTGGAAGGCCTTCTGGTCACCATGGACGAGCACAAGCACGAGCGGGACCGCCGCGAGCAAGAGCTGGCGGGGCGCCTGCAAGGGCTGTCGGAACGGGTGGCGAACATGGAGCACGAAGCGCTCGGTTACCGCGAGCACCTGGAAGAGCAACGCCAGAAAGCCCTGCTCGACCCCCTAACCGGTCTGCCCAACCGCGCGGCCTGGAGCGAGCGGGTCGAGCGCGAAATAATCGAATGGCAGGAGAATGGCGGCCATCTGGCCATGGCGATCCTCGACCTGGATCATTTCAAGCGCATCAACGACAGTTATGGGCATCTGGCCGGGGACAAGGTGTTGAAGATTGTCGCCGACCAGTTGCGCAAGCGCCTGCGGGGCCGTGACTTCATCGCCCGTTTCGGCGGCGAGGAATTCGTCCTGCTGCTGCCACAGACATCGCCGGCCGCCGCTGCCAAAGTGGCGGAAACAATGCGCGCCACGGTGGAAGCCTGCCCGTTCCACTTCAAGGGCGAGCGGGTGGTGATCACCACCTCCATCGGCCTGGGTGCGTTCCGCTCCGGCGAGCGCGGCGACCAGGTGCTCAAGCGCGCCGATGCGGCGCTGTACCGGGCCAAGGAGCAGGGGCGCAACCGCGTCGAGCAGGGCTAGCCTTAAACACTGACCCACGGTAAGCGCGGCCATGGGGAGCACGTTATACTGTAGCGCTCATTCGCTGAGGCCACTGACGTGCTTTCCACGCTGAAAAAAACGCTGATTTCCTTTTTGCTGTTGTCTGTCGCCGGTTGCTCGACGGGCCTGCGCATCGACCGCAGCCACCCCTCGGCCAACCAGGACAACCGTATCCAGTTCGTTGTCCTGCATTACACCAATGCTTCGCTGGAGCGCTCGCTCGCGTTGCTCACCCATGGTGAGGTCAGCAGCCATTACCTGATCGGCGACGGCCCGGCGACGGTGTATCAACTGGTGGATGAAAACCGCCGTGCCTGGCATGCCGGTGACAGCCAGTGGCAGGGGCGCACCTGGCTGAACTCCTCGTCCATTGGTATCGAGATCGTCAACCCAGGGTTCACCGACACACCGAATGGCCGGGTCTGGCACCCTTACAGCGAAGCGCAGGTGCAATCGCTGATCGCGCTGCTCAAGGACATCGTCAAACGCAACAACATCGAGCCGCGGCACATCATTGGCCACAGCGATATCGCTCCGTTGCGCAAGCTGGACCCGGGGCCGCTGTTCCCGTGGAAGCGCCTGGCCGATGCCGGGCTGGGTATCTGGCCGGATGCCAACGCTGTGGCGCGGCAGCAGGCCTACTTCAGCGTCAACCCGCCGGGCATTGGCTGGTACCAGCAGGAGCTGGCGCGGTTTGGTTATCAAATCGAGCAGACTGGGGTGCTGGATGTGGCCACCCGGCATGTGATTGCCGCGTTCCAGATGCGCTTCCGCCCGCAGCGCTTCGACGGCATGCCGGATGCGCAGACGGCAGCGATGCTGCAGGTGCTCAACCGCATGCGCTGAGCCCTGCAGGAGCGGCCTTGTGTCGCGAAAGGGCCGCTCCTACAAGGGCCTGCGTAAACTTCGGATAAGCGCCAAACGGTGAAGGTGATTCTCAATTCAGTTGCTATACCTTAGTTATCAACTGGATGCCTTTGATGTCAGCCATCATCACCCTGCTGCGCCAAATTTTTTACCGTCCCTGGATGCTGGCCACCTTGGCAGCGCTGGCCAGCGCCGCCCTGTTGCTCTCTGCCAGCATAGGCATAGCACTGCAACAGATGAAACAAAGCGAGAGCGAACAGATGAACGCCCAGGGCGAGCGTTTTCTCGACCGCCTCGAGCAAGTGTTTGGCCAGTTGCGTGAAGGGGTGGACCTGTTGCAGGCGCAGCCCTTGCGTGGTTGTAGTCCGGCAATGCAGGCGGCGCTGCAGCAGGTCGGCCTGAGTTCGCGGTTCATTTATGAAGCAGCTTATGTGGATGGCAATGTCGCCTGCTCCAACCGTGGCGATGAGCGGGCGTTCGAACCTTTGCGGGCACCCGATATCCAGGGGCCGACCTACAGCTACTGGTTGAACACCACCACCGAACCGAACGAGAACCTGGCTGCACTGATGTTGGGCCGGGGCAAGTTCGTGGTCTCCACCTCGCGCGGGCACCTGACCGATGTGGTCGACCTGCCCCCGGGCGGCAGCCTGGTGGTGGTGCTGGATAACGGCGCCCGGGCCATACCGGTGCTCGGCCCGCCTCAGGTATGGCCACCGCCCTCCGCATGGTCGAACAGCCACAAGTCACTGCTGGAACTCAGTGACCGGCTGATCTACCGAATGCCGACCAAGTCGCCGGATTACCAGCTTGTGCTGATAGCGCCCAGGGCGAGCCTGCCGCTGAGGATGAACGGCATGCTCTGGTTGCTGTTCCCCGGTAGCGTGCTGGCAGCCTGCTGCATCGGTTGGCTGGTGCTCCAGCTGATCCTGCAACGACGGTCGATGAGCTCGGAGTTGCAGCATGCCTTACGGCGTGGCGAGCTACAGGTGCTTTATCAGCCAATCATCGAGCTCGACAGCCGGCGTTGCGTGGGTGCCGAGGCCCTGGTGCGCTGGCGTCGCCCGGACGGCACCCTGACCAGCCCGGACCTGTTCATTCCGCTGGCGGAGAACACCGGGCAGATTCGCCAGATCACCGATTTTGTCCTGCAACGTGTGCTTGAACAGCTAGGGCAGCTACTGCGCTCGCACCCCAAACTGTACATATCGATAAACCTGGCGGCATGCGATGTGATGGTGCCACGCATTGGCCGGGTGGCGGCGCGCCTGTTGGCCTTGCATCGCGTGGCGCCCAGCCAGATAGCCTTCGAGGTGACCGAGCGTGGGCTGATCGACGTGGTGGTAGCCCGCGACAACCTGCAGGCGCTTCGCGCCGTGGGGCATCAGGTGCTGATTGATGATTTTGGTACCGGTTATTGCAGCCTGGCCTACCTGCAGACCTTGCCGGTGGACTGCCTGAAAATCGACAAGGCGTTCATTGATGCCTTGGGCCACGATGCCGCCAGCAGCGGCGTTGCCCCGCATATCATCCGCATGGCCCATGACCTGCACCTGCGGGTGATAGCCGAAGGTATCGAGTTCGAGGACCAAGCGGTGCTGCTGAACAGCGAAGGGGTCAACTATGGCCAAGGCTGGCTATTTGCCCGGCCTCTGAACGCTCGGCAATTTGCCGAGCTGGTCACCCGCGGGCACTTGCCGCGACGGGTTGACCACTGAGTGATTCCGGCCCGGCGATGAGGTCGGTGCAGGCGAAACTCAAACGGGCAACGCCATGTAGAACTGCGTGCCCTCCCCCGGGCGGGAAAACACACCCATGCGCCCGCCATGCAACTGCACGATCTCCTTGCACAACGCCAGCCCCAGCCCAGCGCCGCCTTTCTTGCGGCCTACTTGCACGAAGGGCTCGAAGATGCGCCCTTGCTGCCCATAGGCAATGCCCTCACCGTTGTCCTCGACGCTGATGATGACCCGCTCCGCATGCCGCCGGGCATGCAGACGGATACGCCCGCCATTGGCGGTATGGCGGATGGCGTTGTGCAGCAGGTTGTCCAGCACCCGGTCCAGCTGGGCGGCATCGGCCTGAAGGCGTGGCAGCGGCAGTTCCAGTTCCTTGATCAACTCGATCTGCTTGTGTGCTGCCTGCTCGGCAAAGCGCAGTTGCGCCCGCTCCAGCAGTTCGTCCAGGGCGCAGGGGGCCAGGTCGAGTTTCTGCAGCCCGCTCTGGTAGCGCGAGAAGTTGAGCAGGTCGTTGATCAGCTGGGTCAGGCGCTGCATTTCTTCGCCGATGGTTTCCAGCAGGTCGTTCTCACGGGCCTCGGGCGGGAACTTGACCCGCTCGCGCAGCAGGCCGAAGGCCATGTGCATGCCCGTCACCGGCGTGCGCAGTTCGTGGGAGGCGCGCAGCACGAATTCGCTGCGCACCCGCTCGAAGGCCCTTTGCTCGGTTACGTCGTGCAGCACCATCACTGCGCCAAGGATCGGCCCTTGCGGGTGGCTGACGGGGGTCAGGCTGTAGGTGAGCAGGCGTGATTCTTCATCAACCTCCATGTTCAGGTCGTCAGGTGGGCGGTCCAGGCTGCCGCCGCGCAGCACCTGGCGCAGCTGTTGCTCAAGCTCGGGGCGTTGCAGGGCTTCGGCCAGGCTGCTGCCCACGCGGCCGTCGTTCCAGCCCAGCTGGCGCTGCGCCACCGGGTTGAGGTGCTCGAGACGGCCCTGGCGGTCGATGATCAGCAAGCCGTCGTCGATGCTGTCGAGCACGGCCTGCAGCCGCTGCTGGCCGGCGAGCAGCTCGTCCACGTTAGTGGCCTGGTGCTTGCGCAAGGCATCGGCCATCAGCCCGAAGCGGCGGGTCAGCTGGTTGAGCTCGGAAGCCTGAGTGACCGGCAAGGTGACGTCGAAGTTGCCTTTGCCCAGCTGGTCGGCCGCCTTGGCCAGGGCTTCGATCGGCTGGCCGAAACGCCGGGCGATGTTGTGCGCGGTTATAAAGCCCAGTACCAGCACCACCAGGCCCATCAGGCCGAGGACACCACTGACCAGCAAGGCGCGGTCACGGGTGCGTTCCTCGCTACGGGTGATCAGGTCCAGTGCCTGCCTGTGGGAATCGATCAGGTCGCTGCGCACCTGGTTGAACGCGGCCCCCAGCGGCTCATCCACCCCCATGCTGCGAGCGGGTGCGGCGCTGTCGCGATATGCCTGGAGGAAGGCCTGGTAATTGCTACTGGCCTTGCTGAAACCGCTGCGCTCACCGCCTTGCTCCAGCCCTTGATTGAGCAAGGCCTGGAAGTTTTCCTGCAGCAGCCGCAGGCTTTCCGGGGCGGTATCTTCATCAAGAATCAGGGTCAGCTGTTCGCCCAGGTTCTGGCGCAACTTCAGCCCCACTTCCAGGGCATGGGTGGTCTCGCGCACCAGCTGCTGTTGCACGGTTGCCATCTGCAACACGCTGACCAGGCCCAGCAGCAGCCCAAGCAAGGCCACGGTCACGAGCGCCGAGATACTAAGGAAAAGCCGCGTGCGCAGCTTCATGGGTGGCCACTTCATAGGTTGTACTGCTTGCGTTTGCGGTACAGGGTGGAGGCATCGATGCCCAAGGTCTTGGCGGCTTGGTCCAGGGTATCGCTGGCGGCCAGCACGGCGCCGATATGGGCGCGCTCCAGCTCATCCAGGCTCAGTGCGGCGCCCACGCGCGGGGCATTGCCGGCGGGTTGTTCGCCCATGCCCAGGTGGCTGATTTCCACACGCTCCTGCGGGCAGATGATGCTGGCCCGTTCCACCACGTTGCGCAGTTCGCGAATGTTGCCGGGCCAGCGGTAGTTGAGCAGGGCCGAGCGCGCCTCGTCACTGAACCCGCGAGCGGGGCGGGAGTATTCCTTGACGAAGCGGGCAAGGAAACGGTCGGCCAGGGTAAGGATGTCCTCGCTGCGCTCGCGCAGGGGGGGCAGGTGCAGTGTGATGACGTTCAGGCGATACAGCAGGTCTTCACGGAAGCGGCTTTCGCGCACCATCTCTTCGAGGTTCAGGTTGGTGGCGGCCAGAATCCGCACATCGGCACGCCGGGTAACCGGGTCGCCGACGCGCTCGTATTCCTTGTCCTGGATGAAGCGCAGCAATTTGGGCTGCAAGGTCAGCGGGAAATCGCCGATCTCGTCAAGGAACAGCGTGCCACCGTCCGCCTGGCTGACTCGCCCCAGTGTGCTTTCGCTGGCGCCGGTGAAGGCGCCGCGGGTATGGCCGAACAGTTCGCTTTCCATCAACTCGGCGTTCAGCGACGGGCAGTTGATGGTCACGCAGGCTTTGCGTGCACGCTTGCTCCAGCCATGGATGGCCCGGGCCAGCTCGCCTTTACCGGTGCCGGACTCACCCAGGATGAGGATGTTGGCGTCGGTGGTGGCGACCTGGCGGGCGGTTTCCAATACCGCCATCATCGCCGGGCTATGGGAGTCGAGGCCGTCCTTGGGTTTGCGTACCTCACCTTCCAGTGCTTCCAGGCGCGCAGAAAGCTGGCGCACTTCCAGTTGCTTGGCGGTGGCCAGGCGCAACTGGTCTGGGCTGCACGGCTTGACCAGGTAGTCGGCAGCCCCGGCCTGGATCGCGTCTACCGCGGTATCGATTGCCGAGTGCGCGGTGACGATCACCACGCGCATCCACGGGGCCTGGATGCGCATCTGCGCCAGTACGTCCAGGCCGTTGTCCTCGCCCAGGCGCAAATCGAGGAAGCACAGGTCGAACACCTGGCGCTGCAGCAAGGTTTCGGCCTGGGCGGCGCTGTTGGCGGTGGCCACGCTGTAGCCCTCGTCTTCCAGGCAGTAGCGGAAGGTGCGCAGGATCGCGGACTCGTCATCCACCAGCAGAATGCGGCCTTGCTTGTCCTGGGCTGACTCCATTTCCTGTGCTCCTTAGGGATAGATCTTTATTTAGTGTGGGAAAAATCGGGCAAGTTGCATGGTCCATTCTGAAGGATTCTGTCCTTTGCATGCTAGCCAATGGCCAAACGATGCCTACAGACCGCGATTTTCCAATGATTTGCTTAGAGACATGCGCTGGCACATTGGTTGCGATGATTTTCAGATTTTGCCTACGAAGGAGGCACTGCCATGCCCTTTTCCCTGCGTACAGCCGTTCTGGCAGCCACCCTGCTGCCAATCTTTACCCCGGCTTTCGCCGACCCTGTACAGGACGCGCGGCTAGAAGGCGCGCTGCAAACCGCGCTGTCACTGAACCGCATGCTCGACCCATTTCGTATCAAGGTAGAAGTGGACGGCAAGCAGGCGCGGCTTTCTGGTGAGGTGGAGAACGAGGTCGAGCGGCAGCTGGCCGAAGATATAGCCCGGGCCACCCGGGGCATCGAACAGGTGGAAAACCAGCTGCAGGTCAACGCCCAACTGGTTGAGCGCCCGCTGGAGCTGCGTGCCTACGCCCAGCGCCTGGAGGACGCCACCCTGGCGGCGGTGATCCGTGCCCGGCTGCTGTGGAGCCGTACAACCGAAAAAGCAGCCATAGAAGTGCAAAGCAGTGACGGTGTGGTGACGTTGCGCGGCAGGGTCGACAGTGCCGAAGCCAAGGAGCTGGCGGGCGTGGTGGCGCGTACGACCGACGGCGTGCACCTGGTCAACAACCTGGTCAGCCTGGATACCGCCGCCATGGCCAAGGCGCGGGAAACGCCGGTGGGGGCGCCAACCGGGCCGCAGCCGAGTGACAGCTGGATCGTCGACAAGATCCAGAACAGCTACCGCTTCAGCCGCAACCTCGATGGCCTGAACCTGAAAGTGGCCAGCGAAGCGGGCATGGTGCGGCTGTCGGGCGAGGTGGTCAGCGCTGAGCAGAAAACCATCGCCGTGGAGATCGCTCGGCAGATCATCGGTGTACGCGGGGTGGACGCCGACTTGCTCAAGGTGGCAACCAAGGTGGAAGGCTGATCGTGCAATTCGCACGACCCCACAGGCGCCATCGTGCAGGATACGTGCTTGGGGTCCGTTTGCTGTCTAGTTAAGCAATTGATTTATAAGGAATTTATTTAAATCACAAGGCTGGCATGCAGGCTGCAATTACCTGTTCAGGTTTGAACAAAAATTACAGCAGGAGGAGCCGGCATGAACCGCCAATCCGTCAACCGCTCGCAGATCGCCGCACTGCCATTGCGCCAGATGCTGACACTTGGCATGGCGCTGCTGCTGACTTTGGCCGCTGGTCTCTTTTATTACAGCTGGCAGACGGCGCGCCTGGCTGAGCAAGTAGCAGCTCAGACCGCCCTGTTGACGCAGATTCAGGCAACTCGTGCCAATACCCTGGTCCAGGCCGCTGACCGGCTGCCAGCTGGCCAGGCCACTGTTTCACCGGCCACCCTGGAAAATGTCGTACCCCAGGACCGTTGGGTCTTCTGACCTACCGGCCGGATCGATTCCGCAAAAAGAAAGGAGAACCACCATGCTGAGCTGGGCTATCACTTTCCTCATCATCGCCATTGTCGCTGCCGTTCTGGGCTTCGGTGGTATCGCCGGCGCTGCGACGGGTATCGCGAAGATCCTGTTCATTGTCTTCCTGGTGCTGTTCGTAGCCTCCTTCTTCTTTGGACGTGGACGAGGTTGAAGATGGGCAGGAAGCTTTCTACAGCCCTGGCTGCCGCCCTGTTACTGGGTGGCAGTGCTGCGGCGATGGCGGCCAATGACGGCCAGGTCCGGGTCGACCAGTTACTCGGCTCGGACCCGGAGTACCGTGAAACCTGGCAAGACACGATCAAGGGCGAGGAACGCCTGCCCGATTGGGTGGTCAATCTGACCGGCAGTGCCCAGGAGCAGATGTCCGCCGTTACCGAAGACGGCGACAAGTACTTGGTCGGCCCCCTGTGCGAGGCCCAGGACAAGTGCACCTACAAGCGCCTGATCGTTGCCTTCAGCTGGGACAAGGATGATGCCTACGGGATGCTCGTGGAGGTACCTGAAGGTTTGCCGAGCGACAAGTCGCCTACTCGCCATGCGCAGTACCGTTGGCTGGGCGAACCCGACGACGGCATGAAGGCGATGCTGCAGGAGCAGCTCAAGCGTGACCCGAACTGGTATTGAGCATTTATTGCGGGTACGGATGAAAGGTCACCGACTGTCACGTAATAGAAGCTGAACATTTCTATAGTTCAGCCTTCTATGATGCGCCGCCCCGAGGAGGGGCAGCACATGACCAAGGGGTCGGGCTGTTCTGATTGCTACAGGATCGGAGTGGCCTAGGGGTACAGGGAGTACCTCCAGCAATGGGCCGGGTCAGGAAAGGCGGAATCGGAAGTATCAGGTCTGCGGTGTCACAGGGATACCTTGGCAGACCTGACTTCCGAGGAGCCCTGTAGGAAACGTCGCTTTCCTTGCGCGTTTTTTCCCCTGAGACACATTTTGTCTCGACCGTACATCAAATTTTTTTCGACCGCCTAGCTGCTTCTACAAGTGGCATTTACGCCATTCGGATTGTCGAACAAGCCATCTTCTTCGCCCTTTGTGTACCGTCAAATCTGCCGAAATCTGGCGGTTTGGTCTTGTTCGGGATTCCGAACGTTATAAATCAAGCACTTGCGAACGCCCTCTTTTCGTGCAAATCAGTATGCATAAACGGTATGGGGTATGCGTTTCCGGCATTAGCTTTCGCCCCTTGCCATCGCAATAGTTGCCGCCTTTTTCGCTGGCCAGAGCGCCCTGTCGCTCGCCTGCGGTGTCCTTACATGAAGTCGCCGGACGGAATCTTCTGCTTTACGTGACGTGGCCAATGGCTTTGTTACGTGTGCATCCGCCAGGTGCCATGACCACTAGAACAAAGGGTAAAGACATGAAGAAGGCAAAACTGAGCCTCGCCTGGCAGATCGTTATCGGTCTGGTGCTGGGTGTTGCAATCGGCGCGCTACTGAATCATTTCAGTGCAGAAAAGGCATGGTGGATCAGCAACGTCCTTCAGCCTGCTGGTGACATCTTCATTCGCCTGATCAAGATGATCGTCGTCCCGATCGTGATTTCGTCGCTGATCGTGGGTATCGCCGGGGTAGGCGATGCGAAGAAACTGGGCAGCATCGGCCTGAAGACCATCATCTACTTCGAAGTGGTGACCACCATCGCCATCGTTGTGGGCCTGGTGCTGGCCAACCTGTTCCACCCGGGTGCCGGCATCGACATGAGCACCCTGGGTACCGTGGACATCTCCAAGTACCAGGCCACTGCGGCTGAGGTGCAGCATGAGCACGCGTTCATCGAAACCCTGCTCAACCTGATCCCGTCGAACATCTTCGCAGCGCTGATGCGTGGCGAAATGCTGCCGATCATCTTCTTCTCGGTAATGTTCGGCCTGGGCCTTTCGAGCCTGCAGGCAGAGCTGCGCGACCCGCTGGTACGTACCTTCCAGGCTGTATCGGAAACCATGTTCAAGGTCACCCACATGATCATGAACTACGCACCGATCGGCGTGTTTGCCCTGATCGCCGTGACCGTGGCCAACTTCGGCTTCAGCTCGCTGCTGCCACTGGCCAAGCTGGTGCTGCTGGTGTACTTCGCCATCGCCTTCTTCGCCTTCATGGTGCTGGGCCTGGTGGCCCGCGTGTTCGGTTTCTCGGTGATCAAGATCATGCGCATCATGAAAGATGAGCTGATCCTGGCCTACTCCACCTCCAGCTCCGAAACCGTGCTGCCGCGCGTGATCGAGAAGATGGAAAAGTACGGCGCGCCGAAGTCGATCTGCTCGTTCGTGGTACCGACCGGCTACTCCTTCAACCTTGACGGTTCGACCCTGTACCAGAGCATCGCGGCCATCTTCATCGCCCAGCTGTACGGTATCGACCTGTCGTGGAGCCAGCAGCTGCTGCTGGTGCTGACCCTGATGGTCACCTCCAAAGGCATCGCTGGCGTACCGGGCGTATCGTTCGTGGTCCTGCTGGCCACCCTGGGCAGCGTGGGCATCCCGCTGGAAGGACTGGCCTTCATCGCCGGTGTCGACCGCATCATGGACATGGCCCGTACCGCACTGAACGTGGTGGGCAACGCCTTGGCTGCACTGGTCATCGCCCGTTGGGAAGGCATGTACGACGCAGCCAAGGGCGAGAAGTACTACGCCTCGCTGATGGCCGACAAAAAGGAAGCTGTCGTCGCTGGCGAAACCGCCAAGCGCTGAGCCTGACCGCTGTTTGATAAAGAGCCCCGACCTGTCGGGGCTTTTTGTTGTCTGTGAAACGTTGGGGCCTTTGTGGGAGCGGGCATGCCCGCGAACACCGGCAACGCCGGTGCCATCTACCGCGTTAGCTGATTCGCGGGCATGCCCGCTCCCACAAGCTCCTGTGTCAGGGCTGCGATCGCCAGTGAGGGGCTGCGATACGCTATCATTCGGGCATTTTTCAGGGGGAACACGCGGATGCTCAACGGCCTTTGGCTTGGCTTTTTCCTGGTGGCGGCGGTGTCCGCCCTGGCCCAATGGCTGATAGGCGGCAACGCTGGCATCTTCGCGGCAATGGTCGAAAGCATCTTCGCCATGGCCAAGCTGTCGGTCGAGGTGATGGTGCTGCTGTTCGGCACCCTGACCCTGTGGCTGGGCTTTCTGAAGATCGCCGAGAAGGCCGGTATCGTCGAATGGTTGGCCAAGGTGCTGGGCCCGCTGTTTGCCCGCCTGATGCCTGAGGTACCGCCAGGCCACCCTGCCCTGGGCCTGATTACCATGAACTTCGCCGCCAACGGCCTGGGCCTGGACAATGCCGCCACGCCGATTGGCCTGAAGGCCATGCGCGCACTGCAGGAGCTGAACCCCAGCAGCACCACCGCGAGCAACGCGCAGATCCTGTTCCTGGTGCTCAACGCCTCGTCGCTGACGCTGCTGCCGGTCACCATCTTCATGTACCGGGCCCAGCAGGGCGCGCCCGACCCGACCATGGTGTTTCTGCCTATCCTGCTGGCGACCAGCGTCTCGACCCTGGTCGGCCTGCTGTCGGTGGCTGTGATGCAGCGCCTGCGGCTGTGGGACCCGGTGGTGCTGGCCTACTTCATCCCCGGCGCTTTGCTGCTGGGCGGTTTCATGGCGTTTCTTGGCACCCTGTCGGCCGCCGCGCTGGCTAGCCTGTCATCGATCCTGGGCAACCTCACGCTGTTTGGCGTGATCATGCTGTTCCTGGTGATTGGCGCCATGAGGCGGGTGAAGGTGTATGAAGCCTTTGTCGAAGGCGCCAAGGAAGGCTTCGACGTGGCCAAGAACCTGCTGCCGTACCTGGTGGCGATGCTGGTGGCGGTGGGTGTGCTGCGCGCCTCTGGCGCCCTGGAGCTGGCCCTGGACGGTATCCGCCATGCGGTGAACTGGATGGGCCTGGATACCCGCTTCGTCGAGGGCCTGCCCACCGCGCTGGTCAAGCCGTTCTCTGGCAGTGCAGCACGGGCCATGCTGATCGAGACCATGCAGACCCAAGGCGTAGACAGTTTCCCGGCTCTGGTGGCGGCAACGATTCAAGGCAGCACCGAAACAACCTTCTACGTACTGGCTGTGTACTTTGGCGCCGTGGGCATCCAGCGCGTGCGCCATGCGGTGGGTTGCGCACTGCTGGCCGAGTTGTCCGGGGTGATTGCGGCGATCTTTATCTGCTACTGGTTCTTCGCCTGAACCTTCAGTTGAGCCTGGTTGGCCTGGCCAATGGTCCAGCCCACCACCTGGCCCACCAGCTGGTCGCTGGCCTGACCGAAGCCGGCGACCACCGCTGACACTTGCTTGTCGGCCAGCGGCTGGCGGATCTCGAAGCGCTTGCTGGCCAGGATGCGCTGGTCGCGGCCCTGGACCAGACGCGCGTCGTAGCGGATCACCACCTCCACTGCCCCGCCCGGGCGGTATTCACTCTGAAACGCCTGCAGCTCGCCAGCCAGCTCGTAGTCGGCCTGCAGGTTGCTGTCGTCGGCGCTCAGGCGCTGAACCTGGCCGTCACGCTGGAAACCATCGAGCAGGCGGTTGCGCAGCAGCACCGGGGCGGCATCGCTCCAGCGCGCGCCCTTGTAACTGCTGACCACATCGCCCTGGGGGATGACGGCAATGCGCGGCCCCGCCAGCACTTCACTGGCCAGCGGCTTGTTCAGGCGCAAGGACCAGTCCAGCGGCGCCGCCGTGCGGCTGGGCTGGTTTACCGGCAGGCGATAGAGGTCGACCGGTTCGGTCTTGGGCAGGATCGAGCAGGCACTGGCCAGGCTCAGCGCGGCCGCCAGGGCCAGCAGGCGCAACGACGGTTTCATGGCTGGAACTCCTTGTTGTTGTCGCGGCCGAGCAGGTAGCCGCTCGGGTCGGCCTCCAGTTGCCGGGAAATGCCTTTGAGCGCGTTGAGGGTTTCGCGCAGCTCGCGAATGGCTGGGGTGAGCTGGTTCAGGCCCTGGGCGCCATCGCCGATGGCCTCGCTGTTGTTTTTCAGCAAGTTGTTGATGGTGGCAGTGCTTTCGGCCAGGGACTGCATGGCCTGTTCGGCACTGCCGATTGCCTGCTTGCCATCGCTGGCCAGCAGGCCGTTGGCATTGCGCATCAGTGCCTGGGTTTCGGCCAACGTGGCACTGGCCTGTTTGCCCACCTGCACCAGTTGCTCGATGGCCTGGGCGATGCTGCCGTGCTGGCCGGCGAAGGCACCCGTGGTCTTGTCGAGGTTGGCCAGGGTGCTGCTGAGGTGGCCGATGTTGTCCTCGGAGAACATCTGGTTGGCGTTGTGCAGCAGCAGGTTGATGTTGGTGACCAGATCACTGCTGTCGTTGAGCAGTCGCGAGATCGGCGACGGCGAGGCAATGATCACCGGCAGCTTGCCATCCTTGCCTTTCAGTTCCGGGCTTTGCGGGGTGCCGCCGCTGAGCTGGATGAACGAGTTGCCTGTCACGCCGGCCAGGGTCAACTTGGCCTGGGTGTCTTCTTTTACCGGGGTGTCGCCGCTCAGGCGCACCCGGGCCAGTACCCGGCGCGGGTCTTTCGGGTCTAGTCGCAGGGTGGATACATCGCCCACCTTGATGCCGTTGTACTGCACCGGGCTGCCGCGCGACAGGCCGGAAACGGCTTCGTTGAACACCACTTCGTAATCCTTGAAGGCGTCATCGACACTGGACTTGGTCAGCCAAAGGCCGAACAGCATGGCACCAGCCACCACCAGGACGGTGACCAGGCCGATAAGAACGTGATGGGCTCGGGTTTCCATTGCTCAGCGCTCCTGCCCGGCACGGGTGGCGGCCTGCTCGGCGGCGCGCCCGCGTGGGCCGTGAAAGTATTCTTGAATCCAGGCGTCGTTGGTCTGTTCGACCTCGGCCAGCGGGCCGGCCACCAGGACCTTTTTCTGCGACAGCACCGCGATGCGGTCGGTAATGGTGTACAGGGTGTCGAGGTCGTGAGTAATGAGGAACACCGACAGGCCCAGTGCATCGCGAAGCGTCAGGATCAACTGGTCGAACGCGGCGGCGCCGATCGGGTCCAGGCCGGCGGTGGGCTCGTCGAGGAACAGGATGTCCGGGTCCAGGGCCAGGGCGCGGGCCAGCGCTGCACGCTTGATCATGCCCCCTGACAGCGAGGACGGGTACTTGTCGGCGGCCGAGATTGGCAGCCCGGCCAAGGCCAGCTTCACGCCGGCCAGGTGCTCGGCGTCGGCGCGGGACAGCCCGGCGTGTTCGATCAACGGCAAGGCCACGTTCTCGGTGACGGTCAGCGAAGAGAACAGCGCGCCCTTCTGGAACAGCACGCCGAAGCGCCGTTCCACCAGCGAGCGCTGTTCTTCGCCCAGGCCGGCAAGGTCCTGGTCGAACACCTTGATCAGCCCCTCATTGGGCCGTCGCAGGCCAATGATGCTGCGCAGCAGTACTGATTTGCCGCTGCCGGAACCACCGACCACGGCGAGGATTTCGCCACGGTACAGGTCAAGGTCCAGGTTTTCATGCACAACCTGGCGGCCGAAGCGGTTGCAGATGCCGCGGGCTTCGATCACTTTTTCCCGGTCATTCACCAACCCATCTCCATGAAGAACAGGGCGGCCACGGCGTCCAGAACGATGACCACGAAAATCGACTGCACCACCGCCGAGGTGGTGTGTGCGCCCACCGATTCGGCGCTGCCGCTGACCTTAAAGCCTTCGAGGCAGCCGATGGCGGCGATCAGGAAGGCGAAGAACGGGGCCTTGGCCAACCCCACCAGGAAGTGCTGCACGCCTATATCGGTTTGCAGCAGCGACAGGAACATGGCCGGCGAGATGTCCAGCGACAGGGCGCAGACCACTGCGCCGCCGACGATGCCGCAGATCATCGCGATGAAGGTGAGCAAAGGTAGCGTAATCAGCAACGCCAGTACCCGTGGCACCACCAGCAGCTCCATGGGGTTCAGGCCCAGGGTGCGGATGGCGTCGATTTCTTCGTTGGCCTTCATCGAGCCGATCTGCGCGGTGAAGGCGCTGGCGGTGCGGCCGGCCATGAGGATGGCGGTGAGCAGCACGGCGAATTCGCGCAGGAACGAGAACGCCACCAGGTCGACGGTGAAAATGGTCGCGCCGAACGCGGCCAGCACCGTGGCACCGAGGAAGGCCACCACTGCGCCTACCAGGAAGGTCAGCAAGGCGACGATAGGGGCTGCGTCCAGCCCGGTCTGCTCGATATGTGCAACAACCGGCGTGAGGCGCCAGCGGTGCGGTGTGAGGGCGCGGCGCAGCAGGGTCTCGAGGATGACACCGATGAAGCCGAGCAACTGCAGGGAGTCTTGCCACAGTGTGCCGACGGCGCGGCCGATGCGCTCCAGCAGCATCAGCAGTACGTTGCGCTCGGGTTCCTTGACCGGGATGCAGTAGTCCTGGACCGAGCAGTAGACGTTCTTGAGCAGCGCGCGGCTGGCTTCGGGCAGGTCCTGGGTGCACTGTGACAGGCGCTCGGCGCCGAGCAGCTCGGTCAGCAGCGAGGCCCCGGCGGTGTCCAGGCGGCCCAGCTGGCTGAGGTCGGCGACGGTGTCGGCCGTGTATTGCGCGCGCAGCTGCTCGCTCTCGCGCTTGAGGCTGGCGTAGTGCGCCAGGGTCCAGTCACCGGTTATGCGCAGGCACGCCGGTTGGCTGCTGGCGTCCAGGGTGGCACTGGGGGTGGTCATAGGCTCCATGCAATTGACTCGGCGCTAAGGCTTAGGGGCTGATCATAGCGCAGCAGACATGGGCTGTTTGGTGATTATGTGCTGTCTCTTGGTTCGGCACCGCGACCTGTAGGAGCAGCCTTGTGGTGCGAAGAGGCCGTGAGCGCCCACAATAGTGGTTTGCGGAACAGGCCCCTTCGCAGCACAAGGCTGCTCCTACACAGGTAATGCGTAAGGCATGGATTTCAACTTCCAGCCGGTGCATCGTCAACCACCTTGAAGCGCAGCACGCCGATCACCTGGCCATCTTCGGTCAGCACCCTGACCTGCCATTTGCCCACCGGGTTTGGCGGGAAGTTCTGCTTGTGGGTCCAGGCCCGGTAGCCTTCCTTGCGCCCGCCGTGGATGTCCAGGGCGATGCGGTCGACCTCTTTACCGTCCTTTTGCCACACATGGTAGATCCGCTCGTTCAGGCCGCGTGGTGCGTTGATTGCGGTGTAAGCGTACAGGCCGCTGCTGCGTATGCGGCTGGCGGCAATTTCGTCCAGCGACTCGCCTGGCTGGCGGTTCAGCACTTCGGTACTCACCGCCACCTCGGTCATCCACAGGGTTGCTGGCGGTACCCAGGAGCGCAGCAGCCAGCCCCCGGCACCGACCGACAGGGTGACCAGCACCAGCGCCACGGCGCGGCGCCAGTTGTTAATCGGGAAGCTGCTGGCCAGGCTGGGGAACGACAGGGCCATGGCCGCGATCAGGGCCAGCTTGAAGCTTTGTGCGGTGGTCAGGTGCAGGATGATCGGCAGTGCGGTCAGCAGGGCGGCGAACAGCGTCAGGGTATGCAGCGCCAGGAACAGCCAGCGCCGCGGTGCCAGCCACTTGTAGTACAACGGGTCGATGATCGAAATCAGGCCCGCGGCGCCGAGCAAGCCGGTGAACACCAGCTGGCCGCTGTTCCAGGTGGTGGTGATGAAGAAGAACGGCAGCACGAAGAACAGCGTTTCCTGGTGGATCATCTGCGTTGCGTAGCGCAGCAACGGCTGCGGGATTTCGCGGTTGAAGGTGCGCGCGAACAGGCCGGTGAGGGTGTTTTCCAGCATCAGCCAGACCCAGCTGACCAGCATGAGTACGGCAACCCAGCTGGCCAGGCCGGCCTGACGGTCGACCAGGATGAAGCTGCCGATACCGGAGAGGAAACCGCCGAGCGCGATGATGCCGGGGTAGCGTTTGAGCAGTTCGATGATGCGCTGGACGATATGGGGGATTTGGGGCATTGGGGGCTACAACAGAAAGGATGAGGTGGCAGTACGGCCCCTTCGCGGGCATGCCCGCCCCCACAGGGTTCGGCGATAACGCCCGCGAAGGGGCCGGTACTGGCAAAAGGATACCGCCGATTCACCGCTCCCGTGTAGCACCACTCGGCCGTTCAGGCCCATGCCGCCGCCAGCGCAGCAACCCTGCCGCCAGGATCAGCCCCACAAGCAAAGCGACCAGCCCGTAAAGCTCGTCATAACCAAGCAACGGCTTCTCGATGCGCACATAGCCATCTTCCTTGAGCAGTTCCTTCAGCGCCTTGTTGGCCTGTTCGAGGCTGACCTGGCGCAGCTTGCGCACCGGGTTGGCAAAGCGCCCGTCGGTATAGTCGTTCAGCGCCCCCCAATAGTAGTCGGCCAGGGCGCTGTTGCCCTGGGTGCTCCAGCTTTCCTTGGCCACGCTGGCGTCCTTGATACGGGCAAAGGTGTCCGGGTCGAGGCCTTCCTTGCGCAGGTGGTCGAACAGGGCCTGCATCACCTTGACTGCGTTGTCGACGTCATCGCGCTCAATGTCGGCGTTGAGGCTGAGCAGGCCGGTGTCGCCAAAGCTCTCACGCTGCACCGAGGGGCCGTAGGAGAGCCCGTTGCGCAGGCGCAGCTGGTCGTACAGCGCCCAGTCCAGGTAGCGCGACAGCAGGTCGAGGGTGGCCTGGTGGTCGTTGTCCAGCACGGGCTCGATGAACAACCAGTGCAGCTTGACGCCATCGCCCACCCAGCCGCGTGTCAGGTCGCGACGCTGCTCCGCCTGGTGGGTGATGCTTTCCAGGTTGCGGCGTTCTTCCGGTTCAGTGGCGGGCAGCTCGCCAAAGGTCCTCTCCAGGTAGGCCGGTAGCAGGCGGTCGAGGCCACCGACCATGATCAGGGTCATGTTGTTGGCCGCGTACCAGCGGTCACGCAAGGCTTGCACCTGCTCCAGGGTCATGTCGTCGATATTGGAGCGCTCCGGGCATTTCAGGCCCAGCTCGGTGGCCAACTGGTCGCTGGCGGGGTGGCCGATGTCCTGGCGGTCGAGCCAGCGCTGCAGGTGGCCATAATGGCCGCCATCTTCGCGTTCGATAATGCGCTTGGCGGTGGCCAGGGCTTTGGCGTCGATGCGCGTATCGCGGATGACCGCCAGTAGCAGGTCGAGGACCTTGCGCTGGTTGCGTGCCGGGGCTTCGATGACAAAGGTAGTGTCGGCGCTGCTGGTATAGGCGTTCCACTCGCCGCCCAGCGCTTGCAAGCGTTCTTCCAGGCCGCCCTCGCCTGTTTCATCGATGCCGCTGAACAGCAGGTGTTCCAGCAGGTGCGGCAGTTCTTTCTGCTCGCAATCGAAGTCGTCCAGGCCGACCCCGACCACCAGGCGGATTGCCACGTGGTCACGTTCGTAGCCGTTTTTCAGGATGACCTGCAGGCCATTGGGCAGCAGGTAGCCCTCGACTCGCGAGCGGTCGAGGGCCATTGAGGGCAGGCTGCAGATCAGCAGGCAAACGAACATCAGGCAACGCATGGGCGAGCGAGGGTCCTTTTGTAGGCAGAATCAGGGCAGACGGGCTTCGTCCGGTACGCTGTCGAGCATCAGGCCGCCGGTGTCCGAGCCGCCCAGTACCACATAGGCACTGCTGCAGAACAAAGAGTTCAACCGTTTCATGTCGGCAATCAGTTCCAAGTGTAGCGAACTGGTCTCGATACTTTGCACCACCTTACGCTGCAAGCGGCTGACATGGGCGTGCGCCAGGCGCCGTTCCTGGGCGCGGAAACGGCGTTTTTCCCGCAGCAGCAGGCGGGCGCTTTCCGGGTCGGCGCTGAGAAACACCGACAGGCCCAGGCGCAGGTTGGCCAGTAATTGCTCCTGCAGGCCGGTCAGCTCCTCCAGGCCTGTCTGGGAAAACTCCCGGCGCTGGCTGGTTTTCTGCTGCTGTACCTTGCGCAGCATGCGTTCGGTGAGGTCGCAGGCCAGCTTGAGGTTGATCGCCAGTTCGATGATCTCGGCCCAGCGGCGGTTGTCCTGCTCGCTGAGGTCTTCGCGCGACATCTGCGCCAGGTACAGCTTGATCGCGCTGTAGAGCGCTTCGGCATCTTCACTCAGGGCGCGCACCTGTTGTGGCAGGGCGGTCTGGGAACCGCGCAGGGCACCGAGCATGGCTTCGAGCAGGCTGTCGACGATATCGCCCAGGCGCAGGGTTTCGCGGCATGCGTTGGCCAAGGCCAGGCTGGGCGTTTCGAGTGCCGAGGGGTCGAGGTGCCGTGGGCGCCCTTGCCCGTTGCCGGTTTCACGCTCGGGCAGCAAGGTATTGCACAGCCGGCCCATGAGTTTGACTGTGGGCAGCATGAGCAGGCAGCGCAGTGTGTTGTAGAGCAGGTGGAAGCCGATGACCAGCTCTTGTGGGCTGAAGCTCAGCGAATCCATCCACTCCACCAACGGGTGCAGCACCGGGATGATCAGCACCAGGCCGAGCAGCTTGTACAGCAGGCTGCCCAAGGCCACCCGGCGGCCGGCGGTGTTCTGCATGCTGGTGCTGATGAAGGCCAGCAAGCCACTGCCGATGTTGGCGCCGACCACCAGGCCGATGGCCACCGGCAGGCTGATGACCTCGGCGCCGGCCAATGTCGCGGTGAGCAGCACGGCGGCCAGGCTGGAATAGGAAACCATGGCGAACAAAGCGCCGACCAAGGCGTCCAGCATGATGTCGCCGGTCAGTGAGGCAAACAGCACTTTCACACCCTGGGCATGGGTGATCGGCGCAGCTGCCTGCACAATCAGCTCCAGTGCCAGAATGATCAGGCCCAGCCCGATCCCTACCCGGCCTAGCTGGCCAGCCCGTGTCTGCTTGCGCGAGAGGAAGAAAATAACCCCCAGAAAGATCAGCAGCGGCGACAGCCAAGACAGGTCGAAGGTCAGCACCCTGGCCATCAGCGCGGTACCCACATCCGCACCCAGCATGATCGCCAGGGCCGGGGTCATGGCCATCAGGCCCTGGCCGACAAAGGACGTGACCAGCATGGCCGTGGCGTTGCTGCTTTGCACCATGGCAGTGACCAGAATGCCGGCGATGAATGCCAGCGGGCGCTTGTCCATGTTCTGGCTGATGAGGCGGCGCAGGTTCGAGCCGAATACCCGCAGGATACCGGTACGCACGATATGGGTGCCCCAGACCAGAAGCGTCACGGCTGAGAGCAGGTTGAGCAGGGTCAGCATGGCGAAGGCCCCCTGTTGCACTGGCCCACCGGGCCAAGAAAAGATACGTGAGCTTTTGAAGAATTTTCAGTGCTCACTCAAAGCTTTAGTTGTTTTGCGCAGCTGTCGCCAGCTTCGCATGGCTGTCATTTGTTTGAAACCGATCAGACATGAAAAAAGGGCCCTGCGAAGGGCCCTTTGTGTTTTGCACTTCCGGGTTTTATTGACCCGGAATGTCTTTGCGCAGTTTCACTGGGTCTTGCTCTTTGCCCTCTTTGCGGGCCGAGGCGGTGCGCATGCGGATGTTGATGGCTTCTACCGCCAGCGAGAAGGCCATGGCGAAGTAGACGTAGCCCTTCGGCACGTGCACGTCGAAAGATTCGGCGATCAGTACGGTACCGACGACGATCAGGAACGAAAGTGCGAGCATCTTCAGCGACGGGTGTTTGTCGATGAAATTGCTGATGGCACCGGCGCACAGCATCATCACCAGCACGGCGACCACGATGGCCGCGATCATCACCGGCACGTGGGAAACCATGCCCACTGCAGTGATGACCGAGTCCAGCGAGAAGACGATGTCGATGATGGCGATCTGGATGATGGTGTAGAAGAACTTGCCACCCGCGCCTTTCGGCTCATCCGGGTTTTCGTCTTCGCCTTCCAGGCCGTGGTAGATCTCTTGCGAGCTTTTCCACAGCAGGAACAGGCCACCGAAGAACAGGATCAGGTCACGCCCGGAGATGCCTTGGCCGAACACCACGAACAGGTCTGCAGTAAGGCGCATGACCCAGGTGATCGACAGCAGCAGCAGGATACGTGTGACCATGGCCAGGGCCAGGCCGAAGATCCGGGTGCGCGGCTGCATGTGCTTGGGCATGCGGCTGACCAGGATCGAGATCATGATGATGTTGTCGATCCCGAGGACGATCTCAAGCGCGGTGAGGGTAAAAAAGGCAACCCAGATTTCCGGGCTGGTCAGCCATTCCATGTAATTTCCTTCGAGCGGTAATGGCAACGCGCCCCGGTCAGGGCGCGTCGCGTAGGTGATACGTATGTATTAAAGACTACTGAACAGCGGGAAAATCCCCATCAGCAGTGCGGCGAGCATTATGCACAGGCACACCAGCACTGCCCACTTGAGCGTGAAGCGCTGATGATCGCCGAACTCGATGCCGGCCAGGGCCACCAGCAGGTAGGTGGAGGGTACCAGCGGGCTGAGCAGGTGTACCGGTTGCCCGACGATCGACGCACGGGCCATTTCCACCGGGGTGATGCCGTAGTGGCTGGCGGCTTCGGCCAGCACCGGCAATACGCCGTAGTAGAAGGCATCGTTGGACATGAAGAAGGTGAACGGCATGCTCACGATCGCGGTGATTACCGCCAGGTATGGGCCCAGCGCTTCAGGGATGACCGCCAGCAGGCTCTTGGACATGGCGTCAACCATGCCGGTACCCGACAGGATGCCGGTGAAGATGCCAGCGGCGAAGATCAGCCCGGTCACGGCCAGCACGCTGCCGGCGTGGGCGGCGATGCGGTCCTTCTGCTGCTGCAGGCACGGGTAGTTGACGATCATGGCGATGCTGAAGGCGATCATGAACAGCACGGGCAGTGGCAGCACGCCGGCGATCAGCGCGACCATCAGGGCGGCGGTCAGGGCACCGTTGAAGTACAGCAGCTTGGGCCGGCGTGCTTCCGGGAATTGCGAAACGGTGATTTCGCTGTGGTCGATGTCGTCGGTGGGCAGGTGCAGTTCGCCCAGGCGGGCACGTTCACGCTTGCCGTACATGTAGGCAATGGCCAGGATCGCCACCACGCCGAACAGCATGGCCGGGATCATCGGCACGAAGATGTCCGAAGGGTCCACATGCAGGGCGCTGGCGGCGCGGGCAGTCGGGCCACCCCAAGGGGTCATGTTCATCACCCCGCCGGCGAGGATGATCAGGCCGGCCATGATCCGCGGGCTCATGCCCAGGCGGCTGTACATCGGCAGCATGGCGGCGCAGCAGATCATGTAGGTGGTGGCGCCGTCACCGTCGAGCGAGACCACCAGGGCCAGCACGGCGGTACCGACCGAGACTTTCAACGGGTCGCCCTTCACCAGTTTGAGGATCTTGCGCACGGCCGGGTCGAACAGGCCGGAGTCGATCATCAGGGCAAAGTAGAGGATGGCGAACATCAGCATCACGCCGGTAGGCGCGAGCTTGCTGATGCCTTCGAGCATCATGGGGCCGATCTTGGCGGAGAAACCGCCGAACAAGGCGAACAGGATCGGTACCAGGATCAGCGCGATCAAGGCCGACAGGCGCTTGGTCATGATCAGGTACATGAAGGTGATGACCATGGCAAAGCCGAGGAAGGTCAGCATGGCAATACTCCAGGCGTGGCGCGGCGAAAGGAAAGTCGATTCGGGCGGATCAGCGCGTCAGGCGCCGTGCAGGGAGCATGCGGAGGGGTACTGCAGGAAGGCGGGCACAGGAATACATCAGAATCACCATTGTTGTTGTTGATTGGGCCGGGCGCGGTGTTTACCGGGTGCCCTGGCTGACCGGTCTTGTGCCGGTAGTGGGGGCTATCCTATGAGGGCAAGCTTTCAGCCAGCTTTCGCTGAGGCAAAGGCGACGAGAGGTAGGTGATGCCGAATGTGACCGAAGGAGGCTGCCATTGCGGCGCCTTGCGTTACCGGTTGGAGGGTGACCTGACAGATATTGCCCACTGCCACTGCACGATTTGCCGGCGGGTAAGCGGCGGGCTGGTGGTGACCTGGGTCACCCTGCCCCGTTCGGGGTTTGTGTGGCTGGCGGGTGAACCGAACTGCTATGTGGCACCGGCCAGTTGCAGCCGGTACTTCTGCGGGCAGTGTGGGGCGCACGTGGCGCTGGTGACCACGCACAGCCCTGAGACGGTTGATGTGACGGTAGCGACCCTGGATCACCCGGAGCGGGTGCGGGCCAACCGGCATATCTGGGTGGGCAGCCGGTTGTCCTGGCTGCATCTGGATGAGGATTTGCCTTCGGAGGCGCAGGAGAGCCTGTAGGCTTTGTACTGCTTGTGCTGGCCTCTTCGCGGATAAACCCGCTCCCACAGGCTACGCATTCCCCTGTAGGCGCGGGTTCACCCGCGAAGAGGTCGGCACCGGCAACATCACAATTGCAGGCCACCGGCAGCTTTGTGCAGCGCCCGCAAATGCTCACCGATCTGCTTCACATTGGCCTCGACCGCGGCAATTTCCTTGGCGCGCGATGGCTCCAGCAGTGCCCTCACCTCTTTGTCCAGGCTGGTGCTCAAGCGCAGCAGCTGCGCCTGGCGTTCGCTGCTGACCTGCTCGAGGTGCTTGCGCTCTTCGGGTTGCGGCAGCCCGTAGCCCTTGGCATCGAGCAACTCTGCCGGGCGGCTGAGGAAACCGCTGTTGGCGAGCATCTGCTTGAGGGTGGCGTCAGCCTTGTTGATGCTGCCATCTTTCAGCGCCGCGGCATTCAGGTAACGTTGCTTGACCTCGTCCTGTGCCAGTAGCAGTTGCCGGCGCAAGCTGGCCTGTTCAAGCAGCAGCAACGCAGCGCTGGTGCGCAGGTCGGCCTTGGCGAACCAGGGGCGGCGCTGCTCGGCATCCTGGGCCAGCCAGTCTTCAACCAGGGCCTGCTTGATCGGCAGCTGTTTCCTCAGTACCTCGAACATGGCCTGGTAGCGGTCGCGGTAAGAGTCGAAGCGGTAGCCCAGGCGCAACGCCTCGCGTGGGTCGTCGAGTACGCTGGTGTCGGCCAGCCCCCTGCCCTTGAGCACGGCCAGCAAACCGTTGGGCATGATGCTGTCGAGGTCGTTCAGGCGTGGGTTGGCGGTGCCGCTGCGCAGCAGTTTCAGTGACTCCACCGCACAGTTGTTGGACAGGAACCAATAGTTGCCGTCATAGCTCCAGTGCATCTCGGCGGCCTGACGCACCAGGTTCTCGACTTCATCGCGGCTGAGCTTCAGGGGTACCGAGGCCAGGCTACGCAGTTCGGTCTTGGTGTATTCATCGATCACCTGGCCCAGCGGCAGTACGAACAAGCGCGAGGGGTAGACACCGATCAGGCCGTCCCAGCTGGACAGCTGCACGTCGTTGACGAAGGCGCGGTACGACAGCACCAGGCTCTGGTCGAGGTCCAGGCGGCAGTCCGGCCCGCGTGGGCGGCCGGGCTTGCAGATCACCAGACGCAGCATGCTGTGGCCCCAGCGGCTGACCAGGTTCTGGTTGGCTTCGGCCAGCAGGTAATCCACTTCATACACCCGCTCGGGGTCGATTTCACCCAGCGGCTGGCGGGCGAAGTCACTGCCCGCGTTGATGAACGGCAGGCCCTTGGCGCAAGTGTCCTGTTGCGGTGCCCAGCCGAAGTGCTCGCGCAGGTATTGGTTCAGCGCCGGGCGGCGGCAGCCGTAGCTCGGGTCGAGGAGGAAGTACTCCATGTTGACCGCGATGTACTCCTTGGGGCTGCTCAGCTCATAGCTGTCGGGGCTGCGCACGAACTGGCCATTGTGCTGTTCGCGCTCGCCGCGTCGGCCCACGTACTGCTGCCAGCCGGCCAGGTCGAGCAGGCGCGGGTCGTCGCTGAGGGTGAAGCGGCGCTCGGCCTGGCCGCGGCATTCTTCGGGCAGGCCAATCTTGCCCAGCGTGCCTTGCTGGCGCTTGCAGCGGGCAATCAGCGAATTGTCGGCACCGGGCCACAGGCGGGCACGGTCGTAGACATGGGTGAGCTCGTGCAACACGGTGGCCAGCAGTTCTTCACGTACCGTGCCATGCGGGCGGTTGGTGCGCTCGGTGGCGGCGCTGCCATCGGTGAGGCCGGGCAGCAGGCGACGGTTGAGTTCGAGGGTGGACACCAGCGATGCCTGGCCGTAGGCGTCGGCAGGCATGTTGTCGCTCCAGCTGACCCGTACGCGGCGGTCCAGCTGTTGCTTGAACCGCGGAGGCAGCTTGCCCATGGCCTCGTCGAGCAGGGCCTGGGTGGCTTGGGTTTGTTGTGGGTCAAGGCCGGATGCCTGCAGCTCAAGCTGCAGGTCGGCCAATGCGGGTGTGCCGAGCAGCGTCAGGACGCAGCCGAGCAGCCAGGCACGTATGCGGTTCACAGCGCGAGGATGGCTTCGGCCAGTACCTGATCGCTGGCGCCGCGGGCTTCTGGCACACGCTCGCGCAGGGTGCTGAAGGCGGCTTCAAGCTGGACACCGCGAATGTCGCCATTGCTGGCGACGAAGCTGGCGGCGTCATCGTGGGCTTCGCGTACCACTTTGGAGTCGCGAATGGACGTGGTGGTGTCTGAGGTGAAGTCGATCGAGCGGCCAAAGGCACGCACGATGATGTTGCTGGTGGCCACCAAGGTCTGTGCATGGGCCAGGTCGGCCAGCAGCAGCATGCCGAGGGTAGCGGCAATCAGCGGTTTACGCATGGAGCATCTCCGAAAAAATACAGGGAGTCAGATGTAGTTATTGGACGAGAATCGCCTGCGCCAGTTCCAGGTCGCCGACGGCGTGCTGTGAACAATTGTGGCGTAATGATTCCAGCGCGGCCTCCAGCCGCACGCCGCGGATCTGGCCGTCGCTGGCAACGAAGGCAGCCGCATCGTCGCGCGCCTGGCGAACCAGCTTGCGATCAAACGGTGCGGTGGTGACCTGGCTGGTGACATAGCCGGTGATGACCAGGCTTTGCGTGGTGGTATCCATGGCATGGGCACTGGCCATGCCGGCAACGGAGAACAGCAGCGGCAACAGATAACGCATGGGCTCTACAACGGCTGGGAACGTGGGCGGCAAAGTCAGGTGCGGCTGTGCTGGGGGTGACCAGCACAGCTGAACGGCTCAGCCGGGCTCAGAGCGCCAGGATGGCCTGGGCCAGTTGCGCGTCGCTGGCCTGCAGGGCCGGCATCTGCGAGCGGATGTGCAGGAAAGCGCTTTCCAGCTTGGCACCGCGGATGTCGCCTTGGCTGCCCACGAAGCTGGCGGCGTCGTCACGGGCGGCCTGCACGATCTTGTCGTCTTTGAAGGACGAGGAGATATCGGAAGTGGCATCGGTGGATGCGGCCACTGCGCCAACGACGGCGTCGGTGGTGACAACGAAGCTGGTGGCGTGTGCGGTGCCGGCCAGGCTCAGCATCAGGGCGGCGCCAATCAGGTATTTACGGGACATGATGGTGAACTCCTGGACTAGGATCGGGTGGTTCTGCTTATCGGACGCTCATACAGCTCGTCGCGGTACGTTTAACAGCGGCTTTCAACAGACTGTTAAGCCAAGCGTATCACGCGCCGTTGTTTGTGGAAGTTAATGAACGGCACGCCAGATAACTGTACTGGCTTGTTTTCAATATTTATAAACTGTACCTGTCAGCCTGAAAACGGCTCTAGCGCGCGGCCTGGAAATAAAAAAACCCGTCGCAGTCACCTGCAACGGGTTTGGGAATTCGCGGTGCCGGCCGAAGCCGGCAAGCCGGAGCTTAGCGCCAGAAAGGCTTGCTCAGCTCTTCGTAACGCTGCGACTCGCTGATACCGGCGTCAGCCAGCAGACGGCCGTCCAGGCGAGCCAGTTGACGGCGGCTGGCCATACGGCGCTGCCACAGCAGCAGGGTGGACAGTGCGCGCAGCGGCAGCGAGGCGTTGGGTTGCTGGGCGTTGCTTTCAAAAACCAGACCGGAACTGAGGGTACGTTCCATGATGCTTCATCCTTCCGCTTATGGCGGGATTAGGTAGTGATTTAACTGATGCCAATGATCCTCCTCTGTTGTCCATAACAGTAGATACAGTTCTATTGAAAGACGATGGCTCAGTTAACTGTGTAACCCTACTGTTGCACTCGAAAATGGCGCAACTGTACTGGTCTGCACGACTATGGTGCATTTTAGGGGCGTAAGAGGGGTTCGAGGGGCGGGGATCGGCAGAAAACCGGTACAGTAGAACAGTTTGTGACGCTTTAGATGGCCGAACTGTGCAGCACAGTCTTGTAGGAGCGGCCTTGTGTCGCGATAGGGCCGCAGAGCGGCCCCAGTAGTGCGATGTCACAGCTGAGTTGGAGAGGGCTACTGTGCAGCCCATCGCGGCACAAGGCCGCGTCTGCATCAGCTAGCCAGCATGCGCCCGGTTTCTTCCAGGTTCTCGTGCCAGCTCAGCGCTTCACGCAGGATGTGCGGCGTGTGGCCGCCACGCTGGCAGGCGCGATCAAAGTAATCGTTCAGCGCAGCGCGGTAGTCTGGGTGCACACAGTTGTCGATGATCGCCCGTGCCCGCTCGCGCGGCGCCAGGCCACGCAGGTCGGCCAGGCCCTGCTCGGTGACCAGGATGTCCACGTCGTGCTCGGTGTGGTCGACATGGCTGACCATCGGCACCACGCTGGAAATCGCGCCGCCCTTGGCAATCGACTTGGTGACGAATACGGCCAGGTGGGCGTTGCGGGCGAAGTCACCCGAGCCGCCGATGCCGTTCATCATCCGGGTGCCGCACACGTGGGTGGAGTTGACGTTGCCGTAGATATCGAACTCCAGTGCGGTGTTGATACCAATGATGCCCAGGCGACGTACCACTTCCGGGTGGTTGGAGATTTCTTGCGGGCGCAGCACCAGCTTGTCCTTGTACCGCTCCAGGTTGCCGAATACGTCGGCATTGCGGCGGCCGGACAAGGTGATCGAGCTGCCCGACGCGAAGCTCAGCTTGCCGGCGTCGATCAGGTCGAAGGTGGAGTCCTGCAGTACTTCGGAGTACATGGTCAGGTCTTCGAACGGCGACTCGATCAGGCCGCACATCACCGCGTTGGCGATGCTGCCGATACCGGCTTGCAGCGGGCCGAGCTTGTTGGTCATGCGGCCAGCTTCAACTTCTTGCTTGAGGAAGTTGATCAGGTGATCGGCAATGCCCTGGGTTTCGTCGTCCGGCGGCAATACGGTGGACGGCGAATCCGGCTGGTTGCTGATGACGATGCCGACAATCTTGGCCGGGTCGATCGGGATGGCAGTGCTGCCGATGCGGTCGTCGACCTTGACCAGCGGGATTGGCGTGCGGGTCGGGCGGTAGGTCGGGATATAGATGTCGTGCAGGCCTTCGAGGTTGGGGTTGTGCGAGAGGTTGATCTCGACAATCACCTGCTTGGCAAAGATCGCGAAGCTGGCCGAGTTGCCTACCGACGTGGTTGGCACGATGTGGCCTTGTTCGGTGATGGCCACGGCTTCGATCACAGCGATGTCCGGCAGCTTCAGCTGCTGGTTACGCAATTGTTCGACGGTTTCCGACAGGTGCTGGTCGATGAACATCACCTGGCCGTCGTTGATGGCCTTGCGCAGGGTGCTGTCGACCTGGAATGGCATGCGGCGAGCCAGCACGCCGGCCTCGGTCAGTTGCTTGTCCAGGTCATTGCCCAGGCTGGCGCCGGTCATCAGGCTGATTTTCAGTGGCGACTGCTTGGCACGTTCGGCCAGTGCATGCGGTACGGCCTTGGCTTCGCCGGCGCGGGTGAAACCGCTCATGCCGACAGTCATGCCGTCCTCGATCAGACCAGCGGCATCAGCCGCACTCATTACCTTGCTGTGCAGGGAGGACAAGCGGATACGATCACGGTACATGGATTGTTATCTCGGGCTACTGAAACTACTGCAGCGCAGTCTAGAGATTTAGCCCATTGCCGTCCCACGACCATGGTCGTATGAGAAGCCTTGAAGTAGAGCCGTTGATCCGGATCAATAAAAGGAAAGCCCCGGCAGAATCTGACCGGGGCTTCCTTTATATCAGTTGGTTTGCAGCGGCGGTTTTCACTCCACCGCCTTCACCATGTCTTCGATGACTTTCTTGGCGTCACCGAACACCATCATGGTCTTGTCCAGGTAGAACAGTTCGTTGTCCAGGCCGGCATAGCCGCTGGCCATGGAGCGCTTGTTGACGATGATGGTCTTGGCCTTGAACGCTTCGAGGATCGGCATGCCGGCGATTGGCGACTTGGGGTCGTTCTTCGCTGCCGGGTTGACCACGTCGTTGGCGCCCAGTACCAGCACCACGTCGGCCTGGCCGAACTCGGCGTTGATGTCGTCCATCTCGAACACCTGATCGTACGGTACTTCGGCCTCGGCCAGCAGCACGTTCATGTGCCCGGGCATGCGGCCCGCCACCGGGTGGATTGCATACTTCACGGTCACGCCGTTGTGGGTCAGCTTCTCGGTCAGTTCCTTCAGCGCGTGCTGGGCACGGGCCACCGCCAGCCCGTAACCCGGGACGATGATCACGCTGTCGGCGTTGCTGAGCAGAAAGGTGGCATCGTCGGCCGAACCGGACTTCACCGGGCGTTGCTCTTTCGAGCCTTGCGCTGCGCCGGCGTCGGTGTCGCCGCCAAAGCCACCGAGGATGACGTTGAAGAACGACCGGTTCATCGCCTTGCACATGATGTACGAGAGGATGGCACCGGACGAACCCACCAGCGAGCCGGCAATGATCAGCATCGAGTTGTTCAGCGAGAAGCCGATACCGGCTGCCGCCCAGCCCGAATAGCTGTTGAGCATCGACACCACCACCGGCATGTCGGCGCCGCCGATCGGGATGATGATCAGCACGCCCATGACGAAGGCCAGGGCCAGCATCAGGGTGAAGGCGCTGTAATGACCGGTGAAGGTGAACAGCAGTCCCAGGGCGATGGTGGTCAGGCCGAGGATCAGGTTCAGCTTGTGCTGGCCGGGGAACTGTACCGGGGCACCCTGGAACAGGCGGAACTTGTACTTGCCCGAAAGCTTGCCGAAGGCGATTACCGAACCGGAGAAGGTGATTGCACCGATGGCTGCGCCGAGGAACAGCTCCAGGCGGTTACCGGTGGGGATCGGGTCGCTGATTGCGGCAACGATGCCCATCGACTGCGGCTCCAGCACGGCGGCGATGGCGATGAACACCGCAGCCAGGCCGATCATGCTGTGCATGAAGGCGACCAGTTCCGGCATCTTGGTCATCTCGACGCGCTTGGCCATGATCGAACCGGCAGTACCACCGACCAGCAGGCCGACGATGACGTAGCCAATACCCGCGGTAGCCAGCTCGGCGCCCAGCTTATAAATGAGGCCAACCGTGGTCAGCATGGCGATGCCCATGCCGATCATGCCGAACAGGTTGCCTCGCCGCGATGTGGTCGGGTGCGACAGGCCCTTGAGCGCCTGGATGAAGCACACCGAAGCGACCAGGTACAGAAGTGTTACCAGATTCATGCTCATGCTTACTTCTGCCCCTCGTTCTTGGCTTTCTTCTTGAACATCTCAAGCATGCGGCGGGTGACCAGGAAGCCACCGAACACATTGACCGCGGCCAGGGCCACGGCGAGGGTGCCCATCAGCTTGCCGGCAGGGGTCACGGTGAGGGCGGCGGCCAGCATGGCACCGACGATCACGATGGCAGAGATGGCGTTGGTCACGGCCATCAGCGGCGTGTGCAGTGCCGGGGTGACGTTCCACACCACGTGGTAGCCCACATAGATGGCCAGCACGAAGATGATGAGGTTGTAGATGCCATGGGAAATCAGCATGTCTTCCATTGTCGTGCTCCTTAGCCGTTCTTGCGGACGACTTGACCATCACGGCACATGAGGCAGGCCGCGACGATGTCGTCTTCGAGGTTGATGACCAGCGCGCCGTCTTTGTCGAACAGCAGCTTCATGAAGTCCAGCAGGTTGCGCGCATACAGCGCCGAGGCGTCGGCACCCAGCTGAGCTGGCAGGTTGGTCGGGCCGACGATGGTCACGCCGTTTTCCTTTACCACCTGGTCAGCAACGGTGAGCGGGCAGTTGCCACCCTGGGCTGCAGCGAGGTCGATGACCACCGAGCCGGGCTTCATCTGCGCGACGGTTTCGGCGCTGAGCAGGGTCGGTGCCTTGCGGCCCGGAATCAGTGCGGTGGTGATGACGATATCCGCCTGCCTGGCGCGATCGTGCACGGCCTGGGCCTGACGTTGCATCCAGCTGGCTGGCATCGGCCGGGCGTAACCGCCAACGCCTTCAGCGCACTCGCGTTCCTCATCGGTCTCGTAAGGCACGTCGATGAACTTGGCACCCAGCGACTCGATTTGCTCTTTCACTGCCGGGCGCACGTCGGATGCTTCGATCACCGCACCCAGGCGCTTGGCGGTGGCGATGGCCTGCAGGCCGGCAACACCCGCCCCCAGGATTAGCACTCGCGCGGCCTTCACGGTACCGGCGGCGGTCATCAGCATGGGCATGAAGCGTGGGTAGTGATGGGCAGCCAGCAACACGGCCTTGTAACCGGCGATGTTGGCCTGAGACGACAGCACGTCCAGGCTCTGCGCCCGCGAGGTGCGGGGTGCAGCTTCCAGGGCGAAAGCGGTGATGCCGCGTTCGGCCATCTTGCCGATCAGTTCACTGTTGAAGGGGTTGAGCATGCCCGCCAGCAGGCTGCCACTGTTGATCAGGGCCAGCTCCTGGTCGTTGGGGGCGACCACCTTGAGTACCAATTGGGCGCCGTAGGCATCGGCTGCGCTCCCAAGGGAAGCGCCCACGGCCTCATAGGCACTGTCCGGAATGCTGGCGTTGAGCCCTGCCCCCCGTTGGACGGTGACCTGATGGCCCTGGCCAATCAGTTTCTTGATGGTTTCCGGGGTCGCGGCGACCCTTGTCTCACCGGTCTGCGTCTCGAGAGGAACACCAATGTGCACGACTATTTCTCCTGCGGTGACCTTTTGTCTTTGTAAGAGCCAGCGCACTTCGGATGGTGCGCTGGGGCGGCTGTGGAGCGCCGACCCGCCGAATCCCGGGCGGGCGAAGCATTTTGCAGACGAACCCTGAGGCCTTCAACCGGTTATGGAGCGAAACGAAGTTAAAACTACAAGTCACCCTGTGACCGCTTGTCGCAGCGGTAAGACTCCAGCCCTTCAAACATGAGCTATTGGGAGATTAGGAGAGAAAATCAAAAATATTTCGGTTAATTCGCTTATTGCACGGTGAGTGTCGCAAAATACCGCGCAAAGCCGCGTGATTAGCAGGGTTAAAGGGAGTTTTTACTCTGGCATAACAGTTTATGCATATGCGACAAATACATATATCTGTAGGTGTTTAAAATAATTAACTACAGAGTCAATTTGTCGCACTTGGTCAGGTTGCTGAGGTGTAGGCCTGGGCCTGGCTAACCAGCCAGTCGCGGAAGGCGCGCAGCGAGGCCGACTCTACCTTGCGCTCCGGGATCATCAGATAGTAGGCCTTGTCGCTGATCAGGGCATGCCTGTTAGCGACCACCAGCCTACCCTCCCCCAGCTCACGCTGGATCAGGAACGGCGGAATCAGTGCGATCCCCATTTCATGTATGGCCGCCTGGGCGAGCATCGAGAATAGTTCATAACGCGGGCCTGTCATGTCGCGTTCCACATTCATCCCCAGGCTGCCGAACCACTGCCGCCAGGCGTAGGGGCGCGTGCTTTGCTGCAGCAGTGGCAGTTGGGCGATGCGCTGTGCTTCGAGCATGCCCTGCCCGGCCAGCAATGCCGGGCTGCAGACGGGGACCGGGTTCTCCCCCATCAGCCGGTGCGACTGGGTGCCGGACCAGTCGGCATCACCGAAATAGATAGCGGCATCGAAGGGGGTGTCGGCGAACAGGAATGGCCGGGTGCGGTTGGTGAGGTTGACCGTGACCTCCGGATGGCGTTGCTGGAAGTCCTTGAGGCGCGGAAGCAGCCATTGGGTACCAAAGGTAGGCACCACGGCCAGTTCGATCACGCTGGCGCCCTGCTGGCCCATCACCGACAGGGTATCGCGCTCTACGGCGTCCAGTTGGGCGGCAACCTGGCGGCTATAGGAAAGCCCGGCCTCGGTCAGCTTCACGCCGCGGCGCGAACGGCGGAACAGTTCCACATTGAGGAAGGCTTCAAGGCCGCCAATCTGCCGACAAACGGCACCCTGGGTCAGGGCGAGTTCCTGCGCAGCCTTGGTAAAGCTCTCGTGGCGCGCCGCCGCCTCAAAGCAAACCAGGGCAGCGGTGCTGGGAATCTTGCGGCGCATGTACGTCAACCTCACTCGTAAGGCTGTTTATAAGGTGTTTTACCGATTTGCGAAGTGACAAATTATCACTAATTGGTGCGCAATCCTCGTTTGTCCCGGCGGCCGATCAGGCCTAGGCTCAAAGGCACAAGAAACTGCCCCCTATTTCGAGGATTTCGCTCATGGCCGGTAAAGCAAGCTTCCACTGGATCGACCCGCTGCTGCTGGATCAGCAGCTCACTGAAGAAGAGCGCATGGTGCGTGACAGCGCTCATCAGTTCGCCCAGGACAAGCTGGCCCCGCGTGTGCTCGAGGCCTTCCGCCACGAGCAGACCGACCCGGCGATCTTCCGCGAGATGGGGGAAATTGGCCTGCTGGGTGCCACCATCCCCGAGCAATACGGCGGCAGCGGGCTGAACTATGTGTGCTATGGCCTGATCGCCCGTGAGGTTGAGCGTATCGATTCGGGTTATCGCTCGATGATGAGCGTGCAGTCGTCACTGGTGATGGTGCCGATCAACGAGTTTGGTACCGAGGCACAAAAGCAGAAGTACCTGCCCAAGCTGGCCAGTGGCGAGTGGATCGGTTGTTTCGGCCTGACCGAGCCTAACCATGGCTCCGACCCTGGCTCGATGATCACCCGCGCCAGGAAGGTCGACGGCGGTTACCGCCTGACCGGGAGCAAGATGTGGATCACCAACAGCCCCATCGCTGACGTATTCGTGGTCTGGGCCAAGGACGATGCGGGGGATATCCGCGGCTTTGTCCTGGAAAAAGGCTGGCAGGGCCTCAGCGCCCCGGCAATCCATGGCAAGGTCGGCCTGCGCGCCTCGATCACCGGTGAAGTGGTCATGGACAATGTGTTCGTGCCAGAAGAGAACATCTTCCCGGATGTGCGCGGCCTCAAAGGTCCGTTCACCTGCCTCAACTCCGCCCGCTATGGCATCTCGTGGGGGGCGCTGGGTGCGGCCGAAGCCTGCTGGCACACCGCGCGTCAGTACACCCTGGACCGTCAGCAGTTCGGCCGCCCTCTGGCTGCCAACCAGCTGATCCAGAAGAAGCTGGCCGACATGCAGACCGAAATCACCCTGGCACTGCAAGGCTGCCTGCGCCTGGGGCGTATGAAGGATGAAGGTACAGCTGCTGTGGAAATTACCTCGATCATGAAGCGCAACTCCTGCGGCAAGGCGCTGGATATCGCCCGCATGGCGCGCGACATGCTGGGTGGCAACGGCATCTCCGATGAGTTTGGCGTGGCCCGTCACCTGGTGAACCTGGAAGTGGTCAACACCTATGAAGGTACTCACGACGTGCATGCATTGATCCTGGGGCGTGCGCAGACCGGTATCCAGGCCTTCTATTGATAAGGAGCCAGCCCATGGGCGCGCTATCACATCTGCGGGTGCTGGACCTTTCGCGCGTGTTGGCCGGCCCATGGTCTGGCCAGATTCTCGCTGACCTGGGCGCTGACGTCATAAAGGTGGAGCGCCCGGGCAGTGGTGACGATACCCGCGCGTGGGGGCCTCCCTTCCTCAAGGATGCCGAGGGTGAAAACACCAGCGAGGCGGCTTACTACCTGTCGGCCAACCGTAACAAGCGGTCGGTGACTATCGACTTCACCCGGCCTGAAGGGCAGCGCCTGGTGCGTGAGTTGGCGGCGAAGTCCGATATTGTCATCGAGAACTTCAAGGTGGGTGGTTTGGCGGCCTATGGGCTGGACTACCAGAGCCTGAAGGCGATCAACCCGCAGCTTATCTATTGCTCCATTACCGGTTTTGGTCAGACCGGGCCGTATGCCAAGCGTGCGGGTTATGACTTCATGATCCAGGGGCTGGGTGGGCTGATGAGCCTGACCGGCCGCCCGGAGGGTGAGGAAGGCGCCGGGCCGGTCAAGGTGGGTGTGGCGCTTACCGACATCCTTACCGGGCTGTACTCCACGGTGGCCATGCTTGCCGCCCTTGCCCATCGGGAGCAGACCGGGGCAGGCCAGCATGTCGACATGGCGTTGCTCGATGTACAGGTAGCCTGCCTGGCGAACCAGGCCATGAATTACCTGACTACGGGCAACCCGCCTCGGCGCCTGGGCAATGCGCACCCTAATATAGTGCCCTACCAGGACTTCCCGACGGCGGATGGCGACTTCATTCTTACCGTGGGCAACGACAGCCAGTTCCGCAAGTTTGCAGAAGTGGCCGGGCAGCCACAATGGGCGGACGATCCACGCTTCCTTACTAACAAGCAGCGGGTGGCCAACAGGGCCGAGCTGATTCCACTGATTCGCCAGGCCACGGTTTTCAAGACAACCGCCGAATGGGTTGCCCAGCTGGAGGCTGCTGGGGTGCCGTGCGGGCCTATCAATGACCTGGCGCAGATGTTCCAGGACCCACAGGTGATGGCGCGTGGGTTGGCGGTGAACATTCCGCATCCATTGGCGGGTAGCGTGCCGCAGGTAGCCAGCCCTATACGGTTGTCGGAGACGCCGGTGGAGTATCGACGGGCGCCGCCGCTGCTGGGTGAGCATACCGAGGCGGTACTGGGGGAAGTGCTGGGGCTGGAGGTGGGTGAGGTGCAGCGCTTGCGCGAGGCCGGCGTGCTTTAGAAACAGCTGGTGCTATATAAAAGCAGGGAGGCCGCCAGGCCTCCCTGCTTTGCTTTTCAGCGATATTAAAGTTTCTTGAAATTAAAGGTTGACGAGGTTTCGAATCCCCTTATAATGCGCCCCACTTCCAGCGACATCGGAACGACAAACTCCTTGAGATTCAATGAGTTAAGTAGTA